>WRII01000006.1 GCA_009782825.1 Peptococcaceae bacterium
TATATCGTCTAAACTTAAGTCAGCCAGATGGGCAACAGAGGTAACTTCCAGAGATAAATTGTATTTGGAAAAATTGGGGATGAATCCGGAGGCGATTTGAGTACAGGTTGCCCGACTTTTAGGTTGTGAATGGAGCCAGAACCGCTTTCATGCATTGGCGGTGAAGGCTGGGGATTTTTCATATAAGTATTGGTCAAGTTTGTCCGTAAGTTTACTAACAAAATCCTCAATCAGAAACATGTAAATACTCTTTCAAAGCTTGTTGCAACAATTGAGAGAATGGCGCATTTGCTTTTTCTGCTTGATAATTAAGCCATGCCGGAATCGACAATGTTTTCTTTATTGCTCTTGTGTCATTTAATTTCCGGTACTCGTTTGTATCGACAGCATTGTACAAAACGATAGGATAAACTTGGACATCCATATGGGTTCCCTCCCTGGTATTCCCTTGTATTCATTTTAGCATGTTTTACAAAGGAAAACCTCCTGTGCTACATGTCCCCGTGTTCTGTGGATTCTGCGGATTCTTTTCATTCATTCAATTTTAAAAATACTTAGCCGTTTTTTGTCATAACGGATAAATCGATTGTGACATAAATCATATTGTTGAGGAATAAAAGATGGTTCATGGAACACAATTTCTCCATTCAAAGAAATTACTGCAACTCCTGCTTCCTTAGAGAAGGTATAAAAGCATTGAGTCATTTGATGATAAAAAAGTTCCGCTCTACTTAGGTCAAGAGGAATTTGCAATGCGATTTTACATTTTTCTCCTTGGCCATCCGCATGAAACAAACGGATATCATCAGGAGCGTCTTTGACAGCATCCTCTTCATCATCACGACAAGGATTACACAAGACCGCAATCGTCTCATTGTCAACAAAACAAGCTGCCCGGTTATTATGTTCCCAGACCCCTATGGTTACATCTTTAATACGGTGGTTTGAGATAAAATCCTCTACATCATATAGATTTAAGCAATCAGCAGACCCCCATACCCAGCCAGCGCTTAACAACTTTGTCTTGTCGGGGGACATCATAAGCTTACCGTAAAAATAATCATATTCATTTGGCCAAAATAGTTTATTAGCCTCTTCATAATTCTTGTAAAAATCAATGTGCTTTTTCTCCGCATCTTCCTCAATTAATGATTTATCCGCAGTTAAAACCTGTCTGGTAGTAAGATTCGCAATTTGAATCTGGTTCCAATCCACGCCAAATATAAGATGCGGCTCGTCTTTTTCATTCTTAAACAACGCGATTGGATATCTGGAAATGTCGGCATGATATTCTTCCCGCCATAAATTAATAAGGGAGTGTTCTTTCCTGTTCAATACGAAACCATGTCTTTTATAATTATTGACAACAACAATGATGTTATCCAATGTGTAAATAGATGAATCAGCGGAAGGGTCAAAGCCTCCATCTGAATATTGGAGTCCTTTTCCAGGATTGGTTTCAAAAAGATCCTTATGTTCTTTGGTATGGAAATTATAAAGCAATACTTCTCCCTTATTGGTAAGTATGACAACCTCCCCTTCATTGAAAAAAGCTGCCGATTGGATATCATTTTCTAAATTAATTTGATCATCAAAAACCATAACAAGGTTCAAAAAACCAACTCCTATCTTGATATCAAGACCCATAGATTCCCGGGTACCCCAAACACAATCGCAGACCGCGCTATCGCAATTCCCCGCACCCTCAGGAATTAGGATCACCGGGTGGCACTGCTTTCTGGCTTATCCGGCCCAATTCCTTTGATTGTATGAGTATCTCATCCAAAGTCTGGTTATATTATAGCCTCTTTCGGTTTGGGGATCAACGCCCAATTCTGAGGATTGCCCAATTCTGAGGATTGCCCAATTCTGAGGATTTGCCCAATTCAAAACACAACAGTAAAACAAATGCAGTTGACGGAATAATCCTCAGAATGCTAGGATATAAAAAACACAGAGAAAGGAATAACCCGGGCCATGAAAGACACCGTGGACGACATGAGCGTCCAAGAAACCTTTCATGGATATGGTTCTTATGAAGGCTATAACTTCCCAAGAAAGGCAGTCCATAATGGCAAAAACCAATTGGAAATACCACCATATTGGCATTCCCACCGAGAAAAGTATTCTCGGAGAACACTATTTAAAAGACTACAAACTCTATCATTATGGATTTGAAGAAAGCGAATTTGGGATAGAGTGGATGAGATATGAAAAGGAGTGCCCCTTACCGGAACTCGTGAAAACAAAGCCGCATCTGGCCTTTGAGGTTGATGATTTACAGGAAGCGCTCAAGGGACGCAAAATACTCATCCAACCAAATACTCCTTCGGAAGGAAATAGGGTTGCTTTCATTGAAGAAGACGGTCTGCCAATAGAACTCATACAAATCACAGAGTAGAGCAGGGAGGAGAAAATCATGTTATATAAAGATTTCCAAAGTTTTAACAAGGATTTTATAAAACACAAAGCTCGCTGGAAGTCCAAAGACAACAGAATCGGCCATTACCCGGAAAAGACACGCCGAGCCATGCTAGGGGCCCTCATTGATGAAAAAGCTCACACAGCCTACAAAGCCCAACTGGCTAAAAATCCCCTGGTGGAAGCGGCCCCAAAATTCACTCAGGAAGTTGATTGGCGGCAGGGTAACCACGTGTCCAGCGTCAAAGACCAATACGGGTGCGGTGCCTGCGCGTCCTTCTCCGTCACAGCTATGGTTGAATCAATGGTATCAATCGAGCGAGCCGGACTCAAAATTGATCTGTCCGAAGCAGATCTGCACTTTTGCTCAAGCCACGGCGCTACCTGTGCCGGCTGGTATGTTGAAGCGGCGCTCAAACAAGCTCAGACACGCGGCATCACCGAAGAAGAATGCTTTCCCTATGACAGTCTGCTCCAAACCCCGCCTGGGCAAACTCTTCCCACAGTTGTTCCCCAATGCATCCTCTCTCCCGACCGGGATGCCAAAGCCGTCAAAATCAAAACCTCAGTCAAATTGAACAGCATGACAGACCGCAAGAACCACCTGACCAATATTGGACCTTGTGTTGCCACCTTTCGCATCTACGAAGACTTCTTCTGGTATGGCGGCGACATCTATCATCACGTTTCCGGCAGTTATGAGGGAAACCACGCCGTCCTTGTGATAGGATTCTCCGAACAAGGACGGTACTGGTTATGTAAGAACTCCTGGGGACCGGATTGGGGAGACAGCGGGTATTTCAAAATCGCCTACAAAGACCGGGACACCTTATTTGACGATTATCCCTTCTATGGGGCCAAAAATGTGATCCTGCCACAAGAAGCGCCAGAAGGACAAAAAACTAAAAAAGGATTTTTCTTCAAACTCTTGCAGGTTCTCCTACGGTTTCTGCAGCGTCTGCCCTTTGTGAGAAAAAAATCATGAATCCATATAATACAAGCAACACCATGACTGTTACCGTGGGAACAGAATTTGAACAGCTCCTTCAAGCCACCCCCTCGGCAGGATATAGATGGACTATAAATAATCTCCCAGTAGAATTTGAATTTCTAGAAAAAACTCTCAAGACCTCCGCAAGAAACGCTCCGGGGGATATGGCGATGGTGGCTTTCAAGTTAAAGGCGCTCCGCGTTGGGGAGTATGTTATAGAGTTTATGTATAAACGTCCTTGGGAAAATCTCGGCAACACCTTTAAGTTAATTGTAAAAGTGTTGCCAAGATCATAGTATATTTATGACAGCACCGGCCGCACCCCACTCCGTCTCTTCGCCAGCTTATAGACAAACGCCAGCACCTCCGCCACTGCCTGATACAAATTAGCCGGCACCAACTCCCCCAAGTCCACCTGAGCGTAGAGAGCCCTCGCCAGTTCCTTATTCTCAAACATAGTAATATCATGTTCCCGGGCCACCTCCCGGATGCGCCTGGCCATCAAGTCCTGCCCCTTCGCCACCACCTGGGGAGCGTCAAGAGCCCCCGGATCATATTTGAGCGCTACCGCCACATGAGCCGGGTTCGTAATTACCACATCAGCCGTCTTCAATTCCTCCATCATGCGTCGCTGAGCCATGGCCCTCTGTTTCTTCTTGATCTCCGCCTTGAGGTGAGGATCCCCCTCCGTCTGCTTGAACTCATCCTTAATTTCCTGCAAAGTCATGCGCAGTTCTTTCTCATATTCAAACCATTGATACAGAAAATCAATAAAAGCCACAAACAAAAAAGCCAGCCCCACCTTCCACGCCATATCAAAAATAATACCGCCCAAAGTTGCCGCCGCCTGCAGCACCGTCATATTATGCATAGCCGGAAACACCCGAAAATTATCCCTCACAACAGCATAGAGAAAATATCCGACAACGCCAAATTTCAACAAAGACTTAACCAGATTCATAACCGCTTTGAGACCAAACACCTTCTTAAGCCCCTTGGCGATATTGAATTTTTCCCACTTAAACTTAAGAGTCTTGGTTGTAAACAGCACCCCCACCTGAGCATAATTAATAAGCAGCCCCAAAACCATAGCCGCCCCAAAGAGCGGCAGCAGCATCACAGCCGCCCGCCAAGTCAGAGACAACATGAGAGCGCTGATTTGAGCCGCCGTCCACTCCTCCGTAATCTGCATCGTCGACACAATGATCTCCGACATAGACATAATCATAGAAGGCAGCCAAAACCGCAAAATCATGACCAGTCCAATCAGCACCACAGCCGACGAAATCTCCGGACTCTTGAGAACCTGGCCCTTTTTACGAGCATCCTTGCGCTTCTTGGGAGTCGCGGGAAATCGCTTCTCCCCTGCCGGTTCCGCTATTGCCGCCACCCCCTAAACAACTCATCCAGCCAGCCAAAAGTCATCTCAATCACGCCCGCGACCTCGCCACCCAAAAGCGTAATGGTCAAGTAGAACATAATCAGCCCGAAAGTAATTTTCACAGGAAAAAACAAATTGAGCAGGTTAAGCTGAGGAACCACTTTAGCCAAAAGCCCTACCCCCACATTAGCGATCACTAATGATCCGTAAATAGGCATCGCCACTTGCAGAGATAAGAAGATCGTTTGCCCCAGAATTTTAATAAAAAACTCGCTGCTGTTCGGAATATGTATTGGATTGATCGGAACAAAAGTATACGACTTAACCAGCGCGGCAATAACAAGGTGATGGGTATTTGTTGCCAAGAGAATCAAGCTCGTCATAATCATCAGAAAATTCCCGGCAATAAAGCTGCGGTTGCCAAACAACGGGTCGACAGTACTCCCCATAATGAAACCCAGCTGAAAATCAATAAACTCCCCCGCCCCCAGCATCACAAAAGTAATAAGATTCAGAATAAAGCCAAAAGTCAACCCTATCAGCACTTCCTTGACTAAAACAGCCGCGTAGGCTAGCATCCCGTACGCCAGCGGCGTCACCGTCGGCGCCAAAACAGGATAGATAATCAGCGACAACCCCAAAGCCAGCCCCAGACGCACCATCACCGGAACCCCTCGCGCCCCAAAAACCGGCGTCAGCATAATCATGCCGGCCCACCTGCAAAAAATCAATACAAAAATCAAAAGATTCCATTGCAGAGCGTCTAAAATCGGCATACATCCATTCCTTTTTGGCAACACATAATCCAGATTACTTTCGTGCATAGATCACAACATCGTTTATAAGATTGACAGCAAAAGCCATCAGCGTGTTGAGCATCCATGGCCCCATGATCAACATCACCAGGACAACCACCAACACCTTAGGCACAAATGTCAGAGTCTGTTCCTGAATCTGTGTCATAGCCTGAAAAAGTCCAACCACAAGCCCCACAATCAAGCCGCCGCCCAGCATCGGCCCCGCAATCAGCACGGCAACCCCCAAGGCTTCCTTGGCAAAATTCATAACATCATTTTGCGACATGGTTGCTCCCTCGTTTTCTCCTAATGCGGGCTTTGCCCGCAAGTGGTCAGTGATCAGTGGTTAGTGGTTAGTGGTTAGTGGTCAGTATTGGATTTTCTTGTTTTTTATTGACGCTTTGCGTCTGTAAGTTACTATAGGGGTACCGCCCACTCAGCCTCATCTCGTCATCACCATACTCGTTCCCCTATGTAGCCAAGCCTCTATAGTTTCAACGATTTAGCAGGATCTATGTACACGAAACATATAAAATACTGTATGATTGTATTTAAGAACACAAAAAAAACCACAGCAAAAAACTTACACATCAGGTACGCCGTACGCGAAGATATCTACGATATGCCCCCATGCTTGGTTATGCGCAAAAATTGATTATGAGTATCTCCGTCACTCCAGCATCAACCCCTCATACAACTCCACATACTTGCCAGCCGAACTATCCCACAACACATCCGCCTTGCGCGCGTTCTTAAATAACCCCCGCCACGCCCTCTCATCCTGCCGATACACATAAACCGCCCGCCGGACAGCATCCAGCATCTCATGAGCATTATAATTGGTAAAACTGAACCCATTCCCCTCACCCGTATGTTCATTATACGGACACACCGTATCCTTCAATCCCCCCGTCTCCCGCACAATAGGAATCGTCCCATAACGCATAGCAATCATCTGGGAAATGCCGCAAGGCTCAAAACGCGACGGCATCAGCAGCATATCCGACGCCGCATAAATCCGGTGCGCCAACTGGACATCATAGCCAACATACACAGCAAACTTACCCGGATACCGGGCCGCCATGATCGAGAAAAAATGTTCGTACTCCCACTCCCCCGACCCCAGAATCACCATATGGACATCCTCACACATAATCTCCTCAAAGACATGCCGCACCAGATCCAGACCCTTCTGATCCACAAACCGGGTCACCATCCCCAACAAAGGAATCCGCTCCCCAGCACCTATCCCCTGATCCGGCATCCGCAGATCCGACATCCCCAATAACGCCTCCAGCCTCACCTTATTCTCCTCCTTCTGAGCCAAAGAAGAGCTGAACAGCGTAAAAATATGCGGATCCGCCTCCGGATTATACAGAGTCCCATCAATCCCATTAAGAATTCCACTCAGTTTAGACACATTATTCCGCAAAACCCCATCCAGATTTTCCCCAAAATAAGGATCCATAATCTCGCGGGCATAATTCGGACTCACCGTCGTCACACGGCCCGCATAGTAGATAGCCCCCTTCATCCAATTAACCGTCTCATGAAACTCCACCTTCTCCCACAGATCCTGATCCACAGACAACCCCACAACATCCCCCATCACAGACCACGGGAACCTCCCCTGGTATTTGACATTATGGATGGTAAAAACCGTCTTCACCTCCGCGAAGAACGGATCATACTGATAACCATTATTCAGCAAAACAGGAATCAGCGCCGTCTGCCAGTCATGACAGTGAATCACGTCAGGTTTAAACCCCAGAACCGGCAGCGCGTCCAGCACCGCCCGGCAAAAGAACGCGTACCGCTCCGCCTCATCATAGAAGCCATAAAGCCCCTCCCGATGGAAATAATAATCATTTTCAAAAAAGTAATACATAACCCCTTCATGAATAAGAGATAAAACACCGCAATACTGGCTGCGCCACGCCACAGCCACCTTCATCTCACACACCAACTCAGCCTTCTCCAACAAAGACTGGGCAATCGCACTATACTTAGGCAGAGCCACACGCACATCCATACCCTTTTGGCACAGCGCCTTAGGAAGGCTGCCCCCGATCTCCCCCAACCCGCCCGTTGTCACAAACGGCGCCGCTTCCGAAACCGTAAAAAGTACCTTCATGACCTATATCTCCATATCCTCTCAATTCTCATACGACCGCATTCTTTCCAATCACCACAGGCTCACCCGGATCCCCCTTTAGAATCACATTATCATTGACAATAACATGTTTATCCAGAATCACATTTTCCAACCGCGCATTTTTGCCGATCTGTGATCTCTGCATGATAACACAATCCCTCACATGAGCCCCCTCCTCAATCCGCACACCCCTTGAAATGACACTGCCACTCACCGTCCCGTCAATCAAGCATCCACTGGCAATCAAACAATTACTCACCGAAGCCGTCGTCCTATACTTCGTCGGCGGCGTATCCTTGATTTTCGTCAAAATAGGATTATCCGTATTGAAAAGCTCCGTATGAACACTCGGCTCCAACAGATCCATATTACTGCGGAAATAAGATTCAATCGAAGAAATCTTCCTGTAAAAACCCGTATGCTCAAAAACCCCCATACGAATATGCCGCTTATTATCCGCTAAAAACTCAAACATATCCATATTCTCCACAAAAGGCGAGCTCGCCACAATCTCATCAAGCAACTCACATTTAATCACCAGCATCCCCAAATAGACCATGCTGGGATCATGCTCCAACCCCTTTTTGTCGCCCCATCCCACAAGACCCTGTTCCGCCGTCATATCCAGATGGAGCATCGACTCCCAAGTCTCCTCCTCCGAGCCCATAGATTTCCCCACCAAAGTCACATCAAAATCACAATTCCGGTGATACGCCAACAGACGGCTCACATCGATATTCGCAATAAAATCCGCCTCAGAACACACAACATCCCTCTTCACACCCCTGCGCAAAAACTCCAGATTTTGCCGCAAATCCCGCAGCGGAAAATGGGACAGCCCCACACGCAGTCCCTCCGGACTGCCCGGCATAATAAACAACCCATCCGATTTCCGGTCCAACGACCATTCCTTGCCCGATCCCAAGTGATCCAGCAGCGGACGGTAATTATAAGGCGACACAATCCCCACCTTGCGGATTCCGGCATTCACCATACACGAAAGCATAAAATCCAACATCCTGTAGCGAGCCCCAAAAGGAACCGCCGCCATCGGCCGCGACCGTGTGATCGCGCGCAGGAGCCCCGAGCGGTTATTGCAGGAAATAAGCCCCATCGCTTGACTCATAAAGCACCCACCCCTTCCCTATATTATCGTCTTGCCGCAAAGATATTAGTTCCTCCCACAATCAGAGTATCCTCCGGCAAAACATAATTATCCTCAATCACAGTAATCCCCGATTGGTGAACTATGCCACCCGTCTCAATCCCCACAGAACAATACGCCTTGACCTGGGCGCCCTCCCCCACAATCGTGCGGTTCACCCAAGCCTCCTTGCCAATCACACAATTCTCCAACAAAATCGAATTCTCAATATGGGCCCCCTCATCCACATAGACCCCCTGAGCCAGAATCGAATTCTCCACCGTCCCCAGCACAACACAGCCATTGCTCACCAAAGAATTACTCAACCGAGCCCCCGGGCCCACATACTGAGGCGGCAAAATCTCTTCATTCGAATACACGCGCGATTCCGAAGAAAATAAATCCAAGCTTGGACTATCCAGCAGCAGCTCCATATTCGCATCATAGTAACTCTCCACAGTCCCCACATCCTTCCAATATCCTTGGAACTTGTAGGCATAGAGCCGTTTCTTTTGAGACAGAAGCCGCGGAATAACATTCTTGCCAAAATCATTATCCGACTCCGGGTCAGCGTTATCCTCTTCCAACGCCTGCTGCAGCACAGGCCAGCTAAACATATACACCCCCATAGACGCCAGAGTGCTGTCCGGAACCTTGGGTTTTTCCGTAAACTTATGAATCTGCTCTTCCCCGGCCTCATCCGCCGACACAATGCCGAACCGCGACGCCTCCTGAGGTGTTACATTGATCACCGAAATTGTCACATCCGCTTTCTTCTCCTTATGAAACTCCAACATGAGCCGATAATCCATCCGATAAATGTGATCCCCCGAAATAATCAACACATACTCCGGATCATGATCCTTGATAAAATCCATATTCTGATAGACAGCATTCGCCGTCCCCTTATACCAGTTGCCCCCCTCCTCGCTCATAAAAGGCGGCAAAATAGACAATCCCCCCGACAGAGAATCCAAATCCCAAGCCGTACCCAAGCTGACATAAGAATTGATACGAAAAGGCTTATATTGAGTCAGCACCCCCACCGTTTCCATTCCTGAATTCGCGCAATTGCTCAGGCTAAAATCAATAATCCTGTATTTCCCGCCAAAAGACACAGCCGGCTTCGCCAAGTTGCGGGTCAAAGACCCCAGGCGGCTCCCTTGACCCCCCGCCAACAACATAGCAATGCACTCTTTTCGGTGTCCCATCGCTATTCCCTCCCCTCAGAATCGGAATCCGACAGTCGATATTCGAAAACCAAACCCTTTGAAATTCGAATTCCGAACCATCAGCCTCTCATCAGCCTCTATCTCCCGGTAAGTGGATCCCCCGCTGCGGTGATCTCAGGTATTTCTATCTCCCGATACGGCACACGCCAGATACCGCTGCAATAATCCCGAATCGTCCGGTCACTGGAAAAAATCCCGGAACACGCAATATTCACAAGAGACGACTGCCGCCACCTCCTCTGATCCGCATACCACTCATGCAACCGGCTCGTCGCCTCCACACAGGGCATAAAATCCTTGAGCACAAAGAAGTCATCATTGCCACGAAGCAGCGTATTCGTAATCCCCTGAAACGGCCTCATGTGCAAAGACAATCCATTCTCCACCTGATCAACAACCCTCCCCAACCGCGGATGCTGTTCGTACTCCTCCCAGGCCGAATACCCCTGGCACGCATAATACTCCAAAACCTCCTCAGCCGTGAGACCAAAAATCACAATATTCTCCTCGCCCACCTCATTTCTGATTTCCACAGTCGCCCCATCCAGCGTGCCAAAAGTGATCGCGCCATTCATCATAAACTTCATATTCCCCGTCCCCGACGCCTCCTTGCTGGCCGTAGAAATCTGGACACTCACATCCGCCGCCGGGTACACCATCTCCGCCATAGACACATTGAAATTTTCCAAAAACACAATCTTGATCCGATCCCGAATCGCCGGATCACTGTTGACATGCTCCGCCACGGCATTGATCAGCTCAATAATATCCTTGGCAAAGATATATCCCGGCGCCGCCTTCCCCCCAAGAATAAACGTCTGAGGCGCAATTTCCAGATCCGGATTTTCCAGCAAACGATTATAAAGATCCAGAATCCTGAACACATTCAACAGCTGCCGTTTATAAGCATGAATACGCTTCACCTGGATATCAAAAACCGACTCCGGATCCACCACCACCCCCTGCCGCTCCTTAATAAACCGGGCCAGCCGCTGCTTATTCGCCAGCTTCACCTTATGCATCTCCTGCAAAAACCCGGCATCCTCCCGGTAAGCCATAAGCTGGCGCAGTTCCGCCGTATTGCCCCGCCACTTAGGCCCAATCGCTTCATCAATCAGATTCCCCAACCGTGGATTGGCCCCCGCCATAAAACGCCTGTGAGTCACCCCATTCGTCTTATTATTGAACTTATACGGAAACAGCCGGTAATAACCCCCCAGCACCTTCTCCCGCAAAATCCGGGAATGCAGCTGTGCCACCCCATTGACAGAATAACTGCCCACAATCGCCAAATCCACCATACGCACCATATGTTCCTTCAAAATCCCCACCTGATGCAGAAGATCCCAATCCATCGGAAATTTCAGAGCCACCTCCTCGCAGAAACGCCGGTCAATCTCCTCCACAATCATATAAATCCGCGGCAGCAGATACTTGAAAATATCCACCGGCCACCTTTCCAAAGCCTCCGGCATAATCGTGTGATTGGTAAACGAAATCGTGTTCACCGTAATCTTCCACGCCTCTTCCCACCGCAAACCCTCCTCATCCATCAAGATACGCATCAGCTCAGGAATACACAGCACCGGATGTGTATCATTGATATGGATCGCCACATGTTTCGGCAGATTTTTCAGCGGTTTCTTATACGTCTCCTTATAATAACGAATAATCGACGCCAACCCCGCCGCCACAAAGAAATACTGCTGTTTCAGCCGCAGCTCCCGGCCCGCCCGATTGCTGTCCTCCGGGTACAAAATATAGGATATGGCCTCCACCTCAGACTTATAACTCACTGCTTTAGTAAAGTCCCCCGCGTTAAAAGACGCCAAGTCCAACGCATGAGACACCGGCTCCGCACTCCACAGCCTGAGATTATTCTTGCCCGGCAAAGCCCCATAGCCCACCACCGGAATATCATAAGGAACCGCCCGGATACTCTCATAGTCCTCATGGAAAAAAACCATTCTCCCCTCAATCGACTCCACACGCACATGCCCTTTAAACTTGACCAGCACCGCCTTTCCCGGCTTGCGCACCTCCCAGGGATAGCCATTTTTCAGCCAGTCATCCGCCACCTCCGCCTGCTTGCCATCCACAATCTTCTGTTCAAACAATCCATAGCGATAGCGGATCCCGTTACCATGGCCCGGCACCCCCAGAGACGCCATCGAATCCAGAAAGCACGCCGCCAAGCGCCCCAATCCTCCATTCCCCAGACCCGCGTCACTTTCCTGTTGAATGAGATCCTCCACCGAGATCCCCATTTCCGTTAACCCCTCTGACACTATGTCCAAAATACCCAAATTATGCAAATAACTCGGCATCAGCCGCCCCACCAGAAACTCCATAGAGAAGTAATACACCTGTTTTTCCGGCATATCCGGCATATCCGGCTTATCCAGCAAACCCTTTTCCGTCACCTCCTTCCGAGTCAGCCTCGCAGCCAAAACACGTTCCTTCACCAGCTGAACCAGCGCATTATAATGTTCCCACGCCGTTCCCTCTCTCAGCTGTTTTCCCTCAATCTCCGCGAACTTTTCTCTATAGATCTTTTTGAAATCCTCTTTGTTTTTAAACATAATACCCTACATACCCTCCACGCTCGACAGCTCGATTGTTTTTCATCAAACTCTTCCCGGTCTCAAGAAAACACAAGCCAAAGGCGGTAAGCTCAACACCACCGACTCCTCGCAGGTGTTCCAAGGAATATGATCCACATAAAGAGCCTGGGTATTCACCCGATCCGATCCCCCAAAACGGGAGGCATCGCTGTTGAACACCTCCTCAAAGAACCTTTCCTGGGACCGCACCCCCGTCATCTCCCGGCAAATCTCCTGATACACCGTTGGCACCCCAACACGGAAGCGGTCATAATACGTCGGCGACATATTCAGCACCACAATCAGCAAATCATCAAAACGCTCAGCCCTCCTGACAAAACAATAAGCATTCTGTTCATTGTTCTCCTCATCAATCCACTCAAACCCCTCCGGATCCATATCCTTAACCCAAAGGGCCGTTTCAGACCTGTACAAGCGGTTCGCCTCTTGCACAAAGGCAGAAAACTTCCCATGTATATCATATTCAATTAAGTGCCATTCCAAACTCTCATTATAATGCCACGCAGCAAATTGGGCCAACTCCGTCCCCATAAAAACAATCTTCTTCCCCGGATGAGCCAGCCAATAACAATACAGCGCGCGCAGTCCGGCAAATTTCTGTTCATAGCTCCCCGCCTGGTGTCCGATCAGCGATTTATGTCCATGGGCCAGCACCTCGTGGGAAAACGGCAGCACAAAATGTTCCGAAAACATATACATCGACGTAGACACAATCAGCCAATGATTCGAAGACCGCCAAGGAAAGTCCGCGGACACATAGCGCAGAACATCACTGCGCCAGCCCAGATTCCAGACAAAATCAAACCCCAGCCCGCCTTCCTCCAGCGACTCCGTCATCTCTTGCCATCCCACAGTTTCCTGTGCCATAACCAGCGCTCCCGGGTATTTGCTGTGGACAACCTCATTGACTCCCTTGACAAAGTCAACCCCGCTTCGATCAATCTCCCGCCCCCCCTCCGGGGCAGCGCCATCCTTATACACAACCCGCGAAATATCCATACGTATTCCATCAATATGAAACATATCAAAAAAATATAAAGCATTGGAAATCAAGAAACTTCGCACCTCGCCTCGGGAAAAGTCAAAGCGCAAGCTTCCATAATCCTCCTGCCTCTCAGCCTCAAAGAGCCTGTCGCCATTAAAACGGCTCAGTCCGCGCTCATCCCCGCAAAAGCATGCCGGCACCCAATCCAGAATCACTCCCAATCCTGCCCGATGGCACGCATCCACAAAAGCCATAAAATCATGAGGCGTCCCATACCGGCTGCTGACAGCATAATATCCCGAAGTTTGATATCCCCAGGAAGCGTCAAAAAGATGCTCCATCACCGGCATCAGCTGGATATGAGTATATCCCAAGTCGCTCACATAATGAACCAGCTCCTGAGCCAAGTCACGGTATGTAGAGTACGACTGATCCTCGCGCCGTTTCCACGACCCCAAATGCACCTCATAGATCAGCATAGGCTGACGCCGGAATCTATCGTCCCCCATAGTGTCGCTCGGATCCTCCTTGAGAACCTCCCAGCCCGCCCCCTGCTGACTGTCCTCACCTTGGCTCTCACCCATGCCCTCCCGATCCTCATCCTGTTGACTCTCCCCCCGCCGATCAGCCATCCACTGGGCATCCTCCTGAGACCACTCAAATCCTTCCAGACGGTATGTCACCGAAGACGTTCCCGGAGGCTTCTCACGATAAAAAGCAAAAGGATCGGACTTCGCATAGACTCTGTTATCTTTCGTCGTAATCTGGTACTTATACGCCTCATTCTCGCCCAAACCCTTGATAAAAAGCGTCCAAACCCCCGTAGATCCCTGAAGGCGCATGTTATGCGAATCCTCCCATTGGTTAAAGTCGCCCACAACCCGAACCCTTTTTGCCCCCGGAACCCACACCGCAAAAAACACCCCATCGTCAACAACATGAGCGCCAAAGCCTCTGTAGCACCCAAGCGCCCGTCCGTCAGAAAACGCCAAGGCATCCTTTTCCTGAAAAAACGTGTTAGGAGCCATCTCCATCCCTCTCCTTGAATAGCAGAACTCTGATGCAAAACTCCCCCAACAAGGAAGCTGTTGCATAAATAGCTTGCTTCAATCTATAAATTTTATTTTATAAAATAGTATAACATAATTGTCCTGAATTTTATAATTGCCGATTTCAACGGATTTCAACGGGGTGTTATCTCATCTATTCCTCATCTATTCCTCATCTATTCTTTTCAGTAAAAGATTAATTTGCGTACCTTGACTGAAGGCTGTTATTATAATAAGGCACACTACAGAAAAAGTTAATCCTTGAGAATTTAGCAGGACTAGGAGGTTTTTTTGCATGAAGACACTCAATCTCGGCCTATTAGGATTAGGAACTGTGGGAGGCGGTGTGGCCAACATTGTCAATAATAACGCTCATGATATCGAGGCGCGTTCCGGAGTTCCTGTTTGTATAAAAAAGGCTTTGGTACGCGACATAGATATGGAAAAGGCACGCCATGATTTCGGCCTGTCCATGGTGGAGACGATTACGACAGATGTGGACGATATTCTGAACGACCCGGAGATCGACATTGTGGTCGAGGTTATGGGAGGCGTCGACATCGCCTATCAGTATATCCTGCGCGCGCTGCACAACAGAAAACATGTGGTAACGGCCAATAAGGATCTTTTGGCGGTTCACGGGACTGAGCTTTTTGCTCTGGCGGCTCAGAAAGGACTGGATCTGGGCTTTGAAGCCAGCGTGGCTGGGGGCATTCCCATTATTGCGGCGTTGCAGCAGAATTTAGCCGCCAATCGCATCGAGTCGGTTCTGGGAATTATTAACGGGACCACCAATTATATTTTGTCCGCCATGACGAGCCAGAAACGGACTTTTCAGGAGGTTTTGGCGGAGGCTCAGGAACTTGGGTATGCGGAGGCCAATCCCGCCTCTGATGTTGGCGGCCTTGACGCGGCGCGCAAACTGGCGATCATGTCTTCGCTGGCTTTTAACTGCCAGGTGGCTCTTGATGATGTCTATGTTGAGGGGATTGACAACATCACCCCTGAAGATATTGCCTATGCCGCGGAACTCGACTGTGTGATCAAGCTTCTGGCCATTGCCGGCCGGTCCAGGCCGGGTGACGGCCGGCCGGAGGGCGTTACGGTCAAGGTTCACCCCACCCTGCTTCCGGTAAATCATCCGCTGGCCAGTGTGGATGGTGTTTTCAACGCGGTTTATGTGGTAGGGGACGCAGTGGGCGAAACCATGTTTTATGGGCAGGGCGCAGGATCTTTACCTACGGGCAGCGCTATTGTTGCCGATATTATCCAGACCGCGCGCCGGATTATCACATCCACCACAGGGACGCTCTCTCCGCAGTATTACAACACGATTCCCATTGTGCCGTTGGATCAGCAGACCACAGGGTTCTATATCCGCTTGAAGGTGATAGATGAACCGCGGGTCTTTGCCAATTTGGCGCTGTTTTTCGCGGAAGCGGACATCAGCTTTGCCTCGATTATCCAAAAGCCCCGCCGCAATAACCGGGCTGAGGTTGTTTTTATCACCCACCCCTGCCAGGAGGGCCAGATGCGCAAAGCCTTGACAGCCTTAGAATCCTATCCTAAGCTGGAAAAGGTTTATAATATTATCCGCATTGAGAATGAGTAATATGAGGTACACCGTACGTGTTCCCGCCACATCAGCAAATTTGGGACCGGGGTTCGATTGTATGGGGTTGGCTCTTACGTTGTATAATACGTTTACAGCCAGCCCCAGCGATTCTTTAACGGTCACTCTGTCAGGAATGTACACGCACCACATCCCTGTGACATCCAACAACCTTTTATGGGATTCTATGTGCCGCTTATGGCAGGAAATCGGTGAACCGGAGCAGCCCGTTGCTTTGGAGGCGCATAATCTGATTCCTCCTGCCCGAGGCTTGGGCAGCTCTTCAACGGCTGTGGTGGGAGGGCTTCTTCTGGCCAACGCTCTATCGGGGACTCCTCTCTCCCGCTCTGATTTGCTGGGCTTGGCCTGTATGATTGAGGGCCATCCGGACAATGTGACGCCGGCGTTTCTTGGTGGCGTCACATTGACAGTGCAGGACGACGATACGATCCTGCCTCGTGTTTTGGCGGCCAAGCCTGACTTCAAGGTGGTGGTGGTCATTCCGGATATTTTGGTGGAAACGGAAAAAGCCCGGGCTATTTTGCCATCCATGGTTTCCCGCGAGGACTTGATATTCAACACCTCTCGGGCAGGCCTTCTTGTCAATGCTTTCATGAGCGGGGAGTATGAGCTGCTGGCCGTGGCCACAAAGGATCGCGTCCATCAAAACCAGCGCGCCGATTTGATACCGGGAATGGATCAGGCTCTGCAGATGGCTCTGGAGAACGGGGCTTATGGAGCTTTCCTGAGCGGTTCAGGACCGACACTGCTGGCGTTGTGCCCGGAACAGAAGTCGGCAGCCTGTGCCCGGGCTATGAAAGAGGCTCTGTGGGAAGCCCGTTTGATTTCAGAATCAGTGGCGGTGGATGTGGATGAGGTTGGTGCGCAATTCGTGAGCAGCTAAATCCCTTTAGGGGCCCTTAGTAACTTACAGACGCGAAGCGTCAACAAAAAACAAGAAAATCCAATACTGACCACTAACCACTGATCACTGACCACTTGCGGGCAAAGCCCGCATGAACAGGAGGGACAACTGTTGCCGAAAATAGTTTCTATTCGCACACCATCACTACTGCAATTTGACGGCCCTGAAGAAAAGGCCCGGCCTGCAAATCCGCCATCCTTCCAGGCAAACCCCAAGATTCACTACGGCGCCAACCAGCAATGGTATACCGGAATCTTAGGGAGCTGGCAGCGGCTGGCGGGTTGCGGGCCGACCAATGCCGCCAGTTTGTTGTGGTACTTGGCTCGCACCCGGCCTGGCTGCGCCGGCTTGGCTCCGCAGCCGGCTGCGGAACAGACTCGGGAGGTCATGATTTCCCACATGAAAACAGTGTGGCCTTATGTGAAACCGGGAATGCACGGAGTGAACCGCACAGATCTGTTCCGAGACGGCGTACTCCGCTTTGCGGTCGACAGGGGAATCTCACTCGCTGCTGATACCCTGGATGTGCCGCCGGAAACAGGAGATAGGCCTGACAGCGCCCAAGCGGCGATTTTTTTACAAAACGCGCTGGAGCGGGATCTGCCCATAGCTTTTTTAAATCTGAACAGCGGAAAGGAGACGCGGCTGGAGTCCTGGCATTGGATGACGATCACAGCGTTTGCCCCGGAGACGCTGACCGGCTGGTGCTACGACCAAGGAACGTGCCGGGAGTTTGATCTGGCGCTGTGGCTGGAGACAACCCTGCGAGGCGGAGGGTTTGTGGTCGTATATCCGCTCGAGGCGAAGGAGGCGGAAGGTGTATCGCCCAATAGTTCTACCCCCACCCCAGGATCCTGCCCAGTTGATAGACAGCAACCGCCACAATCCAGGCAAAATACGTCTGATAAAAGATCATAAAAACCGTCCCTTTTAGGCTGCCAAGTTCACGCTTGACTGTGGAAATCGCCGCAACACACGGCGTATATAAGAGCGTAAACACGAGAAAACTGAGCGCGCTAAGCGGCGAAAATAACGTGGGCAAACTCTCCCCCAGCTCAGCCCCGCCAGCGCCCGTCAGAATGGCCAACGAACTGATAACTGCTTCCTTAGCGGTAAAACCCGCAAGCAGCGAGGTCGAAATACGCCAATCCGAAAACCCCATCGGGATAAATGCGGCGCTGATAGAACGTCCGATCGCCGCCAGCATACTGTCCGCACCGTCCCCGTCAATAACAGGGTTTAATCGTATATCAAAAGAGGCTAAGAACCAAATCACTATCGTTGCCAGCAAGATAACCGTAAACGCCCGTTGAATAAAATCCCAGGCTTTATCCCACATAAGAAGCAGGACAGTTTTTATCGAAGGAAAGCGGTAATTCGGCAGTTCCATCACAAACGGAACCGGCGACCCTCCAAATATGGTTTTTTTCATGAGAAAGCCGGACAGAACCCCTAGAATGATGCCCATGACATAGAGCCCCATCATGACAAAGGCTTGATGTTTCGGAAAAAAGACAGCAGTAAACAATACATAGATAGGAATTTTCCCGCCACAGCTCATAAAAGGCGTCAGAAAAATTGTCATTTTTCTGTCCCGGTCACTGGCCAGCGTCCGTGTTGCCATAACCGCCGGAACCGTGCAGCCAAAACCCACCAGCAAAGGAACAAAGCTGCGTCCGGACAATCCTATTTTGCGTAAGGGCTTGTCCATAACGAAGGCCACCCTGGCCATATAGCCGCTGTCCTCTAACAAGGACAGAAAGAAGAATAACGTTACAATAATTGGCAAAATAATGAGAACAGCCCCCACCCCGCCAATGATCCCCTTGACGATAAAGGATTGCATCACAGGGTTGAGCCCATAGGTTGTTAACAGGGCGTCAACA
Source organism: Peptococcaceae bacterium (assembly GCA_009782825.1). Lineage (GTDB taxonomy): Bacteria > Bacillota > Desulfitobacteriia > Desulfitobacteriales > Syntrophobotulaceae > WRJI01. The sequence goes on from WRII01000006.1 coordinate 19,203, forward strand.
CCGTCGCTGAAAAATTCCAACCCCCACTCGCATAATTCACTTAACCCCTTGCCGATAACCTCGAATGTCAGCCAAAACACCGTGAACATAATGCCTAAAAATGTGGGGATGGCCCAGACTTTATGGGTTAACACCCCATCCAGCTTAACGCTGCGCCGGAACTCCCGGCTTTCCCCAATTTTGACCACACACGTATCACATATATCCTCGATAAATTGATAACGCATATCCGCCAAAGCCGCTTCCCTGTCCGTATCCAAATCCTTTTCCATTTCTTTGACGGCATGTTCAACCATGTCTATTTCATTTTCTGTTAGTCCCAGACTGTCGCGGATCGGCTCATCACCCTCCACAAGTTTGGTCGCCGCAAAACGCATGGGAATGTTGAGCCTTTGGGCATGGTCTTCGATGAGATGCGCGATGGCGTGTATAGCCCTGTGAACCGCACCGCAGCAAAAATCAGTCCGTTCAGGCAGCTTGACCTTCTCCACGGTTTCCAGTGCCCGCTGGACAAGCTCAGAAAGACCTTGTTTCTTTACCGCAGAAATCGGGATCACCGGAATCCCAAGTTCTTCCTCAAAGCGTTGAATATCTATGCTGCCCTTGTTCGCCTGCACCTCGTCCATCATATTCAGGGCTAATACCATAGGGATCTTCAGCTCAATAAGCTGCAACGTCAAATACAGATTGCGTTCGATATTAGTCGCATCAACAATATTTATGATTCCGTCCGGTTTGTGTTTTAACAAAAAATCGCGGGTCACAATTTCCTCGCTCGTATAGGGAGACAGAGAATAAATGCCGGGCAAATCCACTATTACAGCCGAGGATATAGATGTGATGTCTCTATACCCTATAACAGAACCTATTTTTTGTTCAACTGTTACACCGGGAAAATTTCCGACATGTTGATTTGAGCCTGTCAGCTGGTTAAATAGAGTGGTCTTGCCGCAATTTTGGTTGCCCACAAGCGCAAAGATCATGCTGCAACTCCTCCACTGTGATTTTTTCCGCGTCTTCCAAACGCAATGTCAACACATAACCTCGCAGCAGCAGTTCTATCGGATCGCCCATGGGTGCAACTTTTTTTACGGTTATAACAGTCCGAGGTGTGATCCCCATTTCCAGCAACCGCCGCCTGAGGGCCTTTTCGCCGCCGACTGCCACCACACTGCCGCTTTGCCCTACTTTTAATTCTCTTAAAGTCATTTCAAACCTCGACTCAAGGCACATTCTTGAATAACCTTGCCTTGTTTAACATCAACAATTATAAACTTAACATAACCATATCCTTCACCGGGTATTTCTCCGTTGATTTGTTTGACAAGGCAAAATCGGTCATCATCAATCTGAGCGGCCGCAGTCCAAGTCCCCGGCTCCGCCGTTGGCAGAGAATGGTTTGATTTGAGTGCTTCAGTATATTTTTTCTGAATATTATATTCATAACTATGTTTTTCGGTGTCCTCATCTTCAATATAATATGGTTTATATCGCTCTTCTTCAGATAGAACCTTAGATACATCAGAATCTTTTGGTATTAATGTAACATCGTCATTTTCGAAATCCACTCTATACATATATTCGAATGGAAATATTTCTCTAAATTCTAGGGAGTCTCCTTCTTCCCCACTCGTTCTGGTCGAAAATATGGCATATTGTCCATTAGCCGCAAAAGATCCCCCTATGCTTATCAGATCTGTTGGCGCTTCATAAATATTATACCCTCGGCAATCAAGAGCTTTATCAGTTTTATTTTCTTTAATGTTATACCGAAAGGTTAACAACCCATCACTATTTCTTACATAAATATAATTAGAGTCAGCAAACATAATATTCCATGGATCAATTCCTGCTGAGATTGTTTCTAAAACACCTGCCGCTTCTTTTATGGAAATAAACTTTGGCGGAGTTTCATGATTTTGTTTTTTGATTTTCTCTAAAATTTCTGCGCCTGATTTCTTGGGTCCATTCCCATTATCGGAAAATGGTTGTAAATATTGCATATCATCAACGCGATACAAAAACCAACCGCGTGCGCCCGTTTTATAAACCGTTTCACCAAGTAAATTCATCATGTCTCCGTATGTCATTTCTTCTGTTATTTTTAATATGTCAGAAGAAGAAACATGCCTAACTTCAGCTTCCGCTGCAGATATAGGTGTTGATGCAGATGAGTTTTTTCTGTCGTTACTACACGCCAATAAATTGACGATAAAAACAATGCTGACTATTATGACAATAAGCTTTTTCATTCCTATAACAACTCCTAAAGCCATCATACTCATTATACTGTAATGTCCAAATAATAACAAGTCAATCCTGATTCTGTTGTATATCACATGATATAAGCGAGCACAGCTTTATGGCAATACAAAAACATATAGAAGACTGGAAGCGCGTTATTTCATAATTTCATAACTTATTTCCTTACAGTCCCTAATTCGAAATCCAATTTTCTACATTCCACGCCATTGACAATCAGTGTAATTGAATGGGTTCCGGGATAATGCTTTCTTGTACTTACATCTGCAAAAGAGTGCTTTTTTATGTAAGGCTTTTTTTCATTTTCTTTTAATGAAACTTCCGAGATCTGAAAAATTTTTCTGTTTCTTTTCCCATTGGATTTTACATAATCGATCCCATATTCCAGCCTTGCTTTTGTTGCTTCCTGTGCTGAAATCGTAAACGAAAAAGTGATATCCTCTCCAAGTGAAATAGATGCTGCCTCTAAAGCAAAGTCTGTAACATCTATAGAAGCAGCATCTTGAAATCCAAAAATAGCCAGAACCTCACGATTTCCTTTTTTAAGCAGTGTTCGGCATCCATGCTTGACGATCCAATTCGTGTGCTCATTTTTTCCGTACCAGTCTTTCGCGAGTTTCGCAACCAAATCCGGGTGTGTTTTGGAAATGTCATTTAGATTGTTGGCCACACTCCTGCGTACATGTGGTGATGGATCGGTTTTTAATTGCTCCAATATAGGCAGGATAGGTGTTGGATCTTTTTTAAAACTGTTCAATGCCTGAGTCCATGGCAGCTGAGGACGGCAACCTTCACTGGAAAGCCTGCGGATGTGTTCATTTTCATGCTTGGACCAAGCGTACATTTGCGCCATCATGCGTTCTTCATGTTTGAGGATAAAGGGCCTTACGGCCCCTTCCGAAGAGGCATAGGGGGTATACCTCTCCAAGGCGCCTATGGATAAATCCCAATTCATTTCATCCTGCCCGTAAAGCTCAACAAAAACGGGAAAAAAACAGCCATAAGCATCCAACCAACTGCCATAATTCATAACCACTTTATCAATAATGCTCAGAGCTTCTCCATAATCTGACGGCAAGTATTTCCCTAAGTTCACGCTTATTTGGTAAACCCTGCCCTTAAACTCTAAGTCGTCCCATGTCTCGTCCATGGTCGACTTTAGAAACTCGTCAACCTGAAAGGCATTATAAACGGATTGAATATCCAGGGCCAGTTCGCGAAGGGATTCATGGTTATATCTGTCTTTCAATGCCTCCATGTATTTCTCCTTTACCGTTTTCATACAGACCGATCTTTTTCAAAATGACATCTTCTCATATGATTTGCAAATTCTTCTCCACTACCCTCAAGAAGGAATTTGCTCACTCCCCAGCACATCCTCGCAAAACTGACGCTTTGAGAAGTCATTGACTCTTTCCGCCGCTTCAGCAAACCCTTTGCTAATCAACACCTTAATAACAACCTGTAAAAGCATCCGCAGATAATCATCTATAACAGACGGGTGATTCTCTTTGTAAAGACCAAAATTCCCGATAAACAACTCAAGCTGGCTCTCAACAATCGTGATATATGTGCTATTCCGTTCATTTTCCGGACACAGAATCGCAATCTGTTCATACAGCGTTTCCAGTGTTGTTTCCAACAGCATAAGCCCTTGCTCAAGAATAAAATCATCCGGCGGCGTAGTCGCCTTAAATGCAGCCGCAATGCCAAAAATGCTCATTCTCCGGCTATCCTTGGAGAGTTCACGCAGAGTGAGGGCATTAATCCCCTTGTGCAGTGTTCCCTGCTCAAATTTAACAACATTATTTTTGCGGGCCGATTCCAGTTCGTTTTCAATGGCACTCAGTATTTTCTTAACAATGACAGGATTAAGTGTCAAAGCGTCAATAACCCGATAGAAGGTGTCACATGGAGCGCCGTTGGAGACCTCAAGGGGGATTTCTTTAATGCTGTCCTTGAGCCACAGACTGTATTTATAGGTGTCACCCGCCTTTTCATACCGGATACGCTCATACAGCAGCCCCAGTACAAGGGCTTTGTATATGGTTTTTTCCTGCTCTTTTTGCAGTTCATCATTCAGATCAGGCATTTCGGAAATAAGATGCCAGTGCTTATGAAGGTGCGGCGTAATAACCGGCGTGGTAAGCGTGTCAGGCTCAATACGGCTAATCATATCAAAATACGCTTTGTTATACTCGCCCGCTTCCAACATAACCGTTTTGCTTTTTTGCGGTGGCGAAAATTTGAGCAAGTCATAAGGAAATAAGCCATAAATCGCGCTGTAAAACAAGATCCTTTCCACATCGATTTCGTCATCATCACTGGGAACACCGCCAAAGGAGAGCAGTTCAGAATTCACAAACCCTTCCCGTTCGGGATCGTCGATTAAATACAATCTTTTATTAAACGCACATGCGTGGATGGGAACAGGTTCCTCCCCCACAGGCCGGTTGATAAAAGGATCAGAAAGTTTTTTCGTCTCTGTAATCACTTTCTTAACATATTCAGTTATCAAGGTGCTTTCCTGAATGCCTTCTTCATATTCGGCCTCCACTTCCAACGCGCGGATAATATCCATCTTGATATCCGTGCTGTAAGCTTCCATAACAGAAGTCATAAAATGCCTCAAGATTTCATGGTCAAAGATGTCTTTGAAAAACGTGCTTGTCTTGACCTCCTGAGAAACCCCAAAGAGCCTGACCTGGGTGTATATCCTCATACAGAGATCGCCAGGCAAATGAAGAGCACTTCCGGTAAACTCCATTTTCTCATAAAACTTATCCAGGCATTTTTTTGATGTGCAGACATACCGAATGGCATTGCCTTTATTGAGCCGGTACTTTTCTTCCGAAGTCTTGATCTGACGCTCAATTTCACTGACATTGCCATCAAACGATTTATAGAACAACTCAAAAGACTTGCTGAGGTCGCGGATATATTTCACGGCTGCTGTCAGCACCATGACATAGGGCGCCGTCACACGATAATCGGCAACGGTTCCCAGAAGAGACTCAAACTGTTCAATATAATCTCTTTTTTCGCCTTCATATCTTTTCCTTATGCGAGCCCAGAATCCCGCATCGTCAATTTTGCGCATAAAGTCGCCAATGTTCTCAATCACATCCGTATCAGGATCATCAAACAACACATCAAAGCTCTTAAACGCCTTCTCAGCAAGCTCTTTTTTCTTTTCCGCCTCCGCCAGCTTTTTGAGCAGAGTTTGCAAAACCTGATACAGGAAGTAACGGGCAGCATTCGGGTGCATAAACTCTTTGGTGTTGTCCCTTAGATAGGTTTCAATCTGAGTGGGAAGCCCGCCGACAGTGACATCTTCTCCATCATTAAACTTAAAGAGTTCATACGCGGCAACACGGCCAATGTCGCCCACGCGTCGAACCACAAGTTCTTTGTAGGACAGCAGATAGTTGTAGGCGTTTCTAAAGATATCCATGTCGATTTTCTCTCTGCCGCCGGTTGTCAGCGCATCCACCGCGCTCTGCGCCGTGTCGCGGCTGTTGTCTATCTCCGTCTGGCCGCTTCTGGAAATGCTCCGGACAAATTTTACAAGAGCGTCAATATACTCGTTCCATTTGCAGCTAATCTCCGTAAAGCCATCTTTGTCAAAACGATATGACGCGTTGCGCGTAAACATGGCAAAAGCATTCCCGTTTTCAGCAGCAGCATCAACAGAACGGATATATTCCGTCGCCGGATCAATTTCAGCGACATTGTGCCCTTTGAGCCGGGCGCGATTGTTGTCTATGCTTTTTTTGTGATAATCCCGGTCAAAAACAGTCCAGTGATCCGATACGGTCTGCGTGGCCCATTTGAGCGCTATATATCTCAGGATATGATCCGACGGGTACACAAGTTCCGACGCGCCGGCCCCGGCATATCGGTTACGGCTCTGCCCGGACACCAGTGTTCGAATGGTATTGTCTTCGGAGGAATTGCTGCGCGTGTTCATGGGGCCGATTGACTGGGCGTAAATACATGTCGCCGCATGATCTAAATATTGCTCGGTGGAATTCAGTTTTTTTCCTTCAATATTCTGGGCGTCAAACATAAAGGTGAAATCCATGGGCAGCACGTCATATTCCTCAAACTGATTTGTCCCGGCTTTGGGAAACAGCAGGTGAACCTTATCCTGGTATCGCTGCGGCAGATTGCCATCGGCTTTAAGAATGAAGGCGTTTAACTCGCGCAGCACGGCATAAGCATTGGCTTTAAAAGCGTTGCGCATGGGTTCGGCGGTTACGGCGCCGTATAAAATCTCCGGCAGAATAAAGAAACCGCGCGTAATGCTGCCGGGAATTTGGATTTTTGTTTTTAGGAATTGTTTAATATACATAGATATCGGGAGAATAAGCCCTGATCCGGTACCTCCCGCCAATGTGCTGACAATAATAACGCGAAGAACCTGGGTGTTTCCTGAACTCTCCAGCTTGTAAAGATCATAGATCGCGCTGTCCAGGGGCTCTAAGCCCCCTCGTTTCATGGCGGTGACAAAGGCAAGGTGAGAAATCGCCCGCACCTGCCCGGCGCCCTCACTGAGAGTTTTGCGGTACAAGTTGGGATTCACGGGAAATGAATTGTCCCTTGTGAATTCGTCAAGGTGCAAATAGTCGCCCACAGTCATATTGGTCGATGTTTGCACAGTATGAATAAACGGGTTTTCCCTTTTGATCTTGCCCAATTCATTAACGTCGGTATCAAAGATCACAAAATTAATCCGCTCCCGCTGCCTTTCATCGGTAATCATTGCTGAGAGTTTGGCCGTGATTTTTGAGCCTATACCGCCAAGTCCAACAATTAAAGTCGGTGCTAACATATTTTCTCCTCCTTTGATGATCCTTATCTTCTTCGTTTCTTTCTCTTTGCAGAAAATGAGCATGTATGTGTTGTCGAAACCCCGCCACTGTAATAGACGGATTTGATTCGGGCCTTGCAGCTCATCTCCTTTTTCCGGGTCGATCCTTCCGGCAGCGACTGGTCGTTAATAAAGAAGTCAACACTGCCCAGCCTGTCAGCCGCAAAGTCAGCGGTATTGCTAAGTTCCATCCGCTCGTTGCCCACAGCCCTTACCTTCAATGATGGCAGCGGCTTCCCATCTGCCGCGGCGATAATCGTGCCCGTTTCCGGACAGAGCGGCAGCCACTTTGTCTTGGGTATAATCTTAAACGAGCCGTATTTTGTGATTGTGTTTGAGTCTGTTTCAACTAAGATGGTCGGCTTATTCGACATGTATTTGGGGAACCGTTTCTTTCTTCCCCACAGCAGCCAATACAACAACACCCCCAACAGAAGCGCCAGCAGCGGCCAGATCTTCTTGATCCAATTCAGCAGACGCTCCATAAATCCAATATCGTCTGTGATGTTGACCACAGCGCTGCCCGTGCCGGCATAAGGGTGTCCGTCATAGTCAAACTCGACTGAGGCGGTTACCGCAATATCTCCGGTTGACGTTGCGTACTTGTCGCCGTCTTTCTGCTTAAGGAAAAATTCAAATGTGGAAATATCCGTTCCGCGTCTCACATCGGCAATATCAATTTTTCCGTCAGTGGTAATCACGGGCATCGGCATGTTTTTCCACTGCTCTTCAGTCAGTAAGCGGCCCTCATCTTTGACAGTCACAACAAATGCGCCGGTAGTGTCAAGGCCGGTTGCGGTAAAATCATCACTTGGCACGGCAATCTCAACATCCAATGGCATCATTAGGGAGATAACATTGCGCGTCACGGTGTTTTCGGCGGTATTAATGTCCAAAAAATGTGACGAAACGGTTACCGCCAACTCGCCGGTCTTCACGCTAAGGGTATCCCCCGATTTTATCGGAACCGACTGCCCGTTGTTTTGCGCCACCGCTTCATAATCCACTTTTCCCAGCAGCGAGGATTCAAAAAAGTCTCCGTCTTCATTGACAATCCCATACTGAATTTGATAGTCGCCCTCGGCAATATCTTGGGTGAAGACTTCTTCACCGTCTTGAAACAGTTTGATCTCAACATTAACCACCGGCTTGTAATAGACCTCAACTGTTTGCGCTCCAACAATATCCAAGCTGTACGCACCCTTTGGGATATCCCGGAATGTTGCAACAATGCCGGCAAGATTATGTGAAATGATAACCTTGGCATCTTTCGCATAATTCGTCGCGGCTGTTTCACTAAACCGGACATTAACCGCTTCGCTGAGGGTGTGGGCGCCATCCCCTTTTATGCCGTTAATTTTTACATCGGTGCCCTGAGCAAAGACCAAAAGCTCCATCATTGGAATATCAAAAGAAAATTCGCGCTTGCCTTCATGGGTGAAATCAAGCTTGTTCCTGTTAAAAATCCGATTGCAGATGGATGTGATTTTCCCTAATATTTCATTGCTGTTTTTGGCGTGTTCAAAATAGATGTTCTTGCTTGGATCGGCTTTTATCTCTTCGGCATCATCCCCCATCGCCAGAAACATGATTTTCACATCGCTCTCACCGACATACTTCGCAAAGAACCCATTGACATCTATATTTGTGTTGGGGGATCCGTTCAGAATGTTGAATTCACCGTCCGTCAGAACCACCAGCCATTTTTCATCAGCATCTGAGTCCTTTAAATCCGCATAGGCTTTCGCAACGGCGTCATAGGGGGTTCCTGAAGAGCTGGTTACCGTGTCATGGATCTTGGCAACTCTTTTTTCTGCTGGTTCTGCACCGGATATGGTAATCTTGGCGGACGCGTTGGTACTGTTGGTGCTTGAAAAATCGCTCATATAATAAACACGCATCGTGTCTTTTTCTTCCAGCATCGCTGCGAAAACTTCCATAGCATATTTGGCCTGACCCCATCTGTCAAGATAGACGTTGTCCTCATTGACAATCATGCTTCTTGAATCGTCATAGACAACATGTATGGCTTTGCTGCGCTGATGGGTTGTATAGGCCTGTGTGTTGAAGGGCACAAAAACAACGCTTACTACACTCAAACATACAAACAAAGCAATTGCTTTTTTCAATGATATCCCCCTGCTCCGGTGGTTTTTTGGTAGTGTATGAAACTTATGAGTATGAAGCTTATGAAAATAAGGGCATGGCTATAACGGTATGAGATTTAGGAATTTTACTGTATAATACACCGCATACAGAGGAATTGTCAATCTTTTTCGACAAAATACAATAGGAGACTCTAAAAAAACGCTAAAAACAATAATAAAAACTGGTGCGGTCGAGAGGACTTGAACCTCCACACCCTTGCGGGCACTAGAACCTGAATCTAGCGCGTCTGCCAGTTCCGCCACGACCGCATGTGTTACCTATTATAGTGATGTATGTTGCCTTTGTCAAACACCATGTATACCCTAAATATACCACTTTAATATGACTATCTATTGTCATATTAAAGTGGTATACTGAGCGTGGTGATAGAACTTGAAAATAACCCGTCTGCTGGAAATCACAACAATCCTCCTCAACCGAAAAACGGTCACAGCCAAGGAACTGGCTGCGCGTTTCAACGTTTCCACACGCACGATTTACCGGGACATTGACGCACTTTCCTTCGCCGGTGTGCCGGTTTATATGAACAAAGGCCATGGCGGCGGGATATCACTGCTTGAGGAGTATACGCTGAGCAGAACACTTTTATCCGAAAACGAAAGTGAAGGGCTGTTTCTTGCGCTTAAAACCATGAGCGTGACACGCTACCCGGAAATTGACATCATACTTGATAAAATCGGCTCGCTGTTTAAAAACTGCCAAAATGGCGATTGGATCAGTATCAACTTCGCGGACTGGAGCTGCCATCCCAATGAAGGCAATAAGTTCAGTGATATCCGCGACGCCATCATAAATAAAATCGTAATAGGCTTTGACTACATCAATGTGAGCGGCGATAAGAGCACCCGGTTTGCCGAGCCTGAAAAACTGATTTTCAATACGGGTACATGGTATTTAATAGCATATTGCCTCAAAAGGGACATGCATCGGATCTTTCGCCTTTCCAGGATGAAAGACGTGCATCTGACGGACAGGCATTTTATAAAACGTGAAACACCTCAGGAAGACTACAGGGGGATTCAGGGATATCCAACGCCGTTTACCGAGCTGAAGCTGCGTTTTACCGATAAAGTGCTTAACCGGCTGTATGATGATTTTGATGAACACCTTATCCATAAAAACCCCGCCGGCAGCTATGATGTCACTGTGTCAATGCCTGAAAACGAATGGCTTTACGGGTACATCCTGTCTTTCGGGCATTATGTCGAAGTCATTGAGCCTGCTCATATCCGCAAGGTTATTGTGGACCGGATAAAGGAGACGCTAAAAAATTATAAAGTGTAATTCTAATATGACATACCGTTGTCAAACATATGGAGTAAACTCATAGTAAATAAGCAGCCGGAAGGACTGCAAAAGGAGGGTTTATAATGAAAATCGAATTGACACAACAGAAAGCGCAGCTTTCCATAGCGCTTAAAAAAAAGGCTACTATGGAGACCATGAAGACACTGATTGACGAAGGGTACGGCATGCTTAGCAGCTATCTGGCCGAGATTTCAAAGCAGATGGCAGGGCCGCCGTATATTGGTTACTTTAATTGCACCGATGATTTTAGCGAATTCGATATGGAAATGGGCTTTCCGGTTGCGGAGGAGCTTCCGGTCAAAGACGGGATTTATATGAGCAACACCTACGAGGGCAAAGTTGTGACCGGAACCTACAAGGGTTCTTATAGCGAACTTGAGCAGGCATATGGGGAAATCTCCAAGTACCTCGAGGAAAACAAGCTGGAATCGGCAGGTGTGTACTACGACCACTATCTCAACGACCCGTCCGATACAGTGGAGGATGAACTGCTTACAAAGATTGTATTTGTGATTAAGTAGCTGTGATAGAGGATCTGATATGACCATTGCCATAGATTTATTGCTGCAGGCTATTATTTCACACCAGTCGCCGTGCCGGTGACTCACCGGGCATGATCTGCCAGATCCCGACAGCCTCAAGCGGATTGCCGCAATGTCGACCCACCATTGCCAGGCAGGCAGCCTCAGTTTCAGCGATCTGCTCGCTGTGCGCGGCGTGCAGGTGTCCATGCAGCGACAGGGTTGCCTGAGTCGTTTCAATAAGCTTTCTCACATTGGCGTCACCGACCGGGCAACCCTGTTCGGTAGTTAGGCCGGCAGGCCAATCATGGGTGATGAGCACATCATACCTGCCTTGCTTGGCTGCCTCAAGTGTAATCGTCAGCTCTGCTTCAGTGTAATGGGCGGCCGTTCGCCCTTCTCGTTTCTGAACTTTCGAATTAAGGCCAGACATCTTTTGGCTCCAGATCCCCGACAAAAAACCAACTCGAAGGCCAGCCGCTATCACAACACCTGCACGTCCCAAGTAGGTGACGTTATCTCCCCACCGGCCATTGTTGACCACCAGCCCGCCGTCGGCATCAAGTGCTGCGAAGGGTTCATGGTTGCCGGCAATAAAAAATAACGGCGCCGGGATGATAATTGTACCATCAAGCACATGCGGAAAATCACCAAGCTTGCGATACTTCGACGGGCCGGGCACTTGTGTGATCTCCGCCTCACATCGCAGCGCCTCGGCGTCGCCCACCTGGAAGATGGCCGCCAAATCGCTCGAGACAATCCCTGCCTCAACACACGCCCACTCGACAAGTATCATAGCCTCTTGCCACTGCCCGTGAATGTCCCCCAATGCTGCGATAAACATGATTTAAAGCCTCCCCCTCTGATAACCACGTCATTCTTTTCTCTGCAGTTTTTGCGGGGCAGGCCCGGCTTCACCGCAGTGAACAGTCTTGGCCCAAGCGATAAATGAAGGAAGCATTTCGTCAAAGTCTGAGGGCACAGTGGAGAACTGAATAAACCAAAAGGCGTCTTCCCCCTTAATGACCACAGAAAAATATTGGGATTCAAGATCGGCAATCTGGCTCTCGCTAAACCCTAAATCATATGGATTACGATATCGATATCTCTTCTCCCCTCCCTTGCATATAAAGGAAGTGAGGCCCTCCGAATTTTCCACCGATGTTTCCCATCCGTAGGTATCTATCATCTTCTGAGCATAGTCGCCAACAGTTATCTTGTCCAGGCCTTTTTGAGAACTGAACCTCTCAAGCTGAACATCCAAAATGATGAGTCCCAGCTCAAAACATTCGTATTCTTTATTGACATCTACGATTTTGTAATCATGATTGTTTTTAAGATCTTCAAGCATCAAATTCATATTATTCTGGATATCCTTCAGATTTATATCGCTCTTGGTGCGTTCGAAGCCCGCAGGCAATTCAACAGACATCCCCTTGAGAAAGGTATAGGATGCAAGTGTAAAAGGCATAACCGTGAAAGTCTGCGCCCAGGAGATATAATCAGGAAGATTCTCGTCCAAGCTTCCGCTGCCGCTGAAATGCACAAGCCAAAAAGCATCAGAACCTTTGAACACAACGGTCAGGAAATGGGACAGCTTGTTGTTAACTAACGACTCATACTTAATACATGTCAGGCCATCAATATTTTCCACTGTCGGCTTGGGCTTAGTCTTGGCGAAATCCTGCGCATAGGCGTCCAGCGATTGAGTGATGATTTTCTTGTTTTTGGCAAAGTCTTCCTTTTCAATCTTAACCTGGCGATGAGAGAAGCCTTGTTTTAAATAATGTGCTGTCATTTTCTCGTCTTCTCTTTCCTGGAATCCGGCAGGCAAGGTAATCGACATACCTTCCTTGTAAAAAGTGCTATCGTTCCCTGAAGTGCAACCCCCTGCCAGTGTCATACCCAAAAAGGCACAAAGAAGGAACCTCAATGGTAAAATGCGTTTTTTCATGACTATACATATACCCACTTGTGCGCTACTCCCCCGAGATGACTCTAAGACTTATTCCGATTGTAAGAACTCATCTGTTTCTCCATAAGTTCATCTATATTGTTGCATAACTTTTTCACTTTGTTAACTTCATGACAGTAATAATATATAGGTGTGGGCAAAGCGGTTTCATTCAGCTCGATGAGCAACAAATCCCCATCTGCGTCCTTCCAAAACTCACCCAGCACAAGATATTCCTGACCACATAAAACTTCAGACCGCAATTCATGACAATCAATAGAAATACCGTCTAAAGAAATAACCGATACCGTCTTGAAAAGCCCTTCTATATCTGGGGGCAGTGCATAGGATCCAGATTTGATTTCCATCTCTGACAAACCCGGCTCTATTGTATCGCCTTCCAAAAAAGCGTTTTTTAACGACTTAGCAAAGCGAGGATATACCGAAAAGAGTTGTGGGCATTGCGTTTTCAGCATTTCCAGCAATTCCTTCTCTTTTTTTCTTTGCTGTTTACAGAATTCATCCATCTCCTTCTCCCAGTTTTCCTGATAGTCGTTGGAGGTATGGACTGGAACCCCCTTATTCTGCAAATACTGCACTGCTCCTTTTTGGCTTTTCGAAATAGGACACCAGCGAGTAGTATCAGTACTTGGTTTGATGCGAAGATATTCGCCTCGGTTCAAAAACTCCTGAAGAAATGCATCGTGAGCCGCCCACCAGGCAGACCATTCTTCCGGTGACACTCGACAAGCCGCTAAGTCAATCATCATTTGTTGAAATTCGTCCTTCAGATCTTTGTTCATAACCAATCCACCCCCTATCGCGTATTAGGCGACACCATTCAGAGCTTGTTTCAATCCGAATCATAACACATCAAATGACGTTTTGCCACCCCACGACATCAAGACCACACGCTCCACCTCATGAGCCTGTAAGCCTGTAGACAAAAAAACGTCCCCATTCACAATCAACTTATCATGGAATCCCTGTCTGTTCAGCACATAGTCGGTTACGGTCTGCGGTGCAATAAAACCATTACAGCCGGCCCCTCCGCCTAAAAGTTACAAGTTAATTTTTTTACCTTCATACTCCATACCTTCATCATACTCCATATTGCTATCGTGCATACCATGCAGTATAATGGATACACAAAACATTGGAAAAGGGGGCTCTCTTCCATGAATAACAGTGCCAATGTCAGCATCAGGATAGATATGCAATTAAAAAAGCAAGCTGAAGAATTGTTTTTAGATCTGGGATTAAATATGACTTCTGCTGTGACAATGTTTCTGCGCCAAGCTGTGCGCAGCCAGGGGATCCCTTTTGAAATCTCGCGGGTTCCAAATGCGGAAACTATTGAGGCAATGCGTGAGGCAGAAAGCATTGCCCGTGATCCAAATGTGAAGGGTTATAGCAATCTTGATGAATTGTTTAAGGCTTTGAAGTCATGAAGTATACTGTCAAACCAACCAATCGGTTTCTCAAGGATTATAAGTTGATGGAGAAACGCAACTTGGATATGTCTTTACTTGATGATATCATCGTAATGCTTGCACAGGGTCTTCCACTGCCGGCAATGAATCGGGATCATGCACTGACCGGAAATTATGCGGGACATCGCGAATGTCACATTCAGCCCGATTCTGACCAACACCATACGATTCGCGCCTCCTCCTATGCTCAATCAACTCGTCGACAATATCGGCGGGAACATTGCGGGATTTACTGTTCTCAAGAAAGACATGGGATTGATTGTTGTCAAAACTCCGCGAGTTCGCTGAAAGAAGCCGCTTCCAATAACGCCGGATTTGCTTTGGTCATTTGTAAATTCAAGAAATCCTTTTCCGGCAATACTTTCTTCAAATACCGCAATCCTTCTTGCAGATTATTCCTGCGGTAACCGACCACAGGATCAGTTATCAGCTTAAACCCAAAGTCGGAATACAGTTTTATTGCCCTGTTCGCTATCGGATGGGTGTGAATATATATGGGGAATTCCGCGTTTTTTAAAACCTCGCCGAAAAGGCCGCGTCCGACGCCGCATCCCTCATATTCGGGGAGTATAAAGAATCCCAAAACCGTATTGATTCTGCCGTAGGACTGCCAAATGCCGGAGGTCGCGACAGGCTTGTCGTTGTCATCAACGGCAAATGTGCAACGGCGAAAAAATTCATCCTCGCGAAGCGCGTAAACCTTATTGTAATAATGATTGATAAAAATCCATGTACTTGCCCTGCGCCCACATATATTTCCATAAAGGAAGCTCGTCACATCTGCAAAGCCGCACAGAAAATCCTTCCGGCAACAGACGGAAGGCATCCAGGTTTGGCTCGTCGCATTGCATAAAAAGGTTGTCAGAATTCGCGCCATCGATCATATCCTGTAACGTATTGGCCATAATTAGCCGCCCTTCAATTTCTTGACCGCCTCATCCTCGTCAACAACACAATACAAATGCCCGCCTTTAATATCCCGCTACTCGTCCTCATCACGGTTTTCCGTGCAGAGGTCATCCATCCAGCCTTCATCATAAGTTGATCCATCACCTTTGTACGGCACAGCACGGGGCTTACCCATTTTATAGAGTTTGCATAACTTGGGGCCATAGCAGAAACTTTCGAAACGATACTTTTTGCTCACACCCCAGTTGTATTCAATCTCGACCGCCGACATTGTCGCCCACACGCATTGAAAACACTTCCCTTTATAGCTTGCAGCACTGAGCATTCTCGCGCCGCGCCATTTATAGGTTGCCATATCAGGCGGCTCCATGAGGTAAGGCGGTGGCTTTGTCTCGGATTGCTCTGCTCGGGTAACGGCTTTCAAGGCTCCGGCGCGGTAGTAGTCCGCATAGTCGTTGACATCATACTTTTTCGTCCATGCCGTTCCCTTGGCTTCATCGCCTATGCGAAAGCGGAGCTTTTGATACTGCGTTTCAGAAATAGCAACCGAAAATCTCCCCTTGAGGCCATTTGCCTCACCGTCAAGAAAAATATTGTATCCATTATGATAATGGGTACGGTTATCCATCCTATATCGCCACACGGTCGTGCGAGGTTGAACAGAAAGAATCTTCCCTTGCCATTCGATTTTCTCTGGCTCATTAACCTTCATTTCCGATTCCTCTCTTTTGCTTCCCCAAACACCATCATCCCCAAATCCCCATTTTGTAATCGGCCTGCGAACAAATTCCCATTCTCTGGCTCAATTAGCTCCACTCCTATTAATTCCGTCGAACATCGTTAATATTATTATACATACTTCCTTGATTTTGTCGACACATCATGAGCCTCATGAGCTTGTAAGCCTGTGACAATGTTTCTGCGCCAAGCTGTGCGCAGCCAGGGTATACTTTGGGAATTTACGCCCAAATTTGCGAAACATTATAGCCTCGTTGTTGTAAACAGGTGACTGTGGTATAGTTTCTTGGTAAAGGGGTTTTTGTAAAGTTGAAAACCCTGATAAAAGCTGTGCAAAGATTGCATGGTTTTTAGGATATGAAAATACTATCCTTTTATTGACGGGGGGTGAGTATGTGGATTGGCGCGAGAAAATCCACCTTAACGAAAATGATGATTTTCATTCCAGTTTTGATTGTATACAAAAAATGAACAACGCTATCGCCTATATTGAAAAACATCTTGACGACGAAATAGATTTTGGCAAGGCTGCACAAATTGCCTATTGTTCTGTTTATCATTTTCAAAGGTTCTTCTCGTTTATAGCCGAAATTCCGCTATCCGAGTATATCCGACGCAGGCGTTTGACACTAGCCGCTTTTGATCTTCAAAACAGCAATGCCAAAGTCATTGATGTCGCGCTCAAATACGGTTATGAATCGCCGGAGGCTTTTGCTCGTGCGTTCAAAAAGATGCATGGCATCGCTCCCACGACGGTGCGGCGGCAAAGGACAGCTGAGGAATATCAACTGCATGGAACACAGTTGAAAGCTTATCCACGTATCACTTTCCATATTTCAATTAAAGGAGATGGGGATATGAATTACCGTATTGAACAAAAAGAGGCCTTTGAAATGTTTGGTGTCGATACCGAAATGAGTACCATAAACAATCAAAACTTTATTTCTGTTCCTCAATTTTGGGAAACGTGCAGAGCCAACGGCTCTATGAACGAAATCAGGAAAATTGCTAATATTGATGAAAATACACCCTTACATGCGGCTATGTTTAACTGCACCGATACCTCTCATTCCTATATGATTGGCTACCTCACCCCAAAGAATGAACTTATAAACGATTTTACTGTTCTTGCTATCCCAGCCTCAACATGGGCGATTTTCCCAACGGAAGAATTGAGCATGGCAGAAACCGTTCAACAAGCCTCCATCATGTGGAAACGTATTTTTACCGAATGGTTTGCCACATCCGGCTACGAGTTAACACCAAATGTTCCAGAATTTGAGTTGCACCATAACAAAGGTAACGATAAATTTGTAACCGAAATCTATATCCCAATAATGAAAAAATGATTCAACTCTCTCTGCCCCTGACCTCAGAAGTCTGCTGTGACCCAACACATCAATCTTCCATTGGAAAATGAAATTCTTCACCGATAGCTTCTGGATTTCATCACGAAGACCGGATTTATATGGAAGTCGTTGTCGATGCTTACGGCCCCGAAGAACGAGCAATGGGATGGTACTACTATTTATCTGACAAGATTATGTTTGCGTTTACCGCAGAGTCATAGCCTTTCCAACTGCGCTGACTTCCGCTCTCATCAAATGAGTTCAGGTATAACAGCACCAGGGTCAAGTTCTTTATCTGTTCACGTAGTTTGTCATCGTATTTCATCGGCATCATTTTTCCTTTCGAATTCTGATTTCGGCGCGAAGTCGCGCAATGTTTCAAGTATTCTATTTCTGAAAAACATCGCTATGGGTACCCGTGCGGGTGGCCGTCAGAACCAGAGCATCATCGTCAATCCTATAAATTAACAGCCAGTCAGGTTGGATATGGCAGTCACGGTGTCCCGCCCAATTGCCAGTTAGAGGGTGGTCCTTATACTTTTCCGGGAGCTTCTTACGTTCCCGAAGTAATATAATGACTTCATCCAATAAATCCATATTGACACCGCGTTTAAACATACACCGCAAATCTTTTTTAAATTGTATGGTCTGTTTTAGTTCAAGCATTTCCAATTCATCCAAAGCTTAGCCCTCTCCGTCCTCGGCGAGGGCGTCGTCAAGCATATCCTTAAAAGATGAATACGATTTTGACTGTACCTTTCCACGTATAATGTCGTCCGCTTCCTTCATTGCGGCGATGGTTTCGGTGTTGGGGATTTCCCGGCACAAGTCAAAAGGAAGCCCACAGAAGTCAATAGATTTGTAGAGAAACATATTGATTGCGTCGGAGAGGGATACGCCCATACTGTTATACAGGTTTTCGGCCTGCGCCTTTATTGCCGGTTCCGTCCGGACATTGATTACTGCTGTTTTAGCCATAACGAAAACTCCTTTCAAAGTGGCTCTGATAATAGTATAGCACATTTGTGTGACAAATGAAACACGTAATTATTACTCACCATTACTCACTTTTTTATCTTTTCAATTCAACACCAAAAAGAATACTGCCTTCCCTTGATCGACATGTTTCCTTTTACGAGCAAACCGTGGGTTAACAACTTCAAAACGCTCTTCGACACGTTTCCCTGAACATACAAACACAGAATCCGGCACTCATCCACCGGCTCTGATCCATTTCCATATCGCCCAAACCCCAGAAACCCAGCCTTTTCAGCCATCAACCCGCGACATCAAAACCACACACTCCACATGCGGTGAGTTGATGGAATTGATGTCAGCTCGTAAAAAATGGAGAAGATAAGTTGATAGAATGGATGTCGTCTATTAAAATCAGTTTGGCGAGATTGTGGCGACACTGTCGCCACAATCTCGAAATCTCTAAAATTGTTCAAGACGCACCTTGGGTCTCCAGCTCATTTTCGTAAGGCTCCAGCCCCATTTCCTCCCAAGTAACACCATAAGGAGCACCGCCCGAAGTATAACCAGCAATATAGTAAAATGTGTCGTTCTGCCAATCATCGTATTCCTCAATCAACCTTGACGCCTTTTTTTCCTCTCTCTTTATTTGCAGCTGTTTAATACGAGCGGCCTCAGCCTTCAGGAGATTATCGACATAACCTGCCTGAAACTCGTACCCGATCTCTTGAAGCTCGCGAACAGCACAAGTGGTGTCAACACGAAATTTCTTGCGATAAGCTCTGACCACCTTTGTTCCCTCATATGTTGGAAGCCAATTCCTCGCTCTTGCTATGCGTGATTCTTTTTTTAGCGTCCTTATCGGTGCTCGCTTCTTCTTCTTTGCCATTGCGTTCAACCCTCAGATAATTTATTCATCGCTTTGTCATTTTCAGAGCTAAAAACTCATTGGGAGCGATTTTATTATGTTCAATCCGCTCTCAAACATTATAGCCTCCAATTATGCTCCTTACAGCCCCACCGTCCGAAGAACTCCCCTTCTTCAACACTGAAGCCGCAATATCCGCCATTACAGCCACACTCCTATCAAATCCTGCGCTTTTTTGTACACTCGGAGGTGCTGCGCATAAGAAGAAAGATTCCTAATGTTTTTTCGCGGGTCCTTCAGATATGCCTGTATGGCTTTGCCAAACATTTCACTGTCCATCTTGCTTTTATGCCTCAAACAGTCACATATGACCCGCTCTCGGTCATATATTTTCATGTTGACGCCGTCCAAATTTTTCTCGGCAACACCGATATTCAAATATTTGTCATCCACATAGTAAGGTTTTATAAAAGGATATGTCAGATTGAACCGTGATTTCGAAATGTTGCGGCTGAATGCCATATTCCATTCCAGAGGAGTACGGTCGCTATAACCGTAATGAAACAAGGCTGTATCCATGCACAAAATTGCCTCAGGAAACAATTTGGCGACCATAGCTGCCTCATTAGGTTCGTCCATCTTTGTAAGTTGATAGTAGCCGCGCTTCACACGCATAATATCCCCGGATTCCAGCATTGATGACACTTCTTTGCGCGTAGCCCCGGCAGAATACAGATCGGCGGCTTTCGCATATCCTTTGTTTTTATCAAAAAGAAACTCAATGGTTTTATTCATATCAATAAAATCCCCAAATAGATTTAATTGTGGATTTTATTGTACCGCACTGGTCGGCGAATGTCAAATAAAACTTCTTAACAACACACCAGTTCAACATCCACAATTTTTATTTTTCCTTCTCATTCTTCTGAATTTATGGGATTTATATTATTAAGCTTGTAAAGAATTTCCGAGTATTTAGCATAATCCTCGTCACACAGCAATTCATACTTATCATTAGTATGTAATGTAGTATAAATCAGTTTTCCGCCAATTTGCTCCGACTTCATCAAATCAATAGCGGTTACCGTTTCACCGAAAGGCTCAATTTCCCATGGCACGGCTTCCGTCAAAACCTTCCTCCCAAGCGTAACGTGGGGTTTGTATTTGCGCCCATCCATTTCAAAACCACAAAGCGCCAATTTGTACTCAATCTCACGCTGTAGAAGAATTAGCGGTTTATGTCCATGTAATCCCGCATACCAGAGTGTCCCTCGCGAAAATGTGCCGAGTCTATTTATTGTCGCCTCGAAAGAGCTAAATGTAACCGTTTCAAGAATTGTTTCTATTATATCGACTTTCTTTGGACTAATCTCTCCGATAAACGCCAGCGTTAAATGCAGATTCTCCGGCAGACTAAAGTTGCCGCTCTCCGAGCGAGAACGCAGTTTATTCCGCAAGTCAAATAGACGAGAACGAGTGTTGTCATTGAAATTTATGGCGATAAATAGACGCATAGTTATCTCCCCATTATTCCGAACTGCGATTCTCGAATTTTTCAGATTTCCGATTCCTCTCTTTTGGCTTAGTGTCAAGAGATTCCAGTCGACATGTTTCCTCTTACATGCTTACCGTGAGTTGATGACGCCTTCAAAGCGCTCATCGACATGTTCCCATGAACGTCGGATCGTGCATTTCTACACCCATCCGACACACCGAACACTTTCCCCACACTCCCAAACCCTTGGTATTCCAGCCCTTTCAGCCTCTCACCCGCACCATCAACACCACGCACTCCACATGCGCTGTCCAAGGAAACATATCTATAGGCTGCACATCAGTAATTTTGTAGCAAGAACCCGTCTCCTGCCCTTCTCCAGCAACATGCATCAGCCGCCCCAAATCCCGTGCCAAAGTCGCCGGATCGCAGGAAACATAGAGAATTTTTTCAGGCCGAAAACAGAGAAGCCTCTCAATCACAACAGAACTGAGGCCTGCCCGAGGCGGATCAACTATGACAACATCAGGCGGCTCCAAAACCATCTCCGTGTCCATCGCCATCAGAACATCCTCCACTTTCCCAGCGATAAAACAACTCTTGCTAATCCCATTGCGCCGGGCGTTCCTCTCCGCGTCCCGCACCGCTTGAACATTTTCCTCAATCCCCACCACCTGACCGGCATCACAGGCCAGCCCAAGGCCAAGCAAACCCACACCAGAATAAAGATCCCAAACCTTTTCGTCCCCTTTTAGCCCGGCCATTCTTGCCACCACCCTCACAAGAGCCTGGATCTGCCTCGTAGTAACCTGCAGAAAAGACCCCAGTGAAACATCGAATACCAGCTCTCCCACAGGATAGGTAAGATAGCCCCCTCTCTGGCCATGGAGAACATGGGGTCCTTGAACCCTCCTCTTACCCATCGCATCCTCACGTATCGTCACCGATAACCGTCCCGCACCCTTTGCGCCCTTGGCTCCTTGAGTGCCCTTGGCTCCTTGAGCGCCCTTGGCCCCCTGCGCCCCCTTTCCGTCACCCCCTGTCAGATCCCTTTTCAACCGTCTCACTGCCTCATTCATACCCTTTGACAACAGCAAACACTCCGTGAATTCCACCACCTCATGACTGCGCACCCCGTAAAACCCCAACCGAACCCCATCCCAATGCAAAACCGATTTATTACGGTAGCGCCAAGGCTCATCCAGCCCAATAACCGGTTTCACCACCACCGACTTCCCCTCCACCTTAGCAATGCGGATCAGAGCCTCCTCAATCCACCGTTTTTTCCAATACAGCGTATCCTCATACCTCATATGCTGCAAAACACACCCGCCGCAGCGGCCAAACACCGAACACCTCGGCCTCTGCCGGGTACATACATACCCCTTTGGATCAAACCCCTGGCCCTCTTGCCCAGCAAAGCCAGACACAACCTCCAGCACCTGCGCCCGCCAAAAGTTTTTCCGGCGCCGAACCACCCGCACGCGTCCCGTTTCCCCCGGCAACAGCCCCGGCACAAAAACCACAGGCGTCTCAGAAGACCGCGCCACCCCCGATCCGTCCGTAGCCAGAGTCTGCGCCCGAAT
The DNA here is from genome assembly GCA_009782825.1 of Peptococcaceae bacterium. Lineage (GTDB taxonomy): Bacteria > Bacillota > Desulfitobacteriia > Desulfitobacteriales > Syntrophobotulaceae > WRJI01. Next base: position 41,703 of record WRII01000006.1, read on the forward strand.
TACCAGAATATCCTTATCGACCCCTGCATCCATGGTTATCCCCCATGCTTCCAAATTGTACACTCTAATCTCCCTGCCACACAACCACAACCACCATAACCAAGTTCCACACCCCATGGGCCACAATACCCGGCCACAAACTGCGCGTCTTTTCAAACAGCCATGTCAATCCCACCGCCGCAACCAGCAACGGCAGAAATCTAAAAACATCCCCATGACTCGCCGCAAAAATCAGGGCGCCTAAAAAAACCGCCTGCAACGAACCGCAAGACCTTCGTATCGGCGGATAAAGCATGCCGCGAAACAACAATTCCTCCACCATGGGCATCAACACCACAGCGCACAAACCTATCATCACAATCTGGAAAGGATCCTGGGCGCCTTGTAGAACCCTCTCAATGCTTTGCGGAGCCGGCTGGCCAAAAATCCACCCCACCAGCATCATCACCGCAGACACCAAGAAAGCCAGACCCAGACCCGCCCCCATCCCCACAAACAGGTACCGCAAGCGAAAACGCCCAACCCCCAGCTGAGCCCAAGATCCCTTCAGCAGAGCCAATCCGCCCCAGACCAGCCCTACACCCACCACAAATCTACCGCAATAAGCGAAGAAGTGAGCAAAAAAGACCCCATCCATCTCACCCTCAACCGCCATATCCAGCCACCCCAAAGGGATCTGTATTCCATAATACAAAAGAAGGACAAAAAATGCCTGCCACAGGTTCCAGCACGGCGCCTCCATTCCCTCTAGCTTTTGATCCGTGTCATCCCGCACCAGACCCCCTCCCTCTTCTGTTCACTCCAAACCATTTTAGCACAAAGTATGAGGACATGGAAAATCCGGACAGCGCATAATATTTCCAATATAAGTAAACCATAGGGCAAGTCCCTTTTCAGTGACCCGCAGAGACTCCCGCGCCCTTCACTTTCAACATTAAAAGATTTTTTCTTCCGAAGAGGTGAAATTCTGACCACGTAGAATTAAAGTAGAATAGCAGTTGAAGTTGATATCCTTCAACAAATCTGGTATTGTAAAATATAATATTATTTTATCAAAACAGAAGGGGTGTTTACTATGGAGCAGACAGCAAGTGCCTTCGAGACATTTTCCCCCGGCAGCCATCTCATCATTGGAGATGCCGGATCCGGCAAAACCCGACTGATGTGGGCTGCCTTACAAAGTAATTTCCTTGAAAGTGACGCCATAAATATTGTCCTCACAGACTCCCAGAAAAACGCCTGGTACCTGCCCTCCCAGAAACCCATCATCACACTGGATCCCTACTCCACAGACATCTCCTGGGCCTCCAACCCCACCCAATCCGGCATATATTATTGCGCCTGCGATTATATACCCCGAATCATTACATTCATGGAATGTCTATCCACATGGTCCATCCAAAGCGAACATAAAAAAGAGTCCGTACGTCAACCCCTGCGGCTCTTCCTCGACTTCTCCTCCAAACACTGGCTCCTCCCCGAGTTCATTGAGCAAGTCTCCCGACTGCACTACATCAGCAGCACCCGGGCCGAAGACCACAACCACCCCATCGAACTCTGGACCTCTCAAGGCCTGTCCGCAAAAGTCCCCAAAAAAATCCGCACCTTCTTCTCCGACTTTCATATCATCGTTCTCAATCCCGCACCCGCCGGTTGGGCTCAAGACATCACCACCTGGCTGGGAACCCCCAGCAGCGCTCCCAGTGCAGCCGCCGCCTGTCTCCAAAACGCCGACTTCCAAAAGCCTTCAGGATTCTATTACGCCACACAAGACGGCAGCCTCTCGCTTTACAGCAATCAAATACAGATCCAGGACACAGCAGCTAAGGCTTAAACAGCACATTCGTCGCCCCGCTTCTTTATCGGAACAACATCCGTCAACCCTTGAATATCCGTATAAAAAGACTCCGGCGGGTCAAACCTCTCTCCAAAATGCATAGGCGCCAACAGTTTCGGCCGAATAGCCGCCGCAAACTCTACCGCCCCACGGTAATACTCAATCTCCATCCTCGGATCCACAGGGAAAAAAGCCACATCAGGCTCGTGAATACAAGCGCCAATACCCTCCAAAATCCCCCTGAAATCAGCCTCCGCCTTATGAATAAAAGCCGCATCCGCCTCATTCTTCCAGTCCCACAAATTAAAATCCCCCGCATGAAACAGAAGCTTATCATGCCACCAAATCGCAAAAGAGCACCCCTCGTCAGTGCTGCCAAAAGCATGAATCTGCGCCCCCGATATCACCAGCTTCTGCCCAGGCGAAATATAGTTAACACGAGCCGCCGCCGGGATACGACCCCGGCTTCTTTCTTCGATATCAGAAGACAGAATATATTTGATATTCGAATTCTTATGGCTCCACTCAAAAATATGAGACGAAAAATGATCCCCATGGGCATGGGTCGCCAGCACAAGAACTCTCTCAAACCCCCTAAGGTCAGAAAGAGGCTCTTTTTCTGCGCAATCAATAATAAGCAGATCATTGCCCGCCAGCATTTCGAACCCACTATTCCCTAAATATCGTATCTGCATAGCCCCTCCTCTTTACAGCCCCTTACACTCTCAACTTACAACAGCGTCCAACACCCTATAGGACATTCTCGCTTCCCGCCTCTCACTACAGACTTCACCTCTCAACTTACACCAGCGTCCAACACCCTATAGGACAGCGCTTCCGCAATATGTTCCGGCCCGATATCCTTTTTCTGCGCCAGATCCGCAATAGACCGGGCAACACGCAATACCCTATCATGTCCCCTGGCACTCAGTTTATTCCCCTCATATACCCGTTTCAACAAACGCCGGCTCGGCTCGTCCAACCGACAGATCTTCCGCATCACAGCAGCACTCATACGCGCGTTAGTTAAAACCCCTTCAGCCAATCCAGCCTCCCGCAGCCGTTCCTGCTGACTGAGCCGGGCTGCGGCAACACGCCGCGCAATAACCGCCGACGGTTCCTCCACACTTGGCCCATGCAGCTCCTCATAGCCAAGAGACGACACCTCAATATGAATATCAAAACGATCCAGCAACGGCCCGGAAATACGGCCGCGATACTGTCTGATCTGATTCGGTGAGCAGCAACAAGCGCGGCCAGAATCCCCAAAATACCCACAAGGGCAAGGATTCATAGTCGCAATCAGGCTCAACCGCGCCGGAAAATCCGCCTTCCATTTTTGCCGGACAATATGAACCACCCCCTCCTCCAAAGGCTGACGCAGAGCCTCAAGAACCTCCCGCGAAAATTCCGGCATCTCATCCAGAAACAGCACCCCATGATCCGCCAGCGCCACTTCCCCCGGCAAAACCCTCTGCCCACCCCCCATCATCGCCGCCAACGTCGCCGTATGGTGAGGACTGCGAAAAGGTCTCTGTCGAATAAGAGGATCCCCCTGACCCCGCTTCTGACCCCGCTCCTGAAGCGGAACCGCCAACAACCCCGCCAAAGAATAAACCTGCGTAACCTGCAAACACTCCTCGCGGCACATCGGCGGCAAAATCCCGGCAAAAGCCTTCGCCATCAAAGTCTTCCCCACTCCCGGCGGCCCAATCATCAGAGCATTATGCCCTCCCGCCGCCGCCACTTCCAAAGCCCGCTTCACCTGCTTATGCCCACGAACATGGCAAAAATCCGGTTCCCGTTCCCTTACCTGCTCCAACCCCTCCTGAACCCTTGGGTCACCCCCGGACTTTGCCTCCCCTTTTCCTCCCGAACCCAGCTGAGCAGACTCCCCTGCCTGCAACGGCACAGCACAGTCGATATCCTCCACCTGCACATTGTCACAGTTCAAAATCCCTGCCAATTCCGACAGCATAGTCACGCCGCAGCAGGGAACCTCCTCAATCAGTTGAGCCTCAGCCAGGTTCTCCTCCGCCACCACAAGAACCCTCACCCCTTCCTCTTTATTCCCCTGCTGCCGCAGCGCCAACGCCAGCGTCAGAATCCCTGTCACCGGGCGCACACGCCCTTCCAAAGACAACTCCCCTGACAGAACATACCCCTCCAAATCCGCAGGCAGATGCCCCAACGCCGCCAAGATCCCCGTGGCAATAGCCAGATCCAGCCCCGACCCCTCCTTGCGCACATCCGCCGGCGCCAAATTCACAGTAATACGCTGCATCGGAAAAGAAAACCCACAATTACGAATCGCCGCACGCACACGCTCCCGCGCCTCCCGCACCGCCGCCGTAGGCAATCCCACAATTTCAAAAGCCGGCAACCCATTAGCAATATCCACTTCAACCCGCACAAAATGGGCCTTCAGGCCCTCCACACACATCCCCCAAACCGAAGCCACCATGCTCTAAGGACTCCTTTCAAAAAGCCCCTTTGATCCAACGGATGTTAACATCATCAGGCTCATAAGTAATAGCCACCACATCAAACCGCATAGGCGGCCACTGATCATACTTCTTTTCACATAAATACCTTGCCGCCAAAGCCCTAAGCCTCTCACGCTTCACATGAGTGACACTCTCTTCAGCCGTCCCCATCTTCAAAGCACCATGGCGCGTACGCACCTCCACAAACACCAGCTCCTCGCCCTCCATGGCCACAATATCAATCTCACCGCGAGAGCAGCGATAGTTGCGCGCAATAATATCGAAACCCGCATCCGTCAAATAATCAGCCGCCATATTCTCCCCCATGCGCCCTAACTCTTGCCGTTCCTTTGACATCTATCACCCCATCCTTCCCATCAACCCCCATCAACCCCTTCACAGGAGCAAAACTCATCCGATGCAGTGGACAGGGACCCAAGCGCCGCAACGCTTCCCTATGTTCCTGTGTCCCATACCCCTTATGCTTGTCAAAGCCATAGCCAGGATAAATCACACTGTACTCAGTCATGATACGATCCCTCGCCACCTTGGCCAAAATCGACGCCGCGGCAATACTGGCACTCCGGGCATCCCCGCCAATAACAGCCTGTTGATAGGGCGTCTCCCACGTTTCCCCCGATATCATCAACTCTTTTGCAAATCGAGCCCTGTCCAAAGTATCCCGCCCATCAATAAGCAGAGCCTCCGGACGAGGCACAAGAGCGCAGACAGCCTGACACATGGCCTTGAGCGTCGCCTGAAGGATATTGAGAACCTCAATGTCCCGTTCATCGACACTGGCCACAGACCACGCTATGGCCTGATCCTTGATCCCCACAGCCAACTTCTCCCGGCGCCTCGGCGTCAGTTTTTTGGAATCCTTCAGACCCGGAAGATCAAAGTCACAGGGCAAAATACAAGCTGCGGCAACCACCGGTCCGGCCCAAGGGCCACGCCCCACCTCATCAATGCCCGCAATCCTTGCATATCCCCGCTCCCAAAGAGCACACTCCAACCCCAAGAGTTTCTCCTCCGCGAAAATCCCAGAGGATTCCCTTGTTCTTGGAGACTCCATCTTGCCTTTCAGGTCGTTCCCACCTTTTTCTGCTCTTTTTTGATTATTTTCCATTTCTTATGCTTTCTATTTCGACTATTTCGACCAATTTGGCAAAATACCTTCTTGCCTTGGAATAGATCTTTTTCAAAAAACAAATAACATGCAAAAACCAAAAAAACCAACACCATGATACACCATAACGCACCCCCTGAGAAATCAATGCAAAAAAGGATGCCGAAGCATCCTTTTTGTCCAGTCTGTCGTATGAGGTCTGGTTTTCTGACCCCGCACAAAGCAGGTGGGCACCTGGACGTGTCTTTCCACCTTCTTCCAAAGAGACCCTGTCTCTAGGGAAGCCTGATGTACTCAAAACATCACTTCAGTTCCCTGTCAAGAAATAGGATCAAAACCTAGATCATCACACGAGCAGAACAGATTCATCAGTATTATAACACGAACTTCTCAAAAAATCTCTTGGTAAGCTATGGAATTTTTCTCTCGATCAACTCTCGATCAACTCCCTCAATTCCTGAGCTATAACCGGATCCATCAAAAAACAATGCTTCTCCTCAGGAAACATGTGCGACTTAACCTCCTGATTATAGCACGCAAGAGCCTCAACAACCTTCTGACCCAAATCCGCATAGTTTTTAGAAAATTTTGGTTTAAACCGGTCAAACAACCCCAAGAGATCCTGCAGCACCAGCACCTGACCATCACACCCTCTGCCGGCGCCAATCCCAATCGTCGGAATGTCAAGGCTCCGGGAAATGATCTCTCCCAAAACCTCCGGGATCGCTTCCAAAACAATCATAAAAGCCCCCGCCTCCTGCAGCGCCTTGGCATCCTCCAGCAACTCCAAAGACCTAGCCAGATCCTTGCCTTGAACCTTGAATCCGCCCAATTGCGCCGCACTTTGCGGCGTCAGCCCAATATGGCCCACCACCGGAACCCCGGCACGGCTGAGGGCACGCACCTGACGCACCTGTGTGCGCCCCCCCTCCAATTTAACCGCGTCAGCGCCGCCCTGCTGGATCAAGATCGCGGAATTCTCCAAGGTCTTTTTGACGCTGGTATAGCTTAAGTACGGCAGATCCGCCACAACAAAAGTTTCCCCGGCCCCTCGGCGCACCGGTTTGGTGTGATGCAGCATATCCTCCATAGTTACAGGCGCCGTAGACTCATACCCGAGCACCACCATCCCCAAGGAATCCCCCACAAGAATACAGTCCACACCGGCCCGCTCAGCTGACTGCGCCATAGGATAATCGTAAGCTGTAACCATGCTGATTTTGATCTCATTCTGTTTCATGTCCCGGAAATCCACAACCGTTTTTTTCATACAGCCCTCCCCTTAGGAACCCTCCTCGGAATCAACTTGGCATTTCAGAACAGTCCCTCATCAACGCATGTAATAGTTTAAAAATTTGAGCATAGTTTGTATTAGAGTTCAGACCTTATCCTCACTCTCCTAGGAGGTAATCAAAGTGAAAAGCATTGAATTTAAGATCTTAACCAAAGGCTTGGGTATCGCCATAATCGTCTCTTTTGCCCTCACCCTGATCCTCGGCATACTCTATTATCTCACATCTCTGCAGGAAAGCCTATTTCTGTCTCTGATGTGTACGGGCAGCGGCATCCTCATCGGCAGCGCCATTGCGGCCCGCCAAGCCCATTCCCGCGGCATCTTCTATGGCCTCGTCATCGGCTTGACCTTTTTCTTGGTTACCCTTTTGGTTCATTTCCTGCTCAATTCCTCCCCTCCCACCATCGGCAGCCTTGTGCCAAAATTCACCGTTTATGGGTTGAGTGGAATTCTGGGGAGCGTTTTCGGCGTCATGACGAAAAAATAACTTAGGGTGACCTACAGCCAAGTACTCTCCAATGTTTCTGTTGAAGACGTTGAAAGTGGTGATTCCTCTTGTGTCTTGGTTTGTTCTGTACAAGCAAGTGTTACTGCTGCACTGATCATGACTATTCCCACCATACAAACCAGCCTAGCCATTGTGATTTTCATAGCAAAATCCTCCTATCTATCTATCTATCATTCCGTGGTCATCGCCCTATTTCTTCAGCCGGCCTCATCCTTTCCTCTGTCCTCATCCTTTCCTCCGGCCTTATCCTTTCCTCCTCTGTCCTCATCCTTTCCTCCGGCTTCATTCTTTCCTCCGACCTCATTTCTTTCGCCGGCCCTGTTCTTGCCTCCACCCCTCTTCTTGCCTTTGCTGAGAGGCCCCTTTCCATCCCCCTGAGTCCCAAACCCCAACCCTTGGGGCGCCTTACGGCGCAACACGAGGAACACCAGCGCCAGAACCGCCGCACCGACACACGTCCATTGAGCCGCCGACAACCCAGCCCAGTCAGGCGTATCTCCGCGGAGAAACTCCATCCCAAAACGGTTCATGCTGTACATAAGAACATAGAACGAGAAAATGTACCCCGAAGGCCAGCGACGCAGCCGCAAGACCAGCAAAAGGGCAAAAATAATGACATCAATCTGCCCCTCCCAAATCTCCGCCGGCCACAAAGGTTGTCCGGGATACTCATAAGCCGCATTCGTTCCCGGCGGATAGAGAATCCCAAAATCCTCACCTGTCGGGCTTCCCAGGCCATCCCCGTTCAAAAGATTCGCACTGCGCCCCACAGCCTGTCCAAAAATCATAGCCGGGGCGCAGATATCAAGAATCTCCCATAAATTGATCTTTTTCCACCGACAGTACAAGACCGCCACCAAGACCCCGCCAATCAACCCCCCTTGAATGGACAGACCGGCAACAGGAACCGAGATAATCTGATCTAAATGTTGACTATAATAATCCCAATTAAACACAAAAACATGCCAGAGCCGCGCTCCCACCAAACCTCCAAAGATCGAGTAAAGAGACACATCCACAACATGCTTCACCAAATCCTTGCGGCCCGCGCTTCGCGCCAAAAACACCGCTACTCCCAAGCTCAGAAAAAAAGCCAGTACCAAAACCGTACCATACCCGCGAATCGCAAAATCCCCGATTCTAAACCATTCTTGATGCATCTATTTCACCCATTCTATTTCACCCATTCTATAAAAATTCTATCTCCTTCACGAATCTTTGACGTAAACCCAGCCGCCTGATCATTGATTTCCAGCCGCAGGCTGGATCCCCCCGACACAGCGTGAGCATGAATATCCGGCACATAAGGAATAAGATCCGACAGAATAGGCCCCTCCACAAACCCCCGCACCGAAAGAGCCATTCCCTCATCAACAGGATCCATCTCCTTAAGCTCCGCGCCCTCAGAAAAGAACCTTGTCTGCTTCGGCTTCAGGCTGAACCTGCGATTATTTAAGTACATCGACATCGGTTCCGCCTTCAGATCAAGATCCCTGAGCAGCAAGTCCTCATAATGCACATCCACCCTGTCCCCGTCCATCACCGCTCTATCCGACATCACAATCTCACCATTAAGCAGCACATCCCGCCGAGGTCTAAAAACCTTCTCCTCGCCGTCCACATACACATGAACCGTGTTCGGAACACACACACTCAGACCCTTTCTCTGTAAAAGATCCTCCAGCGTATCATTGGCAAAAGTCTCTATAATATCCCCATCAGCAATCCATCGATCCAACCCAACCCATTGATCCCATTGCACCCCTTCCTCCCATACCTCCCATTCATTCACCTCATCACTTTCCATCCACTCCCCATTCAGGCGCACCCGGGGAACAAAAACCTCCTCCCGCCCATTATACCAAATTTTTTTAGGCTTGTTGAGAAAAATCACATCATGCAGTCGGATCTTCGCATCCGACCCATTCACCCCCGGCGAAAACTCAATCTCATCCCCCGGCGCAATCTTCTCCTCCAAACGCGCCTCCTGCCCATTCACAATCACCCGGGCATTTGTACCCATATCCCCCTTGATAATTTTCATGTCCCCATTAAAAGTAAACACCAGCGCCGCCCCCGGCCGCCCCAAGAACAACCGAGGCTGAATCCCGGCCGCCAGCAAAGCCTCCGCCACAGACACCATCTGAAGCTCAAAGATAGAAATCATCACCCCATTAACCTTAACCGAATAATAACGCAGGGTCCGGCTCTCAAAATGTGCCATCCCAATCCCCAGAGCCGTAATCACATCCGACCCCGTGACACTCTCATCCCCTTGAACCCTTTTCAAACGTTCGCGCATCTGAACACCCACACGTTCCACAGGAATCTGCAGCACACTCCCAAGAACCTCCGGCAAATTCTTCGCCACCCCTCCCCCCACCAAAATCACAGCCTGAGGCGGCGCCCCCCCGTTCAGCATCTGAATCTCTTTCGCAATCCGTTCACTCAGATCCGTCACCACAGGAGCAATCGTCCCCAAAAGCTGCTGCTGAGTCAGCGTCACCTTTTCGCCAAAGAAATTTTCCACAGTTTTTATCTTCCCATCCAAAGATCGCTTGAGTTCTTCCCCCACCGCAAAATCCAACAGATAGTCCGAACAGACAGCTTCCGTAATCTCATCTCCCGCCACAGGCACCATACCAAAAGCAAAAAACCCCCCATTTTTCGTCAAAGCAATATCCGACGTCCCGGCGCCCACATCCACCAACGCCAAATTAAGCCGGCGCATATCTGTCGGAATCGCCGCCATCCCCGCCGCAATAGGTTCCAGAGTCAGCCCCGCCAGCTCCAACCCCGCCAAGGTCAACACCGACATCAAACCATCTACAACCAGCCGGGGCAAAAAAGTCGCCACCACCCGGATATCCGCCCGCTTGCCCCGTTGCCCTATAATATTCTCCAGATCGAGACCGTCAAGCTCCTGTTGAATCGTGCTATATCCTACACAATAATAATTTTGATCCTGGGATCGGGCCTCCGATGAGACCACACGCATGGCGCGCTGAACCGCTTCCATCTCCAAAGACACCTGATCACTCTTTTCCCAAAGCAGGGGCAAGAGCTCCTCCCGAGTCGCATAGGATGTCTGGGTCAGCAGAGCCCGCCCCGCCGCCGCCACAGCTACCCGGTCGAGACACAGAGAGGTTTTTTCCTCCAGCTCCTGTTTGATCTTTCTGACCTCATGGGCCACTTTCTCCACATCATGAATCTGACCATCGTACATAGACCGCAGCTTATGTTCAGAACGGGCGGACGCCTGAATATGGTAAACATCCTCTTTTTTAGACATGACCAGGCCCATCACAACACGAGTCCCAATATCCAGCACGAAAATATAATCGTCCACGGCAACCTCCTTTTGAGTTAACACTCAACAATGATTCTACTGCCAATAATACCATATATTATCATATAATCACAAACTCGTTGATTGACCGCCCTCCAAGGAGAGACAAGGAGAGCGTCGCCCAAAGAACAGGTGTTATGCATTTATGCATTCCGGAACTACCCCTGCAGAATATACCAATCATCTCCAATACGCGCCGCCGCATATCCTTCGTTAAAGTCGTTGATCCAATCATATCGTGTTGACACAACTTCTTTGCCTTGGGTATCAATCATACCTATCCTTCCCTGCCGGGCAACACGGGCATACCCGTTCATGAATTCTACTTCGCCGCAATGGGACAAGAATGACGGGCTGCTTTCTCGTTCTCTAACAACGTTTTCTCCTTTTTCTCCCTTTTCTCTCACCCATTCAACAGTTTCCCTATGCCAGGCAACACCTTCGTACTCTAATTCCAGCGGAATCACCTCATGACCAGCGATATCCACGCAGCCCCATTTTCCATCCTTTTGGACCGCCGCCAGACCTTCCGAGACATAGTAGCTGACAGAGTCATACTCCAACGGGACAACCCAGACCCCACCGGCATCAATATATCCCCATTTTCCGTCTTTCTGAACAGCCGCTAACCCTTTGCTGCCTTCGCTGAATTCGCTGAAAGTGAAAACAAAATCATATTCCACGGGGAGAATAATATTGCCGTCGGCGTCTATGACGCCAAACTTGTTGCCTTTCCTAATCCTTTTGAGATTTTCGGCAATGACAGCTATATCATCATACTCTGTTGGAAGAACACTTTGGCCACCGAAAAGGTCAAAGACGCCCCATTTCCCATTTTTCTGAACCAGAGCTATTTTGTCTTCATTATAGTGATAGGTATTCTCATACTCGAAGGGAACCACCACGTGACCCTCAGTGTCAATATATCCCCATTTACCATTTTTATAGACTGCCGCAAACCCATTTTCTGAAAACAGGGTCTTTAAGGGACCGTCTTCAGCCTTATAGTCTTCGAGGTTATCCTCATAGATCAGGGGAATCACTTCTTTGCCGGTAGTATCAATGTACCCATATTTGCGGGTGTGGCCATCATAGCGCTCCACGCGAGCCCGGCCTCCTGAAAACCTGTCCACCCAATCATACTCCAATTGCATAACCACATCGCCGGCAGTATCAATATATGCCCATTCTCCGATCTCCTTCCGAACTAATGCCAGACCAGGCAGACTCTGGTTGAAATCATAGGCTTGGTTATATTCAAATGGAATTACACGATTTCCGGCAGTATCAATATATCCGTATTTCCCTTCGCCGGACCTTGAAACATAAGCACGGTCTTCGAAAAAATTTCCCACAACATCGTAGTATCCGGAAATCTCCGCCAGAAGTCCCTCGCTATTAATAAGGCATATTTTCCCTTCTATACGATTCATACACAGAAAATCATTCTCCGGAGACACTCTTTGTATGAAATCATATTCTAGAGGAAAAACAATCTTTCCTTTGGTATCAATGACCCCGCGCAATCTGCCGGCCGTCCCCACTGCCCCTTGTGATCCACCCTTCTCAACAGCCAGCCAGGTATAGCTGTTGTCTATAAAGGTCATATCGGTGTACATGGGGGCAACAACCTCATGACCGCTTGTGTCAATCAATCCCTTTTTGTGATCTCTTTCTACAATTGCCACGCCGTTATGGAAGGTGTCTATCGCATCATACTTGGCCCGAAGTTTCACCACAGTTATATCCTTAGGCCAGAGAAAGATGCCAAGCACGGCCCCCGCTGCTGAGACCGCCAGAATCATTATGAGGAGAGTCATGATAGGTATTTTTCTTTTTTTCATGGGAGAAGACCGCCTTTTTGTGGGTTTAAATGGGTTTAAATAAAAACTGTTTTCATCTATAATGATAGTGAGGCTTTAATGATGTTGAGGCTTTTTGCATAAAACTATGTGAGAATTTTATTAAATGGAGTAGACCATGACAAAAAACAGAATCTTGGTGGTAGAGGATGATAAAGCGATCGCAGACGGTATCGCTATCAATTTGCAGTACTCAGGCTATGATTATGTTATGTTTGCCAATGGCCAGGAAGCTGCCGATTCTTTGGCGCAAGACCATTCCTATGACCTGGCTTTGCTGGACATCATGCTGCCTGGCATGAATGGTTTCGAACTTCTTGCCCCCATGAATCAGTATAACATACCTGTCATCTATTTGACTGCCAAAAGTGACGCCGCCTCTGAAATCAAGGGGCTGCGTGACGGTGCGGAGGACTATATCATTAAGCCCTTTGACGCTCTGACACTGCTTGTGCGCATTGAAAAGGTATTGGAACGCCGCGGCAAAATGAACCAGATTGTCTGGGTCGGAAACATTGAATTGGATCTGAGTAACCTTACCGTCCGTAAAAATGGTGAAACCATCTCGCTCAAGCCCCTTGAATTTGAATTATTCTCTCTGCTGGCCAGGCATAAGAACCGGACATTATTGCGCGAAAAAATAATCCATGAAGTTTGGGGACCTGACTTTTATGGCGCTACCCATACCGTGGATGTGCATATTGCGAATTTACGCAAAAAGACCGGTCTTAGCGACAAGATCAAGACAGTCCCCAAATACGGCTACCGCTTGGAGGATCACTAAAATGGGATCTCTGCCAAACACAAAACAGGCTTTGTTGGTTCTCTTCATATTAATGCTTGTGCTGGGATTTATGTCCTCCTGCCGCGAAACACCTAGCACATCTCTTCTCACAGGCCGCGGCGATCCCGCCCTGGAAGCAGCCATTGAACGAGCATCCAACCCAACCCCTGTTCCTTATGAAGCCCCTGATCATCTGACTGAATCACTTGGCACTCACATCAACACGCATATCATAGTTGATGCGGATATCAGTGTTCCCAATGCCAGTCAGTTTCCTGTGATCATAACCACAGATGACGAAATATCCCAGGAAACGTCAGACAAAATCATGGCCGCCCTGCTGGAGGGTACAACATTGCATGAAGTCCCATCTACCAGCTCTACAAAAGAAGAAATCCACCAAATGATTATATCAAGTCAACTGGAATTTTTCGCCATAGCCAAAGCCACAATGCCAAAGGAAATGACGCTGGCGGAATATTATGAGAAAAATCATTTGCCATTTATTAAAGCTTCTGAGAAGTCGTATATTTCCGCACCTGAAACTCTTGACTCCGCCGAGTTAATCCCTGCAGAGACTCAGTTTCATCCCCCCTCCCGCCATGAACAGAACACTTGGCCTGTTCCGGAGAAATCCTTTGGGAAACCGGCAGAACAGACAGATCTTGTGATCACAGGCGTGGCAGCGCTGCCGGATGGCTGGGAAGCAAATTTGATCTGTAATCAGAGAGGTTATGTATCGTTTCGTCCACGCGTTCCTATGAGTATCATGAACATCACGAGAGGGGGTTACGGACTTCCAATTATAGGCGGCGGAAATACGCAGCAACAGGCTGAGGATAAGGCGTTTGAAATCATAAGAAAATCAGGGCTTGACCATTTACAGCTCACGGGGCAGGAAGAAGGAAATATTGTGATCACCGAAGAGAGAAAAGCCACTGGCAGGCGCCCGTACTTCATGTTCTACTTCAAGAATGCTAGTGATGGGATTGCAGAGAATTTTGCCACTCCTTACACACCGCCTTTCCCTCTATTTCATCATACGCTAAATCCAGAAGTATGTGAGTATTATTCAGAAACAGCAATTGTTACTGTTTCGGATAACAAGGTTGTCGATTTTGTCTGGTGGCGGCCGGTGAAAAAACTTGAAGCCAAAAGCCATAATGTTGATTTGCTTCCCTTTGAAGATGTTCTGGATATCTTCAGAAACCAGATTCCCGTGATTTATGACAATGTCTATACTCTGCGCCAAAGCCAAAACCCCAGTAATCTGCGTCAGAGACTACACCTTGTCATTCACCAGATCAAGCTGGGTATGATGCAAGTTCCGCGTTATGGACATGAAGGTGAGTATCTGATCATTCCGGTTTGGGATTTTTACGGGTATGATCTACGGGATTATGGCGGTTCAGATAACATGGAGACAAACAACTCCCATGATCCCGATGATCTGTCTCTTGATTCTGTCCATTATCTTCTATTAGAATCTCAAGAAAACTCCCGATATATGAGCTATTTAACCATCAACGCTATTGACGGCAGTATTATCAATAGGGAATTAGGCTATTGATGATGTAAAGGCATCTGCAAAGGGGCTGGATCATGAAGTTATGGCATAGGATATCTGTTCTCTGCATCTGTATTCTGGGTGTTGTGTTGATTCTGTGCGGCGCCCTTCTCCTGTTCCAGGCTCAGGAGAATATATTGAATTTCAACATCTCACAGGTTCGGGCAGAGCAGAAGACTCTGGTGTCTTCTTTTACAGAGATGACCCAGTACTATATTCGGGATGAGATCAATCCTGTAGCCCAACAATCGGGGGTTAAATATTGTTTTACCAGCCTGGCCGACGAGTCTTCTGTGTTGATTTCCTCTGGGGAAACCCTCTATTCTTCCATAGGGATCACTCCCGAAACACTCCTGCCTATTGATAGTGTTTATTTAGACAATACAGAGAATGAACAGTTTCTCTTCCTCAATCCCGTCGAAGGACGGCACACGCTGATTGTCGGCAGCGGCGTGGCTCTGTACAATAACGCTTATCTCATTTATGTGGTCAAAGATATTACAGATGTTTATGACTCTCTGGATGTTATAAAATGGCGCTTCATCCTAATCTGCTCAATCGGCATCATCATTGGCGCCCTTCTTATCGTATGGCTTGTTCGCCGCACCTCCAAACCGCTCATGATGCTCAAAGATGTCACCCAGCACATTGCCGGCGGCGCCTATAATGAACGGGCCCAGGTATGCTCTAAAGATGAAGTCGGCGAATTGGCGGAGAATTTTAATACCATGGCTGATGTCATCTTATCCCACATTACAGATTTGCAGAATACGGCTGATCGCCAGCAGATTTTTATTGGGGGTTTGACCCACGAGTTTAAGACACCCATGACTTCCATGATCCTTCATACTGATACACTGCTTTCCGCAAAGTTAAGCCAGGAAGACATGGAAAAATCTCTAACACATATCTATGCCCAATGCCGGTGGCTGGAGCGGTTGACCCAGAAGCTGCTTAAGCTCATTACGCTGCAGCATGAGATACAAACGCATCCCGAAAATGTACCCGAATTAATCGAGGACGTCCGAGAAAGCGCTGCCGAAACCCTGCGGGAACGTCAAACACCCTTGGTGACTCAATGTGACGCCACCTTCTTGGACATGGATTATGATCTGGTCAAATCCATGTTGATAAACTTGATAGACAATGCCTCTAAAGCCTCCGCTCCCGGACAAACACTCCGCCTGCAAGTCCATGACAATACCATTGAGGTGCAGGACTCTGGCCATGGCATTCCGGAAGACGAAGTGACTCTTGTCACTGACCCCTTCTACATGGCAGACCGCTCACGCAGCAAACAAAAGGGCGGCAGCGGATTGGGACTGGCCTTGGTAAAATGTATTGCTGACGCTCATAACGCGCGGATGATCATAGAAAGCAAAGTGAATGTTGGCACAACGGTTAAGGTGATTTTTCCTGTGAAGATGACTCCTCCGGAATAGGCGTGTCTCAGGGGCTGTAACCAAGAGCTGTTAAGAAAATGTTGAGGTTTTGATGATGCTTCTCCCTGTCAATAATGCTAGAATAATGTCAAACACATAAAAGGAGAGAAGGAGAGAGGGGGATCTTCCAATGACATTCACCTTCCGCACTGTTTTGATAACTTTGCTTTTGGCAGGAGCTCTCGCGAGTTTTGTGGGGTGCACTGTAATCTCTGATCAGGAGGCAACATTGAATCTACCGACAGAATCAACGCCGGCGGAATCAACATCGTCGGAAATATCAAATGATATCTTCTTGTATCATGGTGATACTATTACGCCCAAACCCGGCATTCAAATCTATTCGCATTCTTTGAATGTAAATGATGCCTCAACACAGGAAAACTTTGACAATAGAAGGTATCACAACTATGAAGACAATAAATATTTAGGCAAAACAACGGGAAGATTGGAAGGGTTTTTCAGCAACAATGACAATTCCGTGATTTGGGGAAGTGTTCAGAATGTAAAGAGAATTGCGACAAGCACAAAGATCAATGCGTTCCCCCGGGAAATAAGCGAAGACCAGAAAATCGATGGGTACCGGAGAACATTCAAAGTTGATTTAGACGGAAATGGAACATATGAGTATCTTTGTGTAAAAGAGAGCAATCAGCAGCCCATTGAAAAAGGTGAACTGCAAAATGTCACGGAATATGTGAATGAGATATACACACATAAATATGTGTTATCTATTGATTTGCTAAATGAAAAACAAGAGGTGATTACAAATTTAGTCACGTTTATACAATATGGGCCAGAGAGCCGTAAAGAACTGTCTCACTTAAAGATTGATATTATGGATATTGACAGCGACGGTATTATGGAAATTCTGATAGATTGTTATGGCTATGAGCAAGGCGGAAATGTTGCTATTTACAAATTTGACGGGAAGCAAGTTTTTGGAGAGACAAATTATGAAACAAATAATTTACCTTAATAAGCTGCCTTTATCATTTTCCTTAAATCTAGAACGGAAAAGGAGGATGCCACAATGAACACAAAACTCATCTTCTCTCAAAAAAAATCACTGATTATTAGACTGATATCCTTCAGCATTATCGCCTTATGCTTTTTTTCCTTACTACTTGGGGGATATGGCATACCAGCTGTTATGTCAGAACAGTTGCCAGAATTAGGGGCTAACCCGCCCAAATCACCCAGGACTCTGACAATCAGCGCTGTAGGGGATTGCGTCCTTGGGGCTGATGACCGCTATGTCAGCCAGAACGGATCCCTGACCTTTTTTGATATGGCCCACTATAAAGATACATCCTATTTCCTGTCTGGAGTTAAGGGAATTCTAAGCAAGGCTGACGTGACCTTTGCCAACTTGGAAAATGTCCTCCTATCCTATGCTGATCCCCAAAACCAAGAACCCAAACCCGAACAAGGAAACAAGGGCTTTTGGTTTTACGGCTTGCCAAGCTATGTCACTATCCTGAAACAAGGCGGCATTGATATTGTCAATATCGCCAACAATCACAGCCATGATTATCAGGATGCAGGCTATACCGAAACAACGAATATTTTGACCAAGGCAGGGATTCCCTTTACAGGGTACGATGATCCGGCCCTTGTGACAAAAAACGGGATTCGAGTGGGCAGTGTGGGCCTGAATCTGCTCGGCAAAAATGAACGCGGTGTCGATATGACGCAATTTAAACAAGACGCTGCTGACCAAATTAAGCACCTGAAGTCTAAATCCGACATCATTGTGGTGCAGATTCATTGGGGTGACGAAGGAAGCAGCATGCCCAATTCAACCCAAGTGGATGTTGGACATTTCCTGATTGACGCGGGAGCGGATATTGTGCTTGGGCATCATCCCCATGTGTTGCAGCCGACAGAACTCTATAAAGACAGGTATATCGTCTACAGCCTTGGGAATTTTTGTTATGGCGGAATTCAATGGCCCGGTTATGACAGCGCCTTGACAGCGATTTGGCAGATAGAGATCTCCCTCGACACCAGAGGACATCTCACGCTGGCCGACCCTAAGGTGATTCCGTGCTCCATAACCGGCGACCTGACTTTTCAGACCAACGACTACCGGCCCATACCAATAACCGACGACCTTTTCGTGCAAAATGTACACGCACGACTGGCTGTTATGACCATGGAAGAGCTGTAGACGAAATAATGCGCGGACTGCAACGAAGAGAAACTAAATATAACCAATTTAGTGACCCAGCTTCCGCCAAACACACTCCTTATCCAGGCACGTCACACGTCCATGGCCCGCCTCCGTCATCCAGGACACATACTGCCCTTCTTCCTCCACAGGCACAGTTAATGACACATACACATATTCCCTGTACTCTTCAGTCTCAATTCTCCACCCGCGCCGGGCGCACCCATAGCGAAATTCGTCATAGAAGCTATAGGAAATCCGGAGAGATACGCGCCAATGCTCAGCCATCTGATAAACATTCGCTCTCTCCAATGCCAACCGCGCCGTCCCTCCATACGCCCGGGACAACCCTCCCGTACCCAGCAAAATACCACCAAAATATCTGACCACAATCATGTGCGCGTTCCAAATCCGCCGATGAACCAACGCCTCCAAAACCGGCCGTCCTCCCGTTCCCTGAGGTTCCCCATCGTCTGACGCCTTTTCCCCACGCGTCGTCCACAGACGGTAGGCATAAACATAATGCCGGGCTTTCGGATAGTCCCCCCGGACTTGCCGCATATTCTCTTCAACCTCCCGCACAGATTCCGCCGGACAGGCCACAGCAGTAAAAACAGACTTATCAAAAGTCTGCTCCACTATCACCGATTCGCTGAAAGAGAAAAAACCTTCCACACCGTGTACCCTCTATGTTCTCAGATGATAAGTCCCACTCTCTTGAATCAGTCTCTGAATATCTTGGAGAGAAATCTCACTCTGTTTTTTGTTGTAGTCCTTCATAACAATATTGCCCTCATCATATATCTTCTCAAACATATCCTTGCCAACAGTTATCCCAAAAAAATCACCTTCACAACATGTGACAGAAAAGAATCTCTTCTCTTTTTTCGAGTTCTCCCAATAAGGAGTGACAAAGAAAAGATGCAAATTCTCTTTGCGGTTATCATTTCTCAGTTTATATGTTTTAAGCAAATAGCCGCCTTGGGGCAGCCAATGGGACTCTCCGGTTATTGCAACTTTGTCTGTGTCACAAACCTCTCCAAGAG
Organism: Peptococcaceae bacterium; assembly: GCA_009782825.1. Classification (GTDB taxonomy): domain Bacteria; phylum Bacillota; class Desulfitobacteriia; order Desulfitobacteriales; family Syntrophobotulaceae; genus WRJI01. Next base: position 61,180 of record WRII01000006.1, read on the forward strand.
CAATCCCGAATAAAGACAGTGTATCTCCCTCTTTGAGGTACTGCACAGCTTCTTTAAACTCCTTAACATCCTCAGCATCGGCTTCTGCGGACTCCTGCTGGTGTATCCCTGAGCGCTCCGTGTTTGAACTCGAGCATCCTGTAACGATCGTGAAAACCGCCATTATGAGTAACATTGAAAAAGAAATCCCCAAAACCCATTTTCTTTTAAGGGCGTTCATCATTAATCCCTCCCCCTAAGGCACCTGTATAAACAGAGTTAATTTACATAAACCGATCTTCATCAAAATAACTTTATCACAAAAAAAACAAAATCTCAAGAAAGTTACATCTTCCCGGGCGCACCAATTAATTGTTGTAGCATAATATTCCAAAAACATATGATGCTTCTTGAGCCGGCCACACAGAGCAGGCGAACATTTAACGCGCTCGCGTCCCCATCCCCGTTTGCCTCCCCTCCTCACCTCTGATAAAATAAACCGCATACAGTCCCTTAGTAACTTATGGGCGCGAAGCGTCAACAAAAAACAAGAAAATCCAATATTGACCACTAACCACTGATCACTGACCACTTGCGGGCGCAGCCCGCGTTAGGAGACAACAGCCATGCTCACCTACCAGGACTATCAGCTTGACCCCTTCCAACAAGAGGCCATCGCCGCCATCGACCGCAACCATTCCGTCCTTGTCTCCGCACCCACCGGCACCGGCAAAACCCTGATCGCCGACTACCTGGTCGACAAAGCCCTCCGGGACGGCGCCAAAATCATCTATACTGCACCCATAAAAGCCCTCAGCAACCAAAAATACCGGGACTTTTCCCAACGCTTCGGCCCCGACGCCGTTGGCATCATGACCGGAGACGTCGTTATCAATCCCCGGGCCTCGCTGCTCATTATGACCACCGAAGTCTTTCGCAACCAAGTCATCACCGGCGATCCCGCTCTGGCCGACATCTACTACGTCATCTTCGATGAAATCCATTGGCTCAACGACGAAGCCCGAGGCACCGTCTGGGAAGAATCCATCATCCTCGCCCCCCCGCATATGCATCTTCTTGGCCTGAGCGCCACCATTGCCAACGCCAGCGAACTCAAAGACTGGATCAGTAACATCCGCCGTCAGGAAATCATCCTCATCGAAGAACCCAACCGTATTATCCCCCTGGAATACAAATACTTCACTAAACAAACCGGCTTCTGCACCTACCCCCGCCTCAAAACCTACTATGACAACGCCACCAAAAACCTCACCCCACAAGACCTCCGCGAAACCCCTGCCCTCTTCGACCCCACCACCCACATCGACCTGATCACAACCATCGAACACACCCACTTCCCCTGTCTCTATTTCGCTTTCAGCCGCCGCCAATGCAGCGAGAAAGCCGCCGAACTCGCCGCCATCCGCAATTACCTCAACAAACCCCAACGCCGGAAAGTCCACGCCCAATTCATAGAGCAATTAGGCCCCGAACCCCAATGGTCCCCCTCCACCCGCCAACTGTACGCCACCTGCGCCAAAGGCATCGCCTACCACCACGCCGGTATGCTGCCCAGCCAAAAGCTCCTCGTCGAAACCCTCTTCCAAACCCGCATCATCTCCGTGCTCTACTGCACCGAAACCTTCAGCGTCGGTATCAACTACCCCGTCCGGGCCGTTTGCTTCGATTCCCTGCGCAAATACGACGGACATACCTTCCGCACCCTCAAAAACCATGAATTCTTCCAAATGTCCGGCCGGGCCGGCCGCCGGGGCATCGATAAAAAAGGCTACTCCTTCGCCATCCCTGATCTCAACTACTGCTGGAAAAACCCCATCCCCCACTTCCATATCCATCAGCTCGAACCCCTGACCAGCCAATTCCGCCTCACCTATAACACCGTTCTCAACCTGCTCGCCACCCTCACCCCCAAACAAATCAAAACCTACTTCCAAAAAAGCTTTGCCTCCCATGCCTACACACGCCTCCAGGCCGAAACCCAAAAACAAGCCGACGACCTCACCCGCCAACTCGATCATATTTACCACACCGCCTGCGACAAAATCAGCACTCTCTCCTGTCCCCACGAATACGCCCCCCAAGCCCAAGAACTTCAGCGTCTTCAACGCGCCCTCAAACGCCTGGACAATCGCAGCCGCCGCAAAGCTTACGGGCGCCGCCTCCAACGAAAAATCCAGCACCAAAAAGCCCTGCTCCCCGATCCCCCCAGTCCCTGCATCAAGCAAGACTACAGCATCTGCCGAGAATTGAACACGCACCGGCTCGCCCTCCTCAACGCTCAGGAAAGCTTGGAAAAGCGCCTGAATATTCCAGGTTCTGAGACCTTCTATACACAATTTCTGAGCAAGGTAGAACACCTTAAACAACTCGGCTACATTACTCAAGGCTCGCTCGAACTCGCAAATCCCGAACTCGCAAATCCCGAACTCGCGAACCCCGAACTCGCGAACCTCGAACTCGCGGCACGAGGCAACTTGGCCCGGCAAATTTATGTGGAAGAGCTGTTCGTCACAGAGCTCATCTTTTCCGGCCTGCCGGATCAGTTAGACAATCCGGCCCTGTGCGCCCTCATCTCCTGCATCGACTACGAAACCCGCAAGAACGACCACTTCACCCGCCTGCCCCAGAACCTCATCCCCTGGGATTCCATCCGGGACATCATCATCTTCCTGCAAAGCATCTGCGGCCCCGACGCCGTTCAATTCGACTCCCGCGTCGCCATAGTTGCCCATGCTTGGAGCCAAGGTTCCACCCTGGCTCAGGTGCAAAAACTTTGCAATCTCGACGAAGGCGACATCATCAGCCTGTTCCGGCGAACCATAGACCTGCTGCGTCAAATGCGCGAATCCCTGCCTCCCGGCGACCTTAGAAGCCGTCTCAGCGAATGCATGAAGGCATTGGATCGGGATGAAGCAGCTATTATTGATACATAATTCATCCCAGCTTCCTTAATAACGCATCAATTAAAACTCCTGCCGCATTATAATCGCCAATGAGTATTTTTTGCAATATATTCTTAACATCATCCCCGACATCAGCCCACCCGGTATATTCGCGCAAACTGCCGATGGCTCCGGATATGACCCTAATGTTAAGATCATTAAGAGCCGGCCTAAGAATATGGAGTTTGTTTTTCAGAGATTCCGTTGATCCCGTTTCTTGGAGGATATGCAGGTCTTCTTTTTGATCACCCGGCGCCTTCTTCTCCCCCCCCGACATCCTGTTGCCGTTGCGCCTGGTCGGTACAATAGCCCAATCAGACGAACTGTTATCCGGGACACTGTTTAAAATGTCGGCAATGGCCATGGTATGTGCAGGCAACGTCAGGGTGATTAAATCCTTATCCCCAACCCCTTCCCCCTGTTCTGTAAGAAGCACAATTTTTGTATGTGATGGAATCCTCGACAAAATATCTCTGTTCCTTTCAAACAGCTTTGACGCTATGAACACAAAAGAATACTTAGTAGATGCCAGCTTTTCAACAAGCTCGTTACTGGTTGAAACATACGCACATCCAACCCCAAGGTTTTTCATGGACAGCTTGAGAGAGATCGCATATAATTTCCGGCGCTCAAAGACAAGGCTATTCTTTTCATGAGGATTTTTAACAGAAGCCAGTTTATCAGCCGATATATACTTTTGCGGCAGTAAAACCATAAATTTAGTGCCTTTTCCGTATTCCGAAGACGCATAGATATTCCCATCCATCGCCTGTACAAGATCCCGTGTAACACCAAGATCCATATCGGTTCCTTCAATACCCTCACCGCGCATCACATCAAATTGAACATCATCCCCAAGCACTCTCTCCATATCTTCCCGATTTGTCATCATACTGGTATCCATCACGATAATTTTCAGAACAACACTCTCTCTGTCTTTAATTTCGCCGCGAATCCCCAAGTATATGTTAGCTTTTTTTGTGGATTTAACAGTACAGCTTATAATATCCAACAAAATCTGGCGTATCCTGATTTGGTCCCCCACAAGGTTTCTGGGTATACTGCTGTCTATATTCAGGGCAACCCGTATTAACAAATTTTCTGTTCTCATTCTGATATCACTTATCACATCATCTATCAGAGAAGAGACCCTGTAATTTGCCGGGATAATTTCTGATTTTTTCGGGTTGACTTGAGGAGCGTTTGACATATCAATAATGTCAGAAAAAGAGCGGCTGCCACGCTTCAATGCCGAAACATCTTTCCCAACCGGCCGTGTCGCCGTTCCCCAGGAAACCGGCCTCGGCATATCCGTCTCGGCATTTATTGGGGCTTGTGCCCCACGGCTGCTGTGGGCGTTGTTATAGTTCTCATGGTTGTCATCGTTGTCAAAACTCCCGGTGTGGCTGCTATAGTTCCCGGGATTGTCATAACTGCCGGAAGAACTCCCGGGCCGGCTGTTATAGCTCCCGTGACTCCCGTGACTATCATAGCTCTCAGGATGACTGTCATAGCTCCCAGCATGACTGTCATAGCTCTTAGGATGACTGTGACTGTCATAGCTCTCAGGATGACTGTGACTGTCATAGTTCCCAGGATGACTGTCATGGTCATGGCTCCCACGGCTGCCATGGTTTTCAGGGTAGCTGCCGTAGCTCCCGCCGTTGTCATAACTGTCGGGATTTCCGGAGCTGTTGTCCCTGGCAGAGTCATCGGATCTGGTGACGCGATCATCACCGGCCCCGTCATCATCCCGTCTTCTATATGATCCGGCCTTGAGTTCCTCTTGAAGCCGGTTTACCCTTCTTCTGTAAGAAAATACCGCGAGCACAGCGACCCCCGTCATTATAATCAGCATGGCAATCATACTGTTCTTGACAATTGAGAGTAAGATCTCGCTTGAGTCATTCGTATATTTTCCAACATGCAACATTCCCACCGCTTTATTTTCCACGCCGCCATATATTGGGAAATATTTTACATAGGCCTCTTTACCCATAAGGTTCGTCTTTTCAATATATGACTGCCCTGATAAGACTTGGCTGCTTACATTGCTGTCCGCCGTCACATCAATAAGGCGCTCTCCGGTAACACTGTCAGTCAGCGTTGTGGAAACACAATTGTCCCCAAAATACATGCTGATCTCACATCCGGTAATATGTTTGAGCCAATCGACAAACCCCGAATCATCCAGGCGGTATCCCGGAATCACAACCCCAACAATCGTATTGGACTCATCATAAACCGGCGCGCCTGTGCGCACCGAAAGCCGCACGATCGCACCCGGTTCGAGGACCGTCAAAGCTTTACCTGTAAGCGCTGATTGCACATTAGCCTGATCTGCAACACTGTCACCGAATCTCGAATCGTGAGTCCTTGCTAAGACAATACCATTTCCGTCAGTTATCGTACACGTTTCTACCCCAAAAACCGTAACAAGCCCCGAGGCCACGCTCAGGATTCTGTTGCGATCCTTACCGGCTATTGCCCTGGCCAACTCCTGATTGGCTGCCATATTCTCCGCTGCCAGCTTTGTGCTTGACTTATACGTGTCAAATTTATCCTGCACCATCGTAGAGGAGATTTCAATAGCCTGGGTCATATTCTCAGTTATTAACTGGTTAAATAATAAAATACCCACAACAGCTATGATCACCGAACATACAGCAGAAACTATGACTAAAGGCAGAAGAATTTTATTAATTCTATTCAATGGATCTCCTCCTTCCTTAAAATCCAACGATCCACACTAATTATACCTATTAATGCTACCATTGGCAAGTGAGCTTTGTGAACTTTCCTCCTCCCGCTCCCGCTCCGTCCGCTCCGGCCGTTCCGACCACCGCCGCAAATCCGCCGCATCCCCTGTCACATAACGGTACGCGTACCCCGGCAGCGTAGGATCAAATCCGCAGACACTATGATAGGGACAAAACCGGCACCCATGAGTCTTCCTGCTGCGCGCCGGCGAAACATCCACACGGCCCGCCATAATCTCATCCCCCTGACGCCGCAGATGAGACCGCAGGACCCGCCCCAAACCGGCAAATTCCTCATCGGTCAGGCAGGCTTTCCCCTGCACAGACCCATCCTTCCCGATCAACCGCCCCTCCCCAAAAGCCTCCGCCACATGAGGATCATCCCGCAGAACCCCCTCCATAGAAACAGCCTGCCGGCGCTTCGCCTCAATCTCCGCTTGGCTGGTCAACGGCGCCACCTCAACAGCAGGCTCAGTCAACGCAAAATAAGACATTCCTCCGCCATGTACCCTCTCCTGACCCAGCATCCTCCCGCTCTGCATCGCCGCCTCCAGATACAGAGGCAGCTGGAGATCCAATCCCGCAGCCATCTCCGCCAAATCAACCTTCCTCTCCCGCCCTTTATAGTCAACCACACGCACATAATATCCATCCTCCAGACGGGCCGCGTCAATACGGTCAATCTGTCCCCGCAGCACCAAAGCCTCATCCCCCGCCAGAGGAACCCTCATCGCCGGCAAACGCCCCCTGTCCCCAAAAGACATCTCCACACCAATAGTGACAAAATCCCCCTCCCGGGCGCCCTCACTCAAAACCTGCACCGAAAATTCCAGCACCGTCCTCTGGCGCTCCAACATAAAACGGTGCCGCGCCTCACGCACCAACGGCCCAAAATCAGGCCGCCCCATAAGCTCCTCCGCAATGCGCCCCAACCGCACCTTCGCCTCCTCCTCTGAAACATCATGCCAATTCTCCCCTGCCCGAAACAGCATCCTGGCATATTCATTCAACAGAGCATGGCTGAAAATCCCCGCTTCCGGCGCCGTCAAGCGATAGATTTTCCGTTCCCTGCCCCTCAACCCATATCGCACAAAAAAAGCAAACGGACAGCGCCCATGCAGCTCCATTTGAGACACACTGGACACAAAAGGCCGGCCATAGAGCTCCCGGGTCAACACCCTCGGAATCCGCTCCTCCCTGTTTTCGGTATAGGGCGCACCCCGCTGCGCCCCCTCCAAGCGCCCCAAGCCTCCTTCCCCAATCAGCCCCAGCCCTCCTTCTCCAGTCCGCCCCAAGCCTCCTTCTCCAATCAGCCCCAGCCCCTTGACCACAGACACCTGAGGAAACATGTCCCGCACATGAGTCACAAGAAAGGATCGGCTCGACACGCCGCCGCCCAGGCTCAACGGATAGCTGAGAATAAGCTTGTCCGTTGGAGCCGCCAAAAGAGAATACATATAAAAAAGTTCCTCATTGTATACCTTTTGCCCCTTAGGATCAAGATCCACACCCGCCCGGCGCAGCGCCGCCCGTTCCCCCGCGTCCAACAGCCCCTGGGATCCGCCCGGCTCCGGAGGTAAGATCCCCTGAACACATCCGATCAAAAAGACAACCTTCACCTCCGGCAAACGCGTCCGGTTGATAGCCCCCACAATAACCTCATCCACACGCGGCGGCACCACCCCCAATTGAATCCCACGCAGCCCCGCGTCCACAATGTGGGCATATTCCAACAGAGACAGACACGTCTCCCCAAGCAAGACATCCATTTGCTCCACAAGCACAGTCATCTGATGCCAGATCTGACGATGGATCTGAGCATTCACCGCATCCCCTTCCTGTTCGCAGGCCACTGCCCACTCTTGCAGACAGCCTGGCACATCCTTTTCCTGGAGGAACCCCATCAGCAAGCCGCTCATCTCCTTGACAGACATGCCCGCGCGCGCACCCTGAGTCAAAGCCCGCACCACAGGAGACAGCCAGGAACTCACATTGCGAAACGTCTGTACAGGATTAACCGTCTTTTCCAACACCTGCATATGGCATTTATCCGGCTGAGTATCTCCTGTATCCTCATCAGACCACAAGCGACCCCTTTCCCAATCCTCAGCCCGAACCCCCACAGCCAAACACAGATTCTCCAGCCTGTCCACCTCATCCAGACTCAGCGGGAAGAACCCCGTACGCAAAACCTCAAAAACATCCTCCCTCTGCCATCTGCGCCGGGCCAAATCCAGCAGCGCCTGCACAAAGGTAAGCAAAGCATGCCCTTGAACCTTTCTTTTGTCATCCATGAAGAACGGAACCCCATACCGCCTCAGCTCCTGCTCCAGAACCCGGCGATACTCATCCATTCCCCGAGTCATCACCGCTATATCACCCCATCTATACCCCCGATCCCTCACCAGCTCCCCTATGCGGCAAGCCACAGCCCCCGCCTCATGGCGTTCATCCGGCTGAGCATGAATCTCAATCGCCCCTACCCCATCCATCGGCTTCACCGGATATCCCCCGAAATTCCGTTCCAAATGAGCCAGCATCGGATGCTGTTTGCGCAAATTCGCTGACAGATAAACAGGCGCCTCAATGGACACCCCCATTTCCAGCGCCAGATCCCTAAGATCCCTATATGTACTCAACACCGTCTCAAAAATACGGCAGTTCGAGGAAAACAACGCTCCCTGCCGGGCAGACCCCTTCCCCACCAGCTCCGCATCCAACGGCAGCGTCACCGTCATCGAGGCGCAGACCCCCAAAATCCCCATCAGCATGGCCCGTTCCTGAGGCGTGAACCCCTTGAACGCATCCACCCAAACATGAGCCCCCCGCAGAAACCCCGCTTCCGGCAAGAGCGTCAAAGCCTCTTCCATTTCATAATCCCAGTCATGAACCACACCCAGGGTGGCTTCATGATAACAACGATAAATCAAAGACACATCCTTCAGCTTCGCCGCCAAAGCCTTGTCCCTCAATTGGAGAGACTCCAAAGCCGCCGCCAAATCATGAGGAAAGATGCGATAAGTCCTCAATTCCGTAATCAGATGAGAAATATGATCCACCAGCCCAGGGCTCGAAGCCATAGGCGCAAAACTCGGCAGATCCTTCTTATGATCCAACAAAATCTTCGTCAGCATAACATGCCTGCCCACCTCGCCAATGCCCAGACGGGATTCTCCCCGAACTTCGCTGAACAGCTTTTTCACTAAACGCTGGAAACTCAACACCTGAATGCGCATCATACCGCCCCTGGCCCCGTCCCACACCAAAGCCTTCTCCATGAGAAGAGTCGCCTGTTCCGGCACAAGGAGAAGCAAAGGAACCCCGCGGGGTTCCTTCTGAACCAGGGAATCCATTTCCTGAAGGCAATATGTCGTTTTCCCTGAGCCCACCCGGCCCAAAACCCATTTCAAGCTCACAAAATTTCCTCTTGGCTTTCACTCAAAAAGCTCAGTACTCAGGTACTTTTCACCTCTATCCGGAAAAATGAGAACCACCAGACCCGAAGCCAGTTTTTCCGCGACCTTGGAAGCCGCAATCATTGCCGCGCCACTGCTCATCCCCACAAAGATCCCTTCCTGGGCCACAATCTCTCTCGTCTTGGCGTAAGCCTCCTCCGTCTCAATCATGATGCTCTCATCAATAGCTGACGGATCATAAATCTCAGGAACAATAGCCTCCTCCATGTTTTTCAGGCCCTGAATATAGTGACCCTTGACAGGATGGGCCTCAATAATTTTAATGGCCGGATTTTTTTCCTTTAAAAATTTTCCTATCCCCATAAGAGTCCCCGAAGTCCCCAAGGATGAAACAAAATGAGTTACCTTTCCGTTTGTTTGTTCCCATATTTCCTCTGCTGTCGTTTTATAATGCGCCATTTTATTATAAACATTAGAGAATTGATTGGGGTTAAAGTATTTATCAGGATCCTGTTCCAGAAGTTCTCTCGTTTTAATAATCGCTCCATCCGTTCCCAGGTCAGCATCCGTCAACGTCACCTTGCCGCCAAAAGCACGGATCATCTTCTGTCTCTCCACAGAAACAGCCGAACTCATCACAATTTCCACAGCATACCCCTTCACTCTGCCAATCATAGCCAACCCTATCCCTGTGTTGCCGGAAGTGGGCTCCAGGATAATTTTATCCCGCGTTAAGGTTCCTTCCTCCTCAGCCTGTTCGATCATCTTCAAAGCAATGCGGTCCTTAATACTGCCGGTAGGATTGAATCCTTCCAGTTTGGCATATATAAGAACATTAGGATTCGTGTTCATCCGGTTGATCCTCACCAGAGGCGTGTTCCCTATGGTATCTAAAATATTGTTGTACATACATGTGCTCCTTCTGTATTTCTTTCCCGGCAAAGTCGAGTCCGTTACTCAGTTTATACTTCATGCGTTGATAGTCCAGCGAGCTGATACCTCACCTGCAATAAACACCCATACCTATTGATACGCTGCAACTGTCTCTATTGTTAATTAGATATTATTTCAGCAGCAATTCCACAGCGCGTTTCAATTCCTCCAGAGCCTCCATATCGCCGGTTTTTATGGCATCCACGACACAGTGTTCCAGATGGTCTTTCAGAATAACCTCACAAGTTCTGTTGATCGCGGAACGCACAGCCGCCAGTTGAATCAGGACTTCGGCGCAATCGCGTCCCTGCTCAACCATGCCGCGTACAGATGTCAAATGACCAATGGCGCGGGAGAGGCGGTTGAGAACCGCTTTTGTGTTGGTATGAGTGTGACTATGATCGTGGGTCTGCGGTTCTTCGCTGGGAATATGAGTGTGATCGTGGGGCTGCGATCCGTCACCGTGAGTATGTTCAAAACGGCGCTCGTTGCTGGGGATATGTGTGCGCGCAGCATCGCCAAGTGTGTGTTCGTGCTTTCTCATTTTCTCATTTCCTTATTTCCTTATTTCCTTATTTCCTTTTCAATGAAGGGAGAATTGACGGGGCTAGTCAGTTTTATATTATCACTATCACATTAAAATGTAAAAAAATATGCCTCCTCCTGCATTACCAATACAACGCGGCAGATGAGGTAACCGATAGTTACGATGGGCCAGAGGGGGGGCCGCAGCTTTATACACGCTTTAAGCGCGACGCGCTGGGCCGGCTGCTGTTCAAAACAGCCATCCGCCCCGCCGCAAGCGGGCAGCCCCGGCAGGTACGCCGTACCCAGTTCGTGTGGGATCTGGC
>WRII01000007.1 GCA_009782825.1 Peptococcaceae bacterium
TATCTTGTTCCCAGAAAGAAGTTTATTACTATTGACAACGAAGAGACGCTCTTGCGCTTGCTGTCGTTATGTTCCCGGTCTGCAAATGAAGCTTATCAGAAACTGAAGCGGACAACACAGCCTGCTCAGATTGTGTTGTTTTGATGTTTGTTGATTTGTTTGGGGGTTGCGGTAGGCCACTCAGTGAATGTCATTGAATGTAGAAAATAATGTCAACTCCCGAATTCTTGACACACTCTCCCTCCCTATGGTATATTAGATCTTAAGACAGGGGGAAAACTCATGTTTGTATTAGGGGTTGCTTTTGTTTTGAATCTGCTGTTGCTAAGCCTCGTTTTATCATATAAAAACGTGGTGTGTTGTCGCATTTCAAAAACATAAAGCCGTTCACTCAGCAAGAAGTTTTTGAATCAAGGTAAAAGAAGGCCTGGGCGATGATGAATCGCACAGGTCTTTTGATTATAATATACTAAAGCAACGGAGGGACTCAGATGAACGCATTAAGAGACATCACCATCGGCGGCATGTTGGAGGAAACAGCGAACAAATTCCCGACCCACCAGGCGGTCAAGTACATTGAAATGGAGTTTAACAAAACCTACTACGATTTCAACCGCAAAGTTGACCGTATTGCCAAGGGGCTTATGGGTATGGGGCTGAACAAGGGCGACCATGTCGCCGTTTGGGCTACCAACTATCCCCAATGGCTGGTACTCATGTTTGCCACAGCCAAGATTGGTGTCGTCCTTGTCACGGTCAACACAAACTATAAAGAATACGAATTGGAATTCTTACTTAAGCATTCAGACAGCAAAGCGCTGTTTATATGTGACGGGCTCAAGGATATTGATTGCGAAAAAATCATCTATTCCATCTGTCCTGAACTCAGAACATGCGACAAAGGCAAATTAGAGTCCCCAAAACTTCCCAACTTAAAAATGATCATCTCTTTTGACAATTATTATAGCGGCATGTACCACTGGAACGAGATTGAATCCTTTGGCGTCCTCGTTTCAGAAAAAGAATATGGGGACAGAAAAGCAAGCCTTGATCCGGATGATGCCATCAATATGCAGTACACATCAGGAACGACAGGGTTTCCCAAAGGGGTTATGCTGACCCACAAGAACATTGTCAATAATGGTCTGTCCATTGGCGATTGTATGAAATTTACAGAAAATGACCGTCTCTGCATCCCGGTTCCCTTTTTCCATTGCTTTGGGATGGTGCTGGCAATCATGGCCTGCGTTACTCACGGAACGACGATGCTGCCCCTGCTTTGGTACACCCCCATGAAAGTGATGCATGTCATTGAATACGAAAGATGCACAGCCGTTCATGGCGTGCCCACCATGTTTATCGGCGTCCTGGAACATCGTGATTTTGCTGAATATGACTACTCAACCCTCCGCACGGGCATCATGGCGGGATCTCCCTGTCCCATTAAAGTGATGCAGGATGTTATAGATAAAATGAATATGCAAGATATCACCATAGTCTATGGACAAACAGAGGCCTCGCCGGGATGTACACAAACAACAGTTGACGACAGCGTGGAGAAGCGTGTCAATACTGTTGGCAAAACATTGCCGTTCATAGAAAGCAAAATTGTCAATCCCGACACCGGCGAAGAAGTTGGCGTTGGCGAAAGCGGCGAGTTCTGTGTGCGTGGATATAACATCATGAAGGGCTATTACAAACTGGAAGAGGCCACCAAGGAGGCTATTGACAGCGAAGGCTGGCTCCATACGGGCGACCTGGCCACAGTTGATCACGATGGGTATTATAAAATCACAGGACGCATCAAAGATATGATTATTCGTGGAGGCGAAAATATTTTTCCAAAAGAGATTGAAGACTTTATCTACACTCATGAGGCGGTGGCGGATGTGGCCGTTGTTGCGATTCCGTCTAAAAAATATGGCGAGGAAGTCTGCGCGTATGTTATTTTGAAGCAAGACGCCACGGCGACGGAGGAGGAGATCAGAAGATATGTCAATAAAAGGCTGGCTAAACATAAGGTGCCCCGCCGCGTCTTGTTTACAGACAAATTTCCTCTTACCGCAAGTGGCAAAGTGCAAAAATATATTCTGCGTGACAAGGCTGTGGAGGAGTTGAAGTTGGAGGGGTAAATGGGGTAATGGAATGGAGTAAATGGGGGAAATGGGGTCATGGCATCACAGTTGAATATGCCGTCCAGATGTGTCATAATTAATACTAAATCTGGTGAGAAAACATTTATAAGTATGCCATAAAGGGTGAATAATGATTATAGTGTGTTCTTTGCTGTGAAAGGGGGTCACTATTCGCAAAATGGAGAGTAACGACTTTGATAAACCGAATCAACTGAATGACCTAAATAACCTGAATAAGCCCAAAAAACAAAAACCCTCAGAGCCGGGAACGCCGCCGAATCGCAACGCCATGATGAATGTTTTGATTATGGGGATCTGTATCACATTGGCAGCGTATTTTTTCAATAATTTTTTGAATTCTCAATCCAAGGCCGAGATTACTTACAGCCAGTTTATGGAACTTGTAGAGCAGAATACTGTGGAATTCGTGGAGATTGGGGATACACAGCTGCTGATCCAGCTTAAGGCTGACGCGGAGATAAAGACTCTCAATTCAGTCCTGGGTTTCCAGGACAGTGCCACGCAAAAAAAGATCGAGGAAAAACGGATCTCTTACTATACAGGCATTGTAGAAGATCTCCAATTAAGGCCATGGCTGCGTGAACACGATGTGGATTTTACCAAGGCCATTGCCGATACCAATCCACTCCTTTCCTTTCTGTTTATGTGGGTTCTGTTGCCGTTACTCATCTTTTATTTCATCTATCGCAGCTTGATCAAGCGGATGGGGGGAGATAGCAGTGGCAGCGGCGGCGGGTTCGGCGGATTTATGAATGTCGGAAAATCAAAAGCCAAAATGTATCACATGGAAAAGGCTACAGGCGTGATTTTTGCGGATGTGGCCGGGCAGGATGAGGCGAAGGAGAGCCTCAATGAAATGGTGGATTTTCTGAACAACCCGGAAAAATACAAGGATATTGGCGCCAAACAGCCCAAAGGAGCCCTGCTGGTGGGCCCGCCAGGGACGGGCAAAACCCTTCTCGCTAAGGCTGTCTCCGGGGAAGCCGGAGTTCCCTTTTTCTCCTTGTCAGGATCCGAATTTGTAGAGATGTTTGTAGGCGTGGGGGCCAGCCGTGTCCGGGATTTATTCGAGCAGGCAAAGAAACACTCGCCATGCATTGTTTTTATTGACGAAATTGATGCGATTGGCAAGAGCCGGGATAACCAGATGGGTGGCAACGATGAACGGGAACAGACATTGAATCAGCTATTGTCGGAAATGGATGGGTTTGACTCAACGAAGACAGTCGTCATTCTGGCAGCGACCAACCGCCCGGAAATCCTGGACAAAGCCCTGCTCAGGCCCGGGCGCTTCGACAGAAGAATTGTTGTGGAGAAGCCGGATCTGATTGGCCGTGAAGCCATTCTGGTCGTCCACGCGGCTAAGGTTAAAATGGATGACAGTGTGGATTTGCGGGAGATTGCGCTGATGACCAGCGGCGCGGCAGGGGCCGACCTGGCGAATATGATCAACGAGGCCGCTCTGCATGCGGTACGCATGGGCCGCGAGGCGGTGAGCCAGGCGGATCTGATGGAGGCTGTCGAAACCGTGATCGCGGGCAAAGAGAAGAAAGACCGGGTGCTCAACAGCAAAGAGAAACGTCTCGTGGCCTATCACGAAGTGGGCCACGCGTTAGCTGCTGCTTTGCAAAAGGAATCCATGCCGGTTCAGAAGATTACCATTGTGCCGCGGACTATGGGGTCTCTGGGTTACACCATGCAAACCCCTGAAGAAGAGACATACCTGATGACAAAAACCGCCATGGAGTCGCAAATCACGACCCTTCTGTCCGGGCGCGCGGCTGAGGAAGTGGAATTCAGTGAAATGACCACTGGGGCCGCCAATGATATAGAGCGGGCCACAAAGATGGCGCGCAGTATGGTGACGCAGTATGGCATGAGCGATACGTTCGGCATGATGGGTTTGGAGAGCGCTCAGAACCAGTATTTGGACGGGCGCAACGTACTCACCTGCTCCGAATCCACAGGGGCCGCTATCGACAGAGAAGTACGCGAAATTCTCAAACAAAGCTATACCCGGGCCGTCGGGCTTCTGCAGGAAAACAGGGAAGCCATGACACGGATTTCCGAATATTTGGTTGAAAAAGAGACCATTTCAGGGGCGCAATTTATGAGGCTGCTCAAAGGGGAAGAGATGTCGTCTGCCAACGAGGCTGCCTCAAAAGACCAGGGAAAAACATTGGGTGAGATCACAGGAGGGAACACGGAAGTTACGGAGGTTGCCGATCCAAGCGCCGTTGACCAAGGAATCGCCGAGACCGATAATGGGGTTTCGTACGGAGCCGGACTGGTAGGCCATCAGACCTGAAAAGGAGATTATGCGTGGAAACAAGAAGACCTCCGGTAGGACATGAAAACTTTGAAGAGATTCGCACAGAAGATTTTTATTATGTGGATAAAACATCATTCATTACAACATTGATGTGCAATCGAGGGAAAGCCAATCTCTTTACACGTCCCCGCCGCTTTGGCAAAACCCTGAATATGAGCATGTTGCAAAGCTTTTTCGAGATCAACAGAAATAATCAAGACCTCTTTGCCGGGCTGGATATTGCCCAGGAACCGATCCTCTGTAAAGAACATATGAACAAGTACCCTGTGATCTTCCTGACCTTGAAAAGCGTGGAAGCCGAAGACTTTACGGGCGCTTTGGCAAGGATAGGAGTTCAAGTTGCCAACGAATGCAGGAGATTGTCTTTCTTGGCTCAGAGTCAACAAATCGGACCGGATGATCAGAGCGACTTCATGGCATTGAAGGCGCGAACCGCCACACCGCAGCAACTTAAGGATAGCTTAAAGACCCTCTCCCGTATACTCGAATCTCATTTTGGCCAAAAGGTGGTTCTGCTCATAGACGAATATGACGTTCCCCTGGATAAAGCCTTTCACAGAGGCTATTATGACAAAATGATTTCTTTCATGCGTATTTTCCTGGGCGAAGCTCTGAAAACCAACTCTTCGTTAAAGTTTGCGGTCATCACAGGGTGCTTGCGTATCTCCAGAGAGAGCATATTTACCGGGCTCAACAATCTCAAAGTATACACGATTACAGATCCTCGTCATGATGAGCACTTTGGTTTTACAGATGAGGAAATCAAAAGGATTTTGGAGGACTACAACCTTTCCTCAGCGTATGAAGAATTGCGCCAGTGGTACAACGGGTACCGTTTTGGGAAGAAGGATGTGTATTGCCCTTGGGATATCATGAACCATGTGGACAGACTCTTGGCGGATCCCCAGGCTGAGCCAGAGTCTTACTGGAACAACACCAGCTCCAATGATATGGTCAGGCGGTTCATTGATAAAGCCGATAGCAACACCCGTTATGAGATCGAACAGCTTGTTGCCGGCGGGTATGTGGAAAAGGCCATCAAAACTAATCTAACCTATGCAGAGGTAGATGAAAGCCTTGACAACCTGTGGAGCGTATTGTTTCTTACAGGATACTTAACACAACAGCCCACAGAAGAAAAGCTGTCCCGACACACCATGCGCTTGCGCATTCCCAATGAAGAGGTCAAAGAGATCTTTATTGAGAAAATTCAGAATTGGTTCGCGGAAAAGGTCAGAAACTCTTCCAGTCGCGAAGAGATGGAAGCCCTATACTGCGCCCTTCTGGAGGGAGATTGTAACATTATCGAAAAGATTCTGACCGCACAGTTGCGCACTACCATTAGCTATCATGATACCTATGAAGGCTATTATCACGGTTTTTTGGCGGGACTGCTAAAAGGCGGAGGTTTCTGGGGAGTAAGTTCCAATCGTGAAACTGGTGATGGGAGAAGCGATCTCCTGATTGTCACAGAAGATGGTGCAAAAGGGATCATCATTGAAGTCAAACGAGCAAATAGCTTGGAGGATATACCTATAAAATGCCAAGAGGCCCTGAGACAAGCCGAAACCAGAAACTATGCGGATGCCTTTTTGGAAAGAGGCCTTACCCGGGCTGGAGTATATGGGATCGCTTTCTGGAAAAAAAACTGCGGCGTTGCTAAGTGTGAGGAACGCAAGTGATCATAGCTGCCTAGCTGCCTATTGCCGTGTATCCCGGTAAGTTGTTAAACGCTCCCGAAGGTGAACATTTTGAGTTCAAGGAAGCGAAAACCCGCTTCGATTTCGGCGAAGCAACAAAATACTGCTGTGCACTAGCCAACTGCGGCGGCGGGAAGCTCGTCTTTGGCATTACTGACAAACGACCTAAAGGGACCCCTCTAAAAGAGTTACATCAGGTTCTGCCAAGCCATTCAAGAAGTCAAATCCAAGTTTTGCTTCGGGAATTACAAAACGAAACTTATCCATCTCTGCGCATCTTGATGCAACTAATGATTCTCCGATTGCCGAATATAATGTATTGACACTTCGCGTCTGTAAGGGACTATCATCTAACGCGGGCTACGCCCGCAAGTGGTCAGTGATCAGTGGTTAGTGGTCAGTATTGGATTTTCTTGTTTTTTATTGACGCTTCGCGTCTGTAAGTTACTAAAGCGGTTTGCCTGCGGATATAATTGGCCTTGGTTTGGTTGTGGATATGGCTGACCTTGGCTTGGCTGCGGATATGATTGGCCTTGGCCTGGCTGTGGATATGGGCGGCCTTGGTTTGGTTGTGGATATGGCTGACCTTGGCTTGGCTGCGGATATAATTGGCCTTGGTTTGGCTGCGGATATGGCTGACCTTGACCTGATTGTTGGGCGGGCTGCCTGGGGGGATATGAAGGAGCTTCTGCTGCAAAACCCAGCGCAACATCTTCCAAATACCCGTTGGGCGGCTGTTGAGCCCAATGCTCCTTCATATTCTCAAGGTCTTCTTTACTAATATTGGGATTGAGCCTTTGGATGCGTTTCAACATAGGCGGGTGCGTCGCAAAGATGCTTGACACACCCTTCCCAAACAGCATATGACCAAATTCTTGCGCTTTATCCTTATGATCCCTTAGTTTCGCCCCCGCCGGGACGCCGGAGATTTTCATCAAGGCCCCTGACAACCCTCTGGATTGCCGGGTAAATTGCACTGCCGACGCATCTGCCAGATACTCGCGCTGGCGGCTAATTCCCGCTTTGATGATCTTGCCAAATAAGACGCCAACATACCCAATGATCAACAAAACCAGGCCAAAGATCAGGGTGGGGATGCCATCTTTGCCTCTTCTGAGAGAGATACGCATAATCCATCCTGCAATAATACCCAATCCCATAATTCCAAAGATGATTCCGACAAAACGAAGGTTTATACGCATATCGCCATTGGCTATATGGCTGAATTCGTGGGCAATGACCGCCTGCAATTCTTCGCGGTTTAACTGATTCAATGCGCCTCTGGTAACGCCTATAACTGTGTTTTCGGGTTTATTCCCTGCCGCGAAGGCATTTATGCCAGGTTCATTTTCCAGGACATAAAGTTCCGGCATGGGGACACCTGAAGCGATGGCTATTTCTTCTACAACATTGCGATAGCGCCGCAATGTGAATTCCTGCACATCTTCCGGGACTTGCACGCCGCCTAACTGCCGCGCAATCTCTCCGCCTCCACCCCGCAGCGAGACAATACGGTACAGTGACATCACTCCAACAACTAAAAGGACACTTAGTGTTGCCCATATGAGCGCCTTTGTAAAGTATCCCTTTATCAATAATGTTGGGATATCTTCCAAGGGCATGTTGTAAATAAATGCCAATGATACCATCACCAGAAGATTAACCGCAACAACTGTGAGAGCAACCCCAAAGATAAATAAAATGCTCAAGCGAAGCGTACCCCGGCGAGCCTTATTCTGATATTCAAAAAAATTCACTGCTGATACCTGCGGATTTCCGTATCCATTATCATTCATTGCCGACCCCCCTCTGGAAATAGCAGGATTGCTGGATGGCCACCAACGCTCAATTTCATTCTTGGGTTGATTTTTGTCCTAGAACTGAACCTTAGGCGCTTCTTGAACCAAGTGCCGCTTCTCTACAGGAATCTCCAGCAAGGACGCCTGCTTAAACCCAAATATCCCAGCTGCAATCATGGTTGGAAAGGTTTCACGCTTCGTATTATATATCATAGCGGAATCATTAAATCCCTGACGGGCAAAGGCGACTTTGTTTTCTGTGCTGGTGAGCTCCTCACTCAACTGCATCATATTCTGGCTGGCTTTGAGATCCGGGTAGCCCTCTGCTACGGCTAACAGGCGTCCCAATACACTGTTTAACTGTCCCTCGGATGTTGAGAGCTGTGCCATGACT
This sequence comes from Peptococcaceae bacterium, assembly GCA_009782825.1. Classification (GTDB taxonomy): domain Bacteria; phylum Bacillota; class Desulfitobacteriia; order Desulfitobacteriales; family Syntrophobotulaceae; genus WRJI01. Next base: position 8,382 of record WRII01000007.1, read on the forward strand.
TCCGGGTTGCCCGGTTGAGCTTTGGCTGCGTTTAACCCGGCCTGAGCCATTGAACGTGCGGCCACAACGGCTTCGAGAGTTTCCCGCTCGTGACTCATGTATTTTTTCACAGTTTCGATAAGATTAGGAATTAAGTCAAAGCGCCGCTGCAACTGCACATCAATTTGGGCAAAGGCGTTTTGGTATCTGTTGCGGACGGCTACTAAACTGTTGTAACTTGCGATAAGCCAAAAAAAGACTCCTGCCAATAGGACGCCAATAACAATAACGATGATCAAGGATGTCGACATGTTCTCCACCTTTCCTTTACTTGGTTTTATTTCTTGCTTTCTTTCTTTTGTTCTTATTCTGCCATGTTTCCAGGATTTCCTGAACACATATGACAGCTTGAGGAAGAGCCTGGCGCACAGGATCGCTGAGTTCTGTTCCCCAATCCAAAGTGCGAGGCTGGATGCCGACCACGGCAATATGAGCAGGGTAAGCGTTATTCAATTTGGCCAGATTGAGGATTTCGGCGAAACTCACCTGGTGTACCGACATTTTGGAGGCAAAGAAATAGGGGACATCATCCCCGTGCCAAACCACCACATCTCCGGGAGGGCGCTTGGCCTCCACCGCGTCCAGAATAAGAAGCTTATGGGCGTCTTCAACGATACCGAGAAGAGGAAATCCCATGGTTCCTCCGTCAATAAGACCAATCTCAGGGGCGACTTTACCTTCTAAGGCCCGAAGGAGGTGGATTCCCACTCCTTCATCTTGCCTGACGAGATTGCCGATTCCTAAGATAGTTATAGGGTGTGAACTCAATAGAATTTCCTTCTCTCGTGGTTATTGAGCCTTCATTTAACCTTAACAGTCATAAGCTCCTTCCCGTCAGGATCGAGCAAGTGGGTAGCACAAGCAATGCAAGGATCATAGGAGTGAATCGTACGCAGCAATTCCACAGGTTCATCGGAAACTTCCATCGGCGTGTTCTGAACAGCAACCTCATAGGCGCCTTGCTGACCATCAGCGGTCCGGGGAGAGGAATTCCATGTGGTCGGAACGATGGCTTGATAGTTTTCAATCTTCTTATCTTTGATTTTGATCCAGTGACCGAGAGATCCCCGCGGGGCTTCACAGAAGCCAACACCTTTGCATTCTTTATCCCACGACTCAGGATCCCATTTTGTTTTATTGAAGGTCGACGTATCACCGGTGTTGATGTTAGCAATCAAGTCATTGTAAAGCTTCTCCAGAAGATTGACGCGCTGCTTAGCCTCCAAAGCTCTGGCCAGAGTACGGCCCAGAGTGGAGTGCAGAGCGCTCAGAGGGAGGTTGAGCTGCTGGAGAGCGTCATCAACAGCTTCCTGAGTTTCCGCGTCGCCCTTGGCATATGCAATGACGCAGCGAGCCAGCGGCCCAACTTCCATGGCGTTGCCATTCCAACGGGGCGCCTTGGACCAGCTGTACCCTTTGGTGGGGTCAAGCTCATCATAAGGCGGCTTGGGCCCGTCGTAGTCGGGAGTGGTTTGACCATCCCAAGGGTGAAGGCCGGTCTTGCTGGACTTGTCGCCACGATAATTGTACCAAGCATGGGTGATGAATTCTTGAATTTGCGATCCATCCTTGAGATTAAGGTCGCGAACATCCTCCATATTCCCATCTAACACGATGCCCCGAGGGACATAGAAACTGTCAGGATGATTGATATTCTCGGACGGGAAGTCGCCAAAGGACATATAGTTTGTGACGCCTTTGCCCCAGGTTTCGCCCTCATCCGCATAAACTTTGGCAATAGCCATGATATCAGGAAGATAGACTTTCTCCACGAACCTTTTGGCTTCGGCAATTTTAGCGGCTACCAGATTCAAGCGTTCCATATTGATGACATTGCTGTCATGAAGGTTGATAGAACAGGGAACGCCGCCGACTACATAGTTAGGATGAGGATTTTTGCCGCCAAAAACAGCGTGAATTTTAACAATTTCTTTTTGCCAGTCCAAGGCTTCAATATAATGGGCAACAGCCAGCAAATTCACTGAGGGAGGAAGCTTATAAGCCGGATGCCCCCAATAGCCAGTAAAAACACCGAGACGGCCACTGTTGATAATGCCGCGAATTTTTTCTTGGATGCCCGCAAAATAACCGGCATCGTTTGGAGACCAATCAGAAATAGATTGAGCGATTGCACTGGCTTCCTTAGGATCGGCCGCATTAGAAGCGGCGCTTGCGACATCAATCCAATCAAGACCATGCAGATGATAAAAATGAACGGTATGGTCGTGGACATCTTGGGCGGCAGCCATAATATTCCGGATAATGTTTGCATTCTTGGGGATGTCGATACCCAAAGCGTCCTCGACACTGCGAATAGAAGCCAGGGCATGGGTGTGGGTACAGACACCGCAGATCCTTTGGGCATAGGCCCAAGCGTCACGAGGGTCACGCCCTTGTAAAATTATTTCCAGACCCCGAAATATTGTCCCGGAGCTCACGACATTTCGCAGGCGTTTGTCTTCGAGCTGGGCCTCCATCCGAAGATGTCCCTCAATCCGTGTTACCGGATCCACCACGATTCTTTGTGCCATAGATTATCTATCCTTTCTTAAACTCCTTTAATCGATTATGATCAGCTTCTCTGCCCTATGAGTTTATTTGCATAACATATCGTCATCGCCGGGAGTCTTCGGTTCTGACTCATCAGAGTCTACCGTGCCGCCCTCTTCAGGAGATTCTGATTTTTTCTTCTTGTAGGCGTTGAAAAGGGATGTCCCGACAAGGGTTCCAAGGGCGCCGCCCACAGCCAAGGAAACCCCGGTAGCAGCCACGACTTTATGCGGCGTGTAATCTTTCGGAGGAGCGATGTCGGGGGCTTCAAGTGTTGTGTAGAAGGGGCCCTGATCATAAAACTTGTCTTCCGAACAGCCGAGACAAGGATGGCCGGATTTAATCGGATAGCTTGTCCCTTCATTCCAGCCGGTAATGGCGCACGCGTTCTTAGTTCGGGGTCCGCGGCAGCCCATGAGATATAAGCACCAGCCTTGTCTGGCCCCTTCGTCGTCAAAGTCGCGAACAAAGAGTCCCATATCGAAAAAGGCGCGGCGGTTGCAGGTTTCGTGAATGGTATGGGAATAAAAGGCCATCGGACGCCCTTCCGGCGTCAATTCGGGGAGCTTTCCAAAAGTCAGATATTGAACAATCGTCCCCGTAATGACTTCAGAGATGGGAGGACAGCCCGGAACCTTGATAACAGGCGTATCCTTCAAGTCCGGGTCGTTAGCGAGAATCTTGTGAACCGGCTGGGCGCTGGTGGGGTTAGGCGCAGAACCTTGAACACAGCCGTCTGTGGCGCAGGTGCCGTAAGCGACAACGGCGATAGCTCCCGCGGCGGCTTCCTTGAGGAGGTCTTCGCAAGTTTTGCCCCCGATGGTGCAGTAAACACCGTCTGCAGCGGTGGGAACGCTTCCTTCAACGACCAGCAGGTAGCCTCCCTTATGGATGACTCTCTCTTTGGCGTTTTCAGCCAATGATCCGGCCCCTGCCTGAAGAACGTCCATGTACTCTAAAGTAATCAAGTCCAAAATCAACTCCGAGGCAAGAGGGTGACCTGAACGGATGAAAGACTCGCTGCAACATGTACATTCTTGCAAATTCAAATAGATCACAGAAACTGGAGGATTCGCTTCTAAGGCTTGCACAATCTTGGGAACTGCCGTGGCCCCTAATCCCAGCATGGCAGCTGTAGCTGTACAAAGCTTCAGAAAATCCCGGCGGGTTACCCCTCTTTTTACAGCCTGTTGGTAACAAGAATCCTGCATAAATAGTACCTCCCCATGTAAGCCGATAGAAATAACGGCCTTTTTTCTAACCTAATCCTGTTTCTAAGCTGTACGGTTTGAACACCTAAAAAACAAATAAAAATCCAACGAGACTTAAAGCATCCTTAAAGCATCCTATTGTTTTTGAGTATTAGTATTCTTCAATATACCTAATAAATCCTCTTCCTATTGAGAAAAACCCGATAAAACGTTTTTTAATATAATAGATAAAAAATTTTGATGGATTCGCTCTCGAAAAAAGCCGAAAAAATATCATATGCAGTATCTATAATGAAGTAAAGGGGACGGATAGTGAGGTCAAGAGGGCTGATCATGACTTATAATGACTCATGAAAAATAAAAACTAAGGGTTTTTTCTTTCTATGTCGTATGATATAATACTTTATAATGTGAGATCGTGATGGTTTGGAGGGTGAATTATGGCACAGTTTCCGCAGGTCAGACCGCGGCGTCTGCGGCAAAACAAGGAAATCCGCAATCTTATCAGGGAGACGCGCATTCATTTGGATCGTCTTGTATATCCTATGTTTGTTATTCCGGGGAAGGATCTGACGGAAGAAATTTCGGCAATGCCAGGAGTTTTCCGGTACTCGGTGGATCGCCTTGTGGAAGAAGTATCCTACCTTGTTGAGCTGGGACTGAAGTCTCTGCTCCTATTCGGGTCTGCGCGCGAAAAAAGCTGGAATGGACATGAGGCTTGGGCTGAGGACAGTGTTGTTGCGGAGGCTGTTCGCGCCTTAAAAGAAAATTTTCCCAATATCTATCTTATAACTGATGTGTGCCTGTGTGCGTATACTGACCATGGACACTGCGGCCTCACGGCTGAGGATGCAGATGCGCTTGGGAAGACAGGTGTTTCTCCTAAGCAGGCAGCTTCGGCTAAAGGCGCTGAAGGATATCGGCTGCAGGGAGATACGATCCTCAATGATGAGACGCTGGATCTTTTGGCTAAAACCGCTGTGGCCCATGCCCGGGCCGGGGCGGATATGGTGGCGCCATCTGACATGATGGACGGCCGTGTGGCGGCGATCCGCCAAGCCTTGGATGAACAGGGGTTTACTCATATCCCGGTGATGAGTTACGCTATAAAATATGCGTCGGCTTTCTATGGTCCTTTCAGAGAGGCGGCGGACTCCGCGCCCAGCTTTGGGGATCGCAGCAGTTATCAGATGGATCCCGCGAACCGCGAGGAGGCGTTGCGAGAAGCAGCCCTTGATATAGAAGAAGGCGCCGACATTCTCATGGTTAAACCGGCGCTGGCTTATTTGGATATTATTCGTGAAGTCAAGAACACATATGGGTATCCTCTGGCGGCTTACAACGTCAGTGGCGAATATGCGATGGTGAAAGCGGCTGCGGCACGAGGGTGGATTGATGAGCGCCGTGTGGTTGAGGAGAGTATCACTTCTATGCTGAGAGCTGGGGCTGATATAGTCATAACGTATTTTGCCAAAGACCTGGCTCGGTATAAGTGAGTTGCAAGGGCTGTCCCGGCAATCGAACGTGTTGCTGAAGGATCCGGCTCTTTTAAAAGTACCTTGAGAAGGAGGAAGTGACTTGGGAAAGCTGGGATTAAGATTTCGCTTGCTTGTCAGTGTTATGGTGATTGTCATTGTTATGGCGGCAGTGAATATTGTGATCAATTGGCTGCGTTACGAGGAACAGGCGGAAAACCAAATGAGGGAAAAGGCTAAAACGGTTACTGAGCAGCTTATTTCAACGCGCAAGTTTATGGCGGAGAAGCAGTTTGCGATCAATAATGATACCAACACAGGGAGTTTCCAATTTAAGCACTTGAATCCGGCGGCTGTTGGCAAAGGACTCGGGGATATTTTCAAGGATAGAACAGGATATGTGCTTAAACAAACGAGACTCAAGCCGCGTGCCCCGGCAAACGCGCCGGATCAGTATGAAATTGATGAAATGGAAAAAATGATTGCTGAACCAACACTCGCGGAAACCTTCCACCGTGACACGTCGGACGGAGTACAGATGTTCCGTTACATGTATCCTCTTTATTACGAAACGTCATGCCTGGATTGCCATGGTGAACCGGCGGGATCGCTGGATATCTCGGGGTATCCTAAAGAAGGAAGCAAAGAAGGGGACTTTGCCGGCGCTATCAGTGTTATGTTTCCCACCCAAACTGTGGATGCTGATGTTCAGGGAAATCTTCTCACCCAAGGACTCATTTGGCTGATTATTATACTTGTTACTTTTCTCGTTATGTTTTTCATGATGGGCAGAATTGTTGTCAGACCTTTGCGGGCCCTGACCGCGAATGTGGACAAACTGGGCGGCAGGTCCTGGGAAGACAGCCGGATTGACGTTTCAAAGACCTTTGCTGAAATGCGCAGTTTAGGGGTGGCCTTTAATACCATGTCGGAAAACCTCAGACGCTCTTATACCACTCTGGAGGATACTGTGGAAGAGCGCACGCATATGTTGCGGGAGGCCAATGAACAACTGAAGCAGAAAGGCACGGAACTGCAGCGCATTAACTCGCTCCTCAGCGATTCTGACCGTAAAAAATCAGGGATGATAGCTGCCCTGAGCGGCGAATTACGTCAGCCCTTGAGCGCGATTATAGCCTTTACGCAAAACGTTATGGAAAATTCATATTCCCACCAGGATCAAATCCGATATCTTGATGATATTAGAGGAAATGCTCAGATGTTGGATGATCAGATCAGCGACCTGATGGCGATGTCGCAGATTGAGGCTGGACTTATGAGCCTTGATTATACAGAATTCAAGGTTGAAGATGTCTTCAAGGATCTCAGAAAAATAGTGAACCCAATCGTTGAGAGAAAGGGCCTGAAACTGAGCGTCGATATAGATTCCGCGACGTCTTCCCTGGTTGCTGATGAGAAAAAGGTTGTGCATATTTTGCGCAACTTGCTCAGCAACGCGGTTAAGTATACTCCGGAAGGCGGGTGGATCCGTGTTAAGGTTGAGCCGGCATCCCGGGAAGACGGGCAAGATATGATCTTAATTCAAGTGAGTGACAGCGGCATTGGGATTAAGCCGGAAGACCTGTCCAGTCTTTTCACTCAGATGTGGCAGGGTGAGCAAGGAAGCCAAGGCGGCCAGGATAATCACGGATTGGGTTTGGCAATTGTAAAAATCCTGATTGAACTCCATGGGGGAACAATCGATGTGAAGAGTATCTGGCAGAAGGGCACACTCTTCTCTATCAGGATCCCCGGCGGATTGGAACAATTTTGAGTTTAACGGAATTTTGGGGGAAGGATAATAATTGTGGGTATCACTTGAAGGATCGGGTTGAACGCTATCAACTGGGAGGATAATATGAACACTTACCCCGTTGCGCTTAAGCTCGCAGGTCGGCTTTGCCTCGTGGTTGGCGGGGGGAAAGTCGGCGAAAGGAAAGTCGCTTCGCTGCTTGCCAGTGGTGCTGCCGTGCGTCTGGTCAGCCCTGCGATTACAAAGCGGCTGATGGGATGGGCACGGCAAGGACCGATAGAGTGGAGGCAAAGGGCTTTTCAGGAAGAAGATTTAGAAAATGTGATGCTGGCGATTGCGGCTACGGATGACTATGAAGTTAACTGGGAAATTTCCCGGCTGTGCGATGAGCGTCACATCTTGGTCAATGTTGTGGATATTCCTGAGCTCTGCAGTTTCTATGTTCCGGCAATATTGCGGCGCGGTCTCTTGTCTATCATGGTATCTACAGCCGGCGCCAGCCCGGCTCTGGCCAGAAGGATTCGCGATATGCTGGGAGAGGTGTTTCCTCCCGTCTACTCTAAGTATTTGGAGCTGTTGGCCGGATGGCGGCGGCGGGCTTTTGCCGATATTCCGGATGCGGCCCGCCGGGAGGCTTTCTTGAAGCACATGGTCGATGATGTTACAATGCAGTTGATGCAAGATCAGAAATATGATCTCCTAAAGGAGCGATTGGAAGATGTTTATCGCGGTTATGGGAGTCAACCACCGCGGCGCCCCCGTTAATATTCGGGAAAGAATGGCTTTTTCGGAAAGCCGTATTAAGGATGCGTTTGCTGAGCTTCTGGCGTATCCGGGAGTGTCGGGATGCTGCATTGTTTCCACGTGCAATAGAACGGAAATATATATTGCGGCAACACAGTGGGAAATGGGGCGCGAAGCTCTCTGGGCTTTTTGGGCGGATCACTCGGGGCTGGATGTGACTGAAATCAGCAGATATACTTTTTGCCATACGCTGGAGAAGGCGGTCAGTCATCTTTTTCGTGTGACGTCGGGGCTGGATTCGATGGTGTTGGGGGAAACGGAAATCTTGGGCCAGGTTAAGCGCGCGTATAGGATGGCTCATGAAGCGGGAGCGACAAACGCGCCGCTCAATACCCTTTTCCAACAGGCGTTAAGCATAGGGAAGCGCGCCAGGGCGGAGACGGGAATTGATCGCAATCCTGTTTCGATTCCTTATATTGCGGTTGAATTAATTAAACAGGAATTGGGATCGTTGACGGGCCGCTCGGTTCTTGTGATTGGCGCCGGGAAAATGAGCGAAATGGCTCTTGTGCATTTAAAGGCCAATGGGATTAGCGGGATTGTTGTGTCTAACCGCTCTTATGCCAGAGCTGTTGAGATGGCCCAGGCTTTGGGGGGGCAGGCTATTAAATTTGATGGGATTATGGATGCGCTGGCGGAAGCGGATATTGTGATTTCCGGAACGGCGGCGCAGCATAGTGTGTTGTCGGCGGAGACGGTGGCTCGGGCTATGCTCCGGAGGCCGGAGAGACCGCTGCTGTTGGTGGATATCGCTGTTCCTCGTGATATAGAGCCTGAGGTACGCCGGATTTCGGGGGTGACGCTGTTTGATGTGGATGACCTGCAAAATGTGGTGGACAGATGTTGGCTGGAAAGGCAGCAGGCGGCCTGTATTGGGGAAAAAATTGTTGAGAAAGAGTGCGGGCTTTTTATGGAGAGGCTGGCCATGAGTACGGCGAACCCGACGATGAAGGCGCTGCAGGGCTTGGGTGAGGGAATTAAGGATCAGGAACTCAAAAGGGCGTTATCTAAGCTGGGCAATCTTTCGGACAAAGAAAGAACGGTGGTGGAGACGCTGGCCTCTTCTATTGCCCATAAAATTATACGGCAGCCTCTGTTGATGGTGAAGCAGATGGCGTTATCTGCTGACGGGCATTGTTACACACAGATGACGAGAAAGCTCTTTGGTTTGGAGGAGCTGACTGAGGACTGCACGAGAACCACTATACACCGCCTTGAGAAAGGTATAGCAGGAGTCGCAAATGAAAAAGAGCTTTGTGATCGGGAGCCGGAAGAGTCCATTGGCTCTGTGGCAAACAAACTGGGTTATCGAGCGCTTGTGTGAAATCTATCCTCAGTATGAGTTCAAGATCCGTACGTTTGATACCCAGGGTGATCAGGTTTTAGATGTGGCTTTGTCTAAAATAGGGGACAAAGGGCTTTTTACCAGGGAGCTGGAACAGGCTCTTCTGGAGGAAGAGATTGATTGTGCGGTACACAGCCTGAAGGATATGCCCAGCGTGATGCCGGAGGGTCTATATTTGGGTGCGATCGGCAAGCGGGAACACCCTGGAGATGTTCTGGTGAGCCGGGGGGTTGCTTTTCGTGACTTGCCTCAGGGGGCCCGGATAGGAACGTCTGCTTTGCGCCGGTCGGCCCAGCTTTTATGTGCCCGGCCGGATCTGAAGGTTTTTCCTCTGAGGGGGAATGTTCAGACGCGCTTGCGCAAGTTGGACCAGGAGGGGTATGATGGGATTGTTTTGGCGGCGGCGGGAGTGATCCGGCTGAATTTGCAGCATCATATTACGGAATTCCTGCCCACGGAGATGTGTTTGCCGGCGGTAGGACAAGGGGCGATTGCTGTCCAGTGCCGAGAGGCGGATACTTCTGTCCTGTGTGTTTTGGAAGGGATTGATGATGAACCTACACGGGTGGCCACGACAGCGGAACGGTCTTTGATGCAAGAGCTGGGCGGGGGGTGTCAGGTTCCCTTGGCGGCGTTGGCTGAGTGGCGAGAGGGGGTTCTCTCGATGGAGGCGCTGGTGGCGAGTCTTGAGGGAACACGTGTTTTGCGCGCGGGACGCACCCTTGCTCAGCAGTCGGGGTGTGATATTCGGGCGGCCCATGCATTGGGGGTTCGGGTGGCTCAGGATTTGCGCGGACAAGGGGCGGAAGAGATCTTGGCAGATCTGCGGCCGTGAAGGCCTTGAATTTGATGAGATTCAGGAGGGACTATGAAAAAAGGAATGGTTTATTTTGTGGGGGCGGGGCCTGGCGATCCGGGCCTCATGACTGTTAAGGGGCTTTCGTGTATACAGAAGGCGGATGTGATTGTCTATGATCGTCTGGCGTCGTCCAAATTGCTGGCTCAGGCGCCTCGCCGGGCGGAGTTGATTTATGTGGGGAAGTCTCCGGAAAAACATGCTCTGGTGCAGGAGAAAATCAATCTTTTGCTGGTGGAGAAGGCTAAGGAAGGCAAGTGTGTGGTTCGCCTGAAGGGGGGGGATCCTTTCCTGTTTGGCCGGGGAGGCGAGGAAGCGGAATGTTTGTGTGAACATGCGATTCTCTTTGAGGTTGTGCCTGGGGTGACGTCGGCCCTGGCTGTTCCGGCTTATGCGGGGATTCCTGTGACTCATCGTAATTATACGTCGGCTGTCTGTATTGTGACGGGCAACGAGGATCCTATGAAGGAAGATTCTGATTTGGATTGGAGCAAGATTGCGACATCAGCGGGAACGTTGGTTTTTCTTATGGGCATGGCCAACTTGGGGGCGATTTGTCAGCGCTTGATGGAGAATGGGCGGGCGCCGAAGATGCCGGTGGCGCTGATCCGCTGGGGCACACGTCCGGAACAACGGACGTTGATTGGAACTTTGGCGACTATAGAGACTTATGCCCGGGAGACTCATTTTACGAATCCGGCTGTCATTGTGGTCGGAGATGTGGTTAATCTCAGGGAAAAACTGGCTTGGTTTGAAAGGAGGCCTCTTTTTGGCAAGAGGGTTCTGGTGACTCGCGCCCGGGAGCAGGCCAGCCAGATGTCTCAGGCGATTGAGTATTTGGGGGGCGAGGCTGTGGAGTTTCCGACTATCTGTGTGGCTCCGCCCTTGAAGGAAGATGTGGCTAAGCTTGATACGGCTCTGGCAGAGGTTTCGGGATATCAATGGATTGTTTTTACCAGTGTCAATGGCGTCGTGGCCTTTTTTGACCGTCTGGCGGCTCTGGAGATGGATGTGCGTGACTTGAAGGGGCCGCGGCTGTGCGCTATTGGGCCCAAGACGGCGGATGAGCTGCGCGGAAAAGGGCTGCGAGTGGATTTTCTGCCTGAACTCTACCGGGCGGAGGCTATTGTGGAGGGGCTTAAGGGTGAGATTCAGGAGGGCGATCGGATCTTGCTGCCTCGTGCGGATATTGCCCGCAAGGTTCTGCCGGAAACGCTGACGATGTTGGGGGCTCAGGTCAATGAGATTGCTGCCTACCGGACGGTGCAGGCTGATGACGAAGGGGCGGGAGAGCGCTTGTGTCAGGAATTGTGTGAGGGCAGGATTCATATTGTGACGTTCACCAGCTCGTCCACGGTGACGAATTTCCTCAACCTGGTGGGGGCTGAGTCTATTCCGTCCTGGCGCAGTCAGGTGAGGGTGGCCAGCATCGGGCCGATTACGTCGGAGACGGCGGCAAAGAGGGGGTTGACTGTTGATATTGAGGCGGAGGAGTATACAATAGAGGGTCTGGTTAAGTCGCTGTGCGAGAGTGTACAATAAATAAAAAAAAAGAAACGCAGGAAGAAGAATAGGAGGGGTTCGTTTTATGATCAGCATAAGCAAATTGCTGTGCGATACGGAAAACTATGGGGATAACTTGCGGTATGCGCCGGGGAGTCATGGACAGCGCAATGGGGCTGTTTCCGGGCATGGTCCGGTGGTGGTGTGGAATTGCACACGCACGTGCAACCTTAAGTGTATCCATTGCTATTCGGCGTCGGATCACGAGAAGTATGATCAGATGAGTACGGATGAGGGGAAGAGATTTATTGATGATTTGGCGGACTTTAAGGTGCCGGTGATCCTCTTTTCCGGCGGAGAACCGTTGGTGCGTCCGGATTGTCTGGAGCTGATCGCGTATGCTCGCGAACGGGGACTGCGGACGACGCTGTCGACGAATGGAACGCTGATTACGGCGGAGAAGGCCCAGGTGCTGAAGGATCTGAATGTGGGGTATGTGGGGATTAGTTTGGATGGGCTGGGAGAGGTGAATGACCGTTTTCGCGGCCAGGAGGGGGCGTTTGACAAGGCGCTGCAGGGGATTCGCAATTGTTTGGCTGTGGATCAGAAGGTGGGCCTGAGGTTTACTATTAATAGGCATAATTATAAGTATTTGAATGATATTTTTGATTTGGTGGAGCAGGAGAATATTCCGCGGGTGTGTTTTTATCATCTGGTGTATTCGGGCAGGGGCAGCGCTATGATTGATGAGGATATCAGCAAGGAGGAGAGCCGTCAGGGTATGGAGCTGATTATGGAGAGGACGCTGGATTTTCATCAGCGGGGAGTGACTAAAGAGATTCTGACGGTGGACAACCATGCGGATGCGATCTATGTTTACTTGAAGCTTAAGGAGAGGGAGCCGGAGCGGGCGGAATATGTCCGGGAGCTGCTGCTCAGAAATGGGGGAAACCGTTCGGGGATTGCGATTGGGCAGGTGGATTGGCTGGGCAATGTTCATCCGGATCAGTTTACGGGAGGGCATTGTTTAGGGAATGTCCGGGAAAGAAATTTTGGCGAAATTTGGTCGGACACGAGCCATCCTATTATGGCGGGAATGAAGGATCGCAAGCCTTTACTCAAGGGCCGCTGTGCGGCGTGTGCGCATTTGGCGATGTGCAACGGGAACTTCCGGACTCGGGCGGAGGCTGTGTATGGTGATTTTTGGGCGGAGGATCCGGCGTGTTATTTGACGGATGAGGAGATAGGAGGCAGCTGATTAATGATCATTTCTTGGAATACGACGAATGCGTGTAATTTGTTTTGTGCCCACTGTTATCGGGACGCGGGGGCGAAACAGGATGAGGAGCTGAATACGGAGGAAGGCAAGCGTTTGCTGGATCAGATTGCTGAAGCGGGCTTCAAGATTATGATTTTTAGCGGCGGCGAGCCTTTTATGCGTTCTGATATTGTGGAGTTGGTGGCTCATGCCCGTTCGCGGGGGCTGCGGCCGGTTTTTGGCACGAATGGGACTTTGATAACTCCGGAGATTGCCAGGGATCTGAAGGCGGCTGGAACTATGGGTGTGGGGATCAGTCTCGACAGCTTGGATCTTGAAAAGCATGATCACTTGCGGGGTCAGGCTGGGAGCTGGGAAGGCGCTGTGCGGGGGATGAGGGCCTGCCGGGAAGCGGGGCTGGCATTTCAGATTCATACCACGGTTATGGAGTGGAATGACCCTGAGGTGGAGGCGATTACGGATTTTGCGGTGGCGCAGGGGGCGGTGGCTCATCATATTTTTTTCCTGGTTCCTACGGGCCGGGCGGTGGATATTGAGCAGGAGTCTCTGCGGGCGGAACAGTATGAAAATATTCTGGAGCGGATTATGCGGAAGCAGCAGACGGTGGATATTGAGTTGAAGCCGACTTGCGCGCCTCAGTTCATGCGCATTGCTAAACAGATGGGTATGGAGCTGCGTTATGAGCGGGGATGTCTGGCGGGAACGTCTTATTGCATTATTGGGCCTAAGGGGGATGTGCAGCCTTGTGCGTATTTGAATATGTCTCTGGGCAATGTTAAGGAGAAGTCTTTCGTGGAGATTTGGCGGAACAGCCCGGTTTTTCAGGAGCTGCGTACCTTGGAGTATCAGGGGGGCTGCGGAACGTGTGAGTTTAAATACAAGTGCGGCGGCTGCCGGGCGCGGGCGTATTTCTATCATGGCAGCTATATGGCGGAAGAGCCGTGGTGTTTGTATCATGGACGGAGGGGATATTGAGATCCGGCTCGCCGCGCAGCAGCACGCTCAGTGGGGGGCCAGGAGAGTGAGCTGCTTCATGCTTTTTGTGATAGTTAATCCTGATTCTAATCAGAAGACATTTGTATGAAAGCATAAAAATCCGGTATCTGTCCGCGAATATTTGGGCCGGAAGAGAATTTTTCAAAGGGTTTTTTGGGAATGTTGAAGAATATACACTTATTGTGATTGTTCTTGGCAGGGGGATATGTTATAATCTTTGTGCGGTAACTGCGTTGATTTGTGCGATAATACCGAATAAGGGGCGTGATAGAGTCGGGTATGCTGAAGAAGCCTGTCATGAAGATCGATGTCGAGAATGTCTCCAAGAAGTTCGGCTCGCGCTCTCTGTTTTCCGGTATTTCATGCCATCTCGGTGCTGGGGACTGCTTGATTATTACGGGGCGTAATGGTTCGGGAAAGTCGACTTTGGTGAAGATTTTGGCCCGGCTTTTGCGTCCGACTTCCGGGACTGTTGCGTTTATGTATGAGGGGCAGGAGTGCTGCGACTGGGAAGACTGTCTTTCCCATATCGGCTTTGTTTCGCCGGAAATTATGTTCTATGATAATTTAACAGGCCGGGAGAATTTGGAGTTTATGGCGCGTGCGCGGGGGGTTCGCCTTCTGCCTGCCCAGTTCGAGGAGACGCTGGCCCGGGTGGGGCTGGATTCCCGGGGATCTCAGTTTGTTAAGACGTACTCAACGGGGATGAAGCAGCGCTTAAAGTTTGCGGCGATGCTGGCTTTGGAGCCAATCGTATGGTTTGTGGATGAGGGCCTGTCTAATCTGGACGCTGATGGCCGGGGTTTGGTTCTTGATTTGGTGAAGCAGTCCCTTGAGAAGGGATGTGTGCTGATTATGGCCACAAATGATGTGCTGGAGGCTGAGTATGCAACACAAACCATCGCGCTTTCCTAGTTTTTTTATGAGTGTGGGAGCTGTGCTGCGTAAGGACGCGCTCAGTGAGCTGCGCAGCAAATACGCGTTTAGCACATTGGCGGTGTTTGCGTTGACCTGTCTGGCTGGGATCAGTATGAGTATAGGCGGTGGTGAGCTGACTCAGCTGAATCCGCAGGTGCAGTCGGTGCTTTTGTGGATTGTCTTGTTTTTCTCCGCTATGGCCGGATTGGGCCGGGTTTTTGTTCAGGAACAGGATGCGGGGACGCTGCTGACTTTGAAGGTTTCTGCGCCTCCTCAGGCGGTTTATTTTGGTAAAGTGATTTTTAATGTTTTTTTGCTGGTGAGCTTGAGTGTCCTGGTCTTAATTCTTTTTATAGTTTTTTTTGATGTTTCTGTGTCGGATTGGCTTTCCCTAATTGGTGTGCTTTGGCTGGGCAGTATAGGGTTGTCTATCATTGCGACAATGACGGCGGCGATGGCGGCCCAGGCCCAGGGACGGGCGTCTTTGTTTACCATTATTACATTTCCGTTGATTTTACCGGAGTTCTTGAGTGCGATTGAAGGGACTCGCGCCGTTCTGGCAGGTGAAGCGGTTGAGCTTACGCAGTTTCTGTTTTTGGGAGGCTATGGGGTGGTGGCGCTGGTTGCGGGCTCTATTTTGTTTGATTATCTTTGGATAGAGGGATAGAGAAAGGGGGCCAAAGAGATGTTGGGGAGGCTGTCTAAGGGAGATAACTTATTTGGAATTATTACTGGTGTATGGCTTGTGGCCACGGCTGTGGCTGTTTTTGCCTTACCGCCTGTTGAACCTATTGAGTATTTTGGGTATAGTGCACGTATTTTATTTTTCCATATTCCTATGGCCTGGATCGCTGTTGTGGCTTTTCTCATGGGGGCTTGGTGGGCGGTTCAATACCTGAGGAAGAGAGATTTGGCTCAGTTTCATCATGGTTCATTGTCCAATAAGGTGGGTTTGGTTTTTACCTTGCTGGCGACCGTCAGCGGAGCGGTGTATGGCAAATTGACCTGGGGAACTTTCTGGAATTGGGATGTCAGACAAACCACAATTTTTATTCTGCTGCTTATTTATGCCGCATATATTGTTTTGGGGTATTCGATTGAGGATGAGGAGAAGAGAGCGAGGATTTCCGCTGTTTATTCTCTGTTTGCTTTTGTTACGGTGCCTTTTCTGTTTTTTGTGATTCCACGGCTGGGAATTACCACGATACATCCTACATCATTTAACATGACTTTTAATATGGTTCTGGTTCTTGTTGCGGCTTTGCTGGGAATTACGGCTTTATTCATCTGGATTGTCCGCTGTGGCGCGGCTTATAGACGGAATAGGGTTGTCGAACCGACTGCGCAAGAGGAGCCGGCTTCTTTTGCGCAAACGAGTAAGGATTTACAGAATGGAGAGGATCAAACATGACAAAGGGCCGGATGAAAAGACGTCATATGATATATCTGGGCATCGTTGTGGTTTTTATTGTCATTTCCGTTGTGGCTTTTGCCGGTTCAGTGACGCCCTATGTGACTTTTGATGAGGCTAAGGCTAGGAACACGTCGGTGCAGGTTCGCGGAGACTTGGTTGGCGAGGTTAAAAACTTAGAGGACGGGCAAGGGATTGCTTTTGATTTAAAGGATGATAACGGAACGGTGGTTCAGGTCGTGTATAAAGGAATCAAACAGGACAACATGGATCATGCTGATGGGTTGGTGGTGCAGGGCAAAATTGACGGCGATGTTTTTTGCGCAAGTAAGATTCTCGTCAAATGTCCTTCAAAATATGAGAGCAAAGGAGGCTGAAAAGCTCAATGATTGGGATGATGGCATTGTTTTGTGCGGGGGTATTTACGCTTATAGCGATTGTGCTCAATGCACTGGATCTCAAGGAGTTGCCTGTTGGGAATGGGAGTAAATCAGGTCTCCCTTTGCAGGATGTAAAGCAGCGTACCCATATTTTTTATAATTTGTCTGTGGCGAGTCTTGTTGCGGCTTCGTTTTATTTATGGTTTATTATTCTGAATGATCAGTTTGCCTATAAATATGTTTCCAATTACTCTGCTACGGATTTGTCAGTGATCTATAAGATTACCGCGTTCTGGGCAGGTGCGGAAGGATCGTTCTTGCTCTGGGTGCTTTTGCATGGGTTGATCGGGCTGTGGCTGTATCGGCGGAAGGATGTTTTGCCGGGAGTCAAGCTGGTGTACAGCGCTGTGCAGATGTGCCTGCTGGTGGTTCTGACAATGAAAAGTCCTTTTATGCAAATTACGGGGCATGCGATGGACCTTACGGAAGGGGGGGGGCTCAATCCGCTCCTGCAAAATCCATGGATGGTTTCCCATCCGCCTCTTTTGTTTATGGGATATGCGGGGTTAGCGGTTCCTTTTGCCCTGGCTGTGGGGTCGCTGCGGGGCGGCGATTATAAGTCATGGATCAAGAAGGCGTTGCCTTTTTCGCTGTTTTCCTGGGCCTTTTTGGGCGTCGGGATCTTTCTTGGCGGGTATTGGGCCTATGAGACTTTGGGCTGGGGAGGGTATTGGGCTTGGGATCCGGTGGAAAATGCGTCTCTCATTCCATGGTTGGTGTGCGGTGGGTTGATCCACTTTTTGATCCTTTCTCTGAAAAGGCCTCCGAATGTCAAAGCGGCGGGTTTGGCGGCGGTATTCAGTTATGGGCTGGTGTTGTTGGGAACTTGGCTCACGCGCAGCGGCTTCTTTAAAGATTCTTCACAACACTCGTTTGCGGGCGAAGAGGCTAGGGTTATCATTATATTGGGTGTGATTGTTTTCTTGGTCGTGGCTGTCCCCTTGATCCTGTTTATAGTGAAATGGCCGAAGCTGCCGGTGGCGGAGGAGGAGGAGGAACCTCTCAAAACCAGGGGGTCTATGACCTGGTACGGAGCTATTGCCTTGTGCGTTTTTGGAGGGGTCGTGCTGTTCGGCATCTTGGCTTCGATAGTGACGGGGATCGTCAAAGCCCCAACGGAAATCGATATGTCGTATTATAATCCGACGGGACTGCTGGTGATGTTGGCTGTTCTGGCGCTCATGGTTCTGGCGACTTTTTTTGCCTGGGGGAAAAGCCCGAAAGGAACAGGCCAGAAAAAAGGGGCATCAAAGCAGGCGGGTGAAAATATAGGTGAAAATATAGAAGAAAAAGCTGAGGTCTTGGACCCGGTCAGGAAACCTGGCGGAATTAACGGATTCACACTCGGCGTGGTGGTGTTAAGCGCACTGCTGTTGATGGGGATTGGAGTGCTTATCGGCATTCGGCCTGACGCCGGTTTTATGAATATCTTGATGTTTGCGTTTATCCTCTTGGGATTGGCGGGAGCGGGCGCGGTCTGCGCCGCCAGTGTTCTTGCGTTCTTCAGGAAGGACGTGCGCAAGGGGATGAGCCGGGCCGCGTTATTTACCCATATCGGGTTGGCGGTTCTCACGGCGGGGATTCTGTTTTCATCCGCAGGAACACACAAGGATCTGCAGACACTTGAAGCTGGGGCGGAAAAGACGATTTTGGGCCGTCAAGTCACCTATATTGGTCTTGACGTAGGGGACTTCCGCCTTGACCGTGACGGGTATTTGATTGAACCGGGCACAGGGGAGGTCGTCCAGGGGTTTGCCAACAGCACTTTGCGGGGGACGGAGACAAAAGGGGTGAAACCAACTTGGAGCACGGATCCCGGCCCGGTCAACATGAGTCTTGGTATGCCGCATCCGGATCCTGCCTTGAAAGATTTCGTTCTTACCGGCTTTTCCGTCACTGGAAAAGGTGTGGTTATCGGAGTTTATAGGGACAGCGCTCAGTCTATTTCGGAACAGCTGTTCGTGGTGCCTTTGGAGGACTTTATCTTTAACAATGACGGCAACATGATTGAACCCTTCACAGGAGTGCTTGTCCCGGGGTTTGCCAACAGCTCTTTCCAGGGAACGGCTGCTGATGTCGTGGAGCCAGCCTGGAGTACGGATCCCGGTCCCATCACTCTTAGCCTGGGTATGCTGCATCCGGATCCTGCCAAGAGTGATTTTGCCCTTGCTGATTTCACTGTTGATGAGAAAGGTGTGGTTACCGGGATCTATGCGAACGGCCTCATGGAGATGATTAGGGAACAACTGTTTAGGGTGGCCATGAAGAATTACACCAATCCTGGTGGTTATGTCCAAAGATTTGTTGTAGACGGTGAAATTGTTGAAATCACAACAGGTATGAGTGAAAAATTTGGAGATCTGCACAAGCCGGCTATTTTATGGTCGTTGGTGGAGGACTACTATATGGCTCCCGGCCATATAGAGAACCAAGAAAGTTCTGACCATGAGCTGGCCCAAGGAATTCCTGTGGAGATCAAGATTGATAAGGAGACGATCCGTGTCAGACTGAAAGAAATTAAAATGGAAAATCCGGATGCTGATGATGCTTCCGCGTATGCCTTGTTTGATGTTGTTTACAAGGAAGAGCTTCAGGAGGTTCGCCTGGAATGGATAAAAACCGACGCCGGATTCAACCCTGTGCCGGTAATTATGTTTGATAAATATGAGTTTAGGATGACGGAGATCAATAACGAACAATCGAAAGTTGTTCTGCGTGTCAAGAAGGAATATGAACTGCAGCAGGAAACGCCTATTACACTGGCAGTTGCGGACGAAAAACTTACAATAACGCTGAAGGAGTGCGGGGCGGGCAGCGAGGATTCTGCCGCTGCCAATACGTCGTATTTCGCTGTGTTGGACGTGGCTCGGAACGGAGCAGTTCAGGAGAATGGAGAGATCCAAGAGAACGGAGAGATCCAAGAGAACGGAGAAGTCCAAGAGAACGGAGAGACCCAAGAGAACGGAGAAGTCCAAGAGGTTCGTATTGAGATGACGAGATCCGGTTCTAACGCGAATTGGGTTTCTGTCCCGGGGACGGTCTTTGATCAATATACTTTTGAGTTGACAGGAATCAGCGTGTCCCAGAATCGAATAGCGATAGCGATTCAAGATATGAATGAAGCTATCATTAATGATAGAGTGAACATGGAGGTTTCCACCAAGCCGCTCATGGTTCTTGTTTGGCTCGGCACGATCTTGATCAGTGCGGGTATAATCTGGGCGGCTCTCAAAAGATGGGGTCCTAGTCCTTTTCAGGATTTACGTAACAAAAAATAACAAAAAGGAGGCGATAATGTGAAAGCCGGCAAGCAATCTTTCAAAATGGCAGCGATTGGGTTCGTTGTCGCGTTGGTTTTAGTGGGCGCTGGCGGGGCAGCTTACGCTTACATGGAATCACCCAGCTTTTGTGGCGGATGTCATGCCATGCAGGAACAATATCATTCATGGAATGACTCCGCGCATCAAACTGTTGATTGCAGTGACTGCCATCTGCCCCACGATAACATTGCTAGCACTTTGTGGGCCAAGACTCAGACGGGTGTTGTAGATGTCTATCAGCAAGCGACGAGAGGGTATGATTTAGAAATCACAGTTACCGAGAAGGGCAAGGAATATTTACAGAAAAATTGTATACGTTGTCACGAGCCTGCGATCAAAGAAACCGGAATGGGCTTTGATAAGGATGGTGACGGCAGAGACTGTACGTCATGCCACCGGAACCTTGTTCATGGCGGCAAGACGATTTCACAATAGGGGAGGGATCTGATGTGAGTACTGCCCAAAAAGTATTGGTTGGTGTGGTGATCGTTGTATGTTTGGTCGTAGGCGGCGTCCTCGGCTTTTTACTTGGAGGAGGCAATGGCTACAAGGTCGTTGAAACTGACTCAAAAGGAGTGAGTGGCAACAAGTACGATCCTGCATCGTACAAAGACAAGTATCCGCTGCAATATGCAAGCTATATGGAAGCGTCTAAGTATCCTGAGGGCCGGGATAAACCCGGGGATTTTGGCGGGGATAAACTTTTTGATCATGTGAATGGAGGTAAACAGACCGAATTAGTAACACTCTTTGGTCCAAACCCGTTCAGTGTTTATTACGCAGATGACCGCGGTCATGTCTATGCTCTCGATGATCTTTTCGATTCAGGACGTACCAAGGGTCCGAATCCATACGATCCACCCAAAACATTCAGTCAAAGGGGCGCCTGCGTCACATGCAAAACTCCATACCTGGAGCAAATCTTTGACGACAACAAGTTTGGGAGTGATGATTGGGGTTTTGCCAAGGTACCTTTCGATGAAATGAGGGACAGCTATTTTGACGATCAGATGAAGGAGCATGGGTCAATCAACTGTGCCACCTGTCACGATCCGGAGACCCATGAGCTGAGGATCATTAATAAGGCTCTGAAGTTTGCCTTTGAAAAGGGGATTCCTGGATACAAGGATGGGGAGCCCATTGACTGGGAAAAGGCAACCAAGCAGGAAATGCGCACCTATGTTTGCGCGCAGTGTCATGTTGAATACTACTTTGAGCCTGACACTTTCAGAGTGGTTTTCCCATGGGATAATGGATTGGAGTTTGACAAACAATACGAGCACTATAAAACGGAGCCCAATGGCTTTAAGCAGGACTTTAAGAATGGGACTTCCGGAGCGGCCATCCTAAAAGCGCAGCATCCTGATTTTGAAGCCTGGACGACCGGCGTTCATGGCAAAGCCGGTGTGGCTTGTGCTGATTGCCACATGCCTTATGTGACCAAAAACGGAGAGAAATATTCGACTCATGATGTGACCAGTCCCTTGCGGACCGTGGAAAATTCTTGTATGCAATGTCACAATGATCAAACAAAAGAATGGCTGATCGATTCTGTGACGAGCATTCAGGCTAATTTCTGGGTCCAGCAGCACGAAGCCGAGTTGGCTGTGTCCAAAGCCCACCAGACCATTAAAGCTGCTAAGGATGCAGGGGCCTCTGACGAAGCTCTGGCCGAGGCACTTGAACTCGTTAGGGAAGCACAATGGTATTGGGATTTTGTAGCCGCTGAAAACGGTATGGGCTTCCACAATCCCGATCAAGGAATGAAAGCCACTGGTCAGTCCATTGTGAAAGCAAATGAAGCTATTCTCTCCGCTTACAAAGCCGCCGGCAAGTCACTGTAGGCAAGCCGCTTTCAAGCCCCTTTAAAAACACGCCTTGTGGAAAAAATCACTTCGAAACAAGGTGTGACAGGAAAATGTTGAGACAGAAAAGGACGGGACCTCTTTTTCGTCATCAGCACAACAGATATCAGTGGGGTGTGCGGCAAGTGTGCCGCACACCTTATCTATGAATGAATTCTAAATTGCCAAAAGGGCATGGACATTGTAAACTATAGGGTGTAAAGGTATCTCAAAGGAAGGTGGATGCAGTATTGGATCAGATAGACAGGGACTTGCTGAATCAGATTCAGGAGGAGATTCCGGTGACGGAGCGGCCCTATGCTCAGATGGCGGAAAGCTTGGGAATTAGCGAAGAAGAAGTGATAGAGCGCCTGGCAGTCTTCAAGAACCAGGAAGTGATCCGTAGAATGGGGGGGGTTTTTGATTCCCGGCGCCTTGGCTATAAGGGAACGCTGTGTGCTATGAAGGTGCCCCGGGAGCGCATTGAAGAGGTGGCGGCGATTATCAATCAGTACACGGGAATTACACACAATTACTTGCGCCGCCATGACTACAATATGTGGTTTACTTTGTTAAGCAGGAGTCTGGAAAAGACGGAGAAGATTTTGGCGGAAATCCGCAGAAAGACGGGGATCGATGACTTGATGGATCTGCCTTCGCGCCGTTTCTTTAAGGTGAGAGTGAATTTTGATGTGAAGGCGACTTAGATGGGAGATGGGAGATAACCTGATGGATTTTAACGAAGCGGATAAGAAACTCATTGTTGAACTGCAGGCGGGTCTGCCCCTTGTGTCCCGGCCTTTTGCCGAATTGGGAGAAAGAGTGGGTCTCAGCGAAGCTCAGGTTCTGGGGCGGGTGCGGGAATGGAAGGAGGCAGGTGTCCTCAGACGGCTGGGGGCAGCGCTGCGCCATAGAAAGGTGGGGTATTCGGGTAATGCCCTGCTGGTCTGGAAGATCCCAGAGGATCGTGTCGGCGAAGTGGGAAAAAAATTCGCGGCTTTGCCGGAAGTGAGTCATTGCTATGAACGGCAGGTGCTGCCTCAGTGGCCGTATAGTCTGTATACCATGGTGCATGGGGCAACGGAAGAGGCCTGTCTGGCTCTGGCAAAGAAGTTGGTTGACTTGGCGGGAGTGAGTGAGCATGACTATGATGTTCTTTATAGTTATGCGGAGTTGAAGAAGAGCAGTATGGAGTATTTTGCGGATTAATGCTGTTGATTCCCGATTAATACCGATGAGCATAATACAAGGAGAGGACAGAAGTGCCCATGAAAAACACGAGAAAGTCTGAAGACCTCTTTGCGCGGGCAGGCAGAGTGATACCGGGAGGGGTGAACAGCCCGGTTCGGGCTTTTGCTTCTGTAGGTCTCACGCCGCGTTTTATCGCACGGGGCGAAGGATGCAGGATTTGGGACGAAGATGGTAATGAATATATTGATTATGTGTGTTCGTGGGGGCCGCTTATTTTGGGACACAGGCATCCGAGTGTCGAGGCGGCGGTGCGGGATGCGTTGGGCCGGGGATCTACTTTTGGCGCATCGACCCGGGGCGAGGTGGAACTGGCTGAGAAGATTGTCCAAGCTTTGCCGGGGGTGGACATGGTTCGCCTGGTCAATTCGGGGACGGAAGCGACCATGAGTGCGCTGCGTTTGGCCCGGGCTTTTACGGGGCGCAGTAAGATTGTCAAATTTGCCGGATGTTATCACGGTCATCACGATTCTTTGCTGATTAAAGCCGGATCAGGGGCGCTGACCTTTGGGGCGCCGTCGAGTCCGGGCGTGCCGATAGAGGTTGCCAGAAATACGCTGACAGCAGGTTATAATGACTTGGCCAGCTTGGAAGAAGTGTTGAGCGCCGAAGCGGGGTCAGATGCCGGCTTGGGATCCGGGCCAAAAGCCGGTCTGGGATCCGGGCCAAAAGCCGGATCAGATGTTGCCGCGGTCATTGTGGAGCCGGTGGCGGGAAATATGGGATTGGTACTGCCGGAACCTGGATTTCTGCAAGGGGTTCGCCGGGTATGTGACATGTATGGGGCTTTGCTGATTTTTGATGAGGTCATCACAGGGTTCCGTCTGGGCTATGGCGGCGCTCAAGCCTATTATGACGTCGTTCCGGATCTGACTTGCCTGGGCAAAACCATTGGCGGCGGGCTGCCGGTGGGGGCTTATGGCGGCAGACAGGATATTATGAGCATGATTTCTCCCAGCGGCCCTGTTTATCAGGCCGGAACTCTTTCGGGAAATCCTCTGGCTGTGGCGGCGGGGCTGGCCACTTTGGAGGAGGTGGCGCAGGAGGGTTTTTACGAAGACCTTGAGAAGAAGACCGGCGTTTTAGCTGAGGGATGGAGGCAGGCGGCTGAGAATGCGGGGGCGCCGATCTGTCTGAACCAGATGGGATCCCTTATGACAAGCTTCTTTGTTCCGGAGGGGACATTGAGGGTCACGGATTTTGAGACAGCCGGCTCGGCGGATACACAGCGATATGCGGAGTTTTTTAAATATATGCTGGAACAGGGTGTCTATTTGCCTCCGTCACAATTTGAGGCCTTGTTTGTGTCCGCGGCCCACGATGAAAAGAGCGTGCAGAGAACGATAGAGGCGGCGCAGCATGCGTTCTGGCGTTTGGGGCAGGACTAAAACCGGAACCAAAGAGGAGACCCAAAGTTACAGCCCCTAAAAGGTATAATACAGAAGTTATGCCACAAATTATAGTCGGAATTTTTAAAAAAAGTAAGACTAAAGGGCTTTAATAATGTTTTAAAATGGAGTATAATGTAAAAAAGAGCATAGATATTCAATGTTGTATGTGGCAGCCTGTGAGGAGGAACCAGATGAAAGACATTGTTCAAATACTGGGATTAACTTCGAATGGAGATTCGGAGGTATTACTGCAGCAGCTAAAGAAGCGCAAGATGGAGGCCATGCGGAAGCTCTATCATGTTTCTAATGATGCTGAGAAATCGCAACAATTATACAACCTCCTGGAAGATATAGAAATGGCCATATCCAATGTGCATGCCAGGGAACTGCCTAAGACGGATTCTACGGCGCTTGTTCCTCGTGGAAGGAGAGGTGAGAGGATAGAACATCCGCAAAAGAATCTGTCCCTGTCTAAAAAGGAGGGTTCTTTTGAGAAGAGTGATGGCGAGAAGCGAGTCAGTGATACAATGTCAGCTCTTACATCCTATATCCTGCAAGAATATGGAACCAGCGAGGTACAGAAGGAAGGGATATCCCATAAGAAAGAGGTGTCTGGCAAGAGCGAGGCATCTGGTAAGAGAGAGTCTGCTAAGAGGGAGTTTGGTAAGAGGGAGTCTGGTAAGAGGGAGTCTGGTAAGAGAGAAACTTATGGCAAGACAGAAGCGCACAGAAAAAAAGGAACATCTGGAGAGGCGCTAAGAAGTGCTTTTTCTAAAGATGACTTGGGTCGGGCACACCAGAATAAAACCCGTTTCGCAGAAGATGAGGCTAGGGGCTTTTTTTTAACAGAATCTGGGCATGAGGACAGGATTAGTGAAGAAAAGGGTCACAAGGAACCTGTCAGGCAGTTAAAGGCTTCGTCAAAAGCTTTCCCAAAAAAAGACCCCGTCAACCCGGACGAGATTGCCCGTGCGCGCCAAAAGCTTGAAAAAGCTTTGCGTTCACGTGACCAGGAGATGGATCTAAAAAAAGACCTCATCAATATTGACGAAGTTAATTTGCTCAGGAACAAAAAGCCGAGGGCGTCTGCGCAACTCAAGTCTTCTGTTCCGGCAAAGGCGTCTGCTCCGCCCAAATCTTCTGTTAGAGCCAAAGATTCTGCTTCGCCCAAATCTTTTGCTCTAACAAAGGACGCTGTTCAGCCAAGCCCCTCTGCGCAGTCTGAGGCTGCTGCGAAAAAAAAGGTTTCCACACAAAAAAGGGCTTCCCTTCACCCCAAGGCGTCCGTTTGGCCCAAAACTTCTGAGAAAGAAAAAGCTTCTGTTCAGACTGGCGAGACTTTTGTTGAGACAAAAAAAGCCGCTCGGGAGGAGTCTCTGGTTCGGACGGAGTCTCCGATCCGAAAGGAGTCTCCGATCCGAGTGGAGTCTCCGGTTCGGACGGAGTCTCCGATCCGAAAGGAGTCTCCGATCCGAGTGGAGTCTCCGGTTCGAGAGGAGTCTCCGATCCGAAAGGAGCCTCCGATCCGAGTGGAGTCTCCGGTTCGAGAGGAGCCTCCGATTCGAGTGGAGCCTCCTGCCCGGCCCAAGCCTCAAGTGCGGCGAAGCGCTTCCCTTCAAAAAGAGCCTCCGATTCGAGTGGAGCCTCCTGCCCGGCCCAAGCCTCAAGTGCGGCGAAGCGCTTCTCTCCAGAAAGAACCTCCAATTCGAATGGAGCCTCCCACTCGGGCCAAGCCTTTTGTGCGGCGAAGCTCTTCCCTCCAAACAGAACCTTCGATTAAACAAGAGCCTGCTGTCCGGCCCAAGCCACCGGTTCAGGCAAGAGCTGACCTTTGGTCAGAACCGCCGAGCCGCTCAGAGTATTTTGCTCAGCCAGAGAGTTTTCCTATTCCACAAGAGAAGGGGGCTGACTCCGGTTTAATAAATGGGGCTATGGAGTTCGACGATTTCAGAGAGCCGACTCCGGTTTTGAACAATGGTTATAAATGGGATTCAGAGAGACAGGCTCATGAACAGCCTCAATGGAAAAGGATGGGCGGGGAGAACACGTGGGCTTCTGGGACGCACACCGCGGCCCCATTTTCCAGAGAGGCTGCTGGAGATGAGATTAAGGCCGACGCGGTTCTCCCGGTCGGCGCGGTTCTCCCGGTTGGCGCGGTTCCCCCGGTCGGCGCGGTTCTCCCGGTCGACGCGGTTCCCCCGGTCGGCGTGGTTCTCCCGGTCGGTGTGGTTCCCCCGGTCGGCGCGGTCCCCTCGGTCGACGCAGTCCCCTCGGTCGACATAGCTACCCTCGAAGAGACCCGCTTGGCGGAGGTGACTACGGGGATCATGCAGGCTGATCTACTTGCCAAGGTTAACGACCTGGAAACCCTCGTAGATTTTGGAAACATGTTTTGGCAAAGCCAGGACTATACACAGGCTTTGGACTATTATCGGCAGGCTGCCGAAAAAGGGTATCCTCCCGCGCAAAAGAAGATTGGCGACAGCTATTATTATGGCAGGGGCATTGAACAGGATTATAAAACGGCTTTGGGCTGGTATCTGAAAGCAGCGGAGCAAGGGTGGCCGGAGGCTCAGTGGATCCTTGGAGAGTGTTATTTTTGCGGAAATGGCGTAGAGGAAGATTATACGAAGGCCGTGAAGTGGTATCAGAGAGCGGCGGAACAAGGGGTGACTCAGGCCCAGTGCAATCTTGCTGACTGTTACTTCAATGGCAAAGGGGTTGCCCAAAATTATTATGAAGCCATGCGATGGTATCGCAAAGGGGTGGAGCGGGGCCATCCTCAGGCCTATAAAGGACTTGGCGACGGCTATTATTCCGGATGTGGTACGGGTCAGGATTATGCTGCGGCTGCGCAATTTTATCAAAAAGCGGCAGAGCGCGGCAATATAGAGGCGCAAATCAATTTAAGCAGCTGTTATTATTATGGTGAGGGGGTTACGCAAGATTATACCAAGGCCTTGACATGGATGAAAAAAGCGGCTGAACGGGGCAGCTCAGTGGCTCAGGTCAATTTAGGGAGCTGCTACTCTCAAGGTATTGGTATACAAAGAAATCCTCAGGAAGCTGTCTCATGGTATCGCAAGGCGGCTGAGCAGGGGGATGCGCTGGCTCAGATGTATGTGGGCAGCTGTTATTATTTTGGGGATGGCGCCCCCAGGGATTATGACCAAGCGGTATACTGGCTGCAGAAAGCAGCTGAGCAGGATAACCCAGATGCTCAGTTTAATTTAGGAACCTGTTATTATCAAGGTCAGGGGGTTGCTCAAGACCAGCAAACAGCCCTGCTTTGGTATCAAAAGGCGGCTGGCCAGGGGCATGCTATGGCGAGGGAGATGTCGGATAAGATTGAGAGGAGTCAATTTTCATGGTAGACAAATAAGGGTCTGGCGCCAGCCCCTAAGGGACTGTAAGGTCTTATTGCCCTTCTTGGGCCCGTCTGAGGGCCTTTTCCCGGATATTCTGATCCATGAGCCACAGGGGATCGAAGGGGATGTCGCCCTGGGATGCGGAGAAATGCAGGTGAGGACCTGTGGAATAGCCGGTTGAGCCGATGAGGCCGATCATGTCGCCGGTTTGGATCATATCGCCTACTTTGACATGGCAGGCATTTAAATGGGAGTAGCTGGTGAAAATATTGGCGCCGTGGTCAATGATAACAGTGTTTCCGGATATGCGCAGGGGGAAGGACAGCACCACTTTGCCGGGCGCGGCTGCGGTAACGGGGGTGTCTTCGTCGTCGGCGATGTCCACAGCGTTGTGGGAGCTGCTAAAGACACCGTTGGTATAGCGGGCTTCCCCGTAATAGGTGGACAGGCGGCCTTGGTTCGGCATGGTGAAGGCGCCTTTCCAATAGGGATTGGGATGACTCTGGGCTTTGGCGGCGGTGGTTTTTTCTCTGTCAAAGCTGTAGTTTTCGGGGATGGCTAAGGAAACCATCTCTGTGGAGGCGGCCATATCTTGACGGGTGAAGGTCTTTTTTTCTACGGTGAATGTGGTGGAGGCGATTTCGCTCCAGGCGGACTCCCGGGATCCTTGGGGAGAGGGAATATGGGTCTGCACGAGGATTTTAGCGGTGTAGCTGCCGGGCTGGACTGTATTGGCGATGGGGAAGTACACGGTGGCGAAGTCGGCGGTGGCGGAGTCGGCGGTGGCGGGGGTGGTGTCGGAAGCGGCAAGAGTGTCTGAACCTGAAAAAAAGAAAGGGATTTCTTCGTCCAGGAAGGGGATCTGAAGTTTGTAATCATAGGTTTGCGGGGAGCCGGTGTGGGTCAGGACGATACAGCCGAGGGCGCCCTGGGGGTAGGCGGTATGGGAGGTAAAGGGATGTACCCCCGAGGTTAGGCTCATGAGAAAGGTGCCTGTGACACTGCCGTGATAGCTGGGGTCTTTGGCGCCGTAGGTCAGAGTGTAAACAGCGATGTAGTGTCCGCTTTGTTCGGGCTGGATACTGGGGCGTCCGGCGAGGTCGAGGGTACCGGCGGCGGCGGATTCGAGATCGCCGACCTCCAGGGCGTAGTAGGCCAGGGAGGTGGTATCGGCTGATTCAGGGGCGAGCAGGGTAAGCCGGCTTAAATCGTGGACTGTGACAATGTCGGGAGGGTGTGTGGCGTGGGTTCGCGAAAAGGACAGGTTTTTTTTCTGGGGGGCCAGTGTGCGCCGAAGGTCGATGCTTTGGCCGTAAAGGGGCACAGGCGCAGAGGCGGAATTAGAATGGGAGGCGGATCCGGAGTCGGAGGAAAGGGAGAGATGGGCGGCCAAAGGCCACACAGCGCTCATATATGTGCCTTGAAAAGCGTGTTGTTTGAGCAAGGCGCGCGTCGCTTTTTCTGTTAAGAGATACGTGTCGTCTTCATGAGGTGTATTGTCTGTGTTATCGGAAGGATTTATGATGTTGGCGGAGATATTGGATGCCCAAGCGCGCTGGCTGTCTGGATCAATCCAAACACGGAAGAGAGAGGTGTTGCCGTTATTCATGGTTGTTTGTACAATGAAATAGGAGGGGGCTTCTGAAGGGGAGACTTCCTTTCGGCCTGATGTCAAAGCGTGATAGATGCTCAGTCTGCCGGAGGCGTTTGTTACGGCACAGGATGTGCTGCTTAGAGGATGGCCGATGTGGTCTTGGTCTTGAGGGATAAGTTCGGAGACAATGAGGGAGGAGGGGCTGGCGTTGAACCATTCCCAAACAAAGGCGTAGGTCAAGAAGGCTGTGATCCCAAGAACAAGGCAGGAACAAAGAATGATGAGTGACACAAGATGTTTTTTCATGAAGTCTTCCTCTTAAAAGATTTTGTCGTGAATCAATTATGACAGATTCTCACGTGAGGAACAAGAGGAGAGTGCAGCGAAACAAGAGACTTTGCTTAAGAAATGAAGGTGTAAAGGTATGGCTAAGATCTTTATTAACCCAGGGCATGGGCCGAGTTCTACAGGAGGAGCCTTTGATCCTGGCGCAGTGGGGCCAACGGGACTGAGGGAGGCTGATGTCAACCTGAAAATTGGCCAATTACTGAATAGTAAGATTGGTTCTTTATGCACAACAAAACTTTATCAGGATGCCAATCTCACCATGATATGTAACGAATCGAATCGTTGGATGGCGGATTGGTTTGTGTCTATTCATGGCAATGCCGCGGCGGCTTCGTCGGCCCATGGCCTGGAAACATTCTGCTATTTGTTTGGCGGGCAAGGGCAAAGATTAGCCAACAGTGTTCAGACGCAGCTTGTCAAGCTCCTGGGACGCGCTGATAGAGGGGTCAAGGAAGGTAATTTCCAGGTTTTGCGCAATACAAACGCCCCGGCGATTCTGCCTGAAATCGGATTTATCTCGAATCCTCAGGAGGAGGCCCTGATGAGAGGGATAGAGTGGCAGGAGACCGCGGCGGAAGCGTTGGCCATTGGCATATCAGATTACATTGGCTTGGGGTATAAACCCTCTGCGACTGCTGTACCTGAACCGCCGCCGGTTCTACCACCGGATTTGGGAGAGGGAGCTATGGAAAATCTAGTGGTATGGTACGGCGAAGCGGATGCTTCAACAGCCAGGTATCTGATGACAAAGCTTGGGTGTCCGGGGATGCCTTTTTCTCAATGGAGCGCAAACACAACCCCGGCGAAAACAGTCTATAAAGTGGGGGGCGCTGCCGCCGCAGGAACTGTGTTGTTGGCGGGGAGCACCCAGTATGAAACGGCTCGGGTGGTATTGGATTGGATCGCCAAGAACTAACGCGGGCTACGCCCGCAAGTGGTCAGTGATCAGTGGTTAGAGAGCTTCAGGATTAAAGAGTTGAGCCTTTTACCATAAGATCCTCAACAAGGATTACAAAGAGTGGATCAGCGCCAAATCCGCGATAATTGCTGATGCAAAAGAAGATACCAGGAGTCAGTGCAACGCAGACATTCACGATCTGCCTTCTTGTCATATTTTTATCCCTTCTGCACCAAGGTGTATCAAATGTCTTGGATAGGAAATGATAGGAAGTATGCAAGAAGAGAAAAAAACTGTCATAAAAGAAAAAAAGCCGGCTGTCAGGCAAGAGAATAAACAGGAACGTCCTGTTCGGGAAAAAGCTGCGGCTATAGCCTACAATGATATGGGCGTGCCCCGGGTTGTGGCGAAAGGGGAGGGGGAACTGGCTAAGAAGATTCTTGAACACGCCGAAACAGAGGGCATCCCCATCCAAAAAAATGAGATTCTCGTGGATGCCCTTCTCAACGTGGAACTTTCTAAAGAAATTCCGCCGGAGCTTTACGAAGCTGTGGCGGAAATATTGGCGTTCATTTACCGGCTTAATAGACTCAAAGGCAAAACCTGATGCACTGCGAACAGAAAGGGAATAAAGTCACATGGAAATGGGTTGTTGCTGCCGTTGGCGATCCATCTGTTTTTGCGCGAAAACTTCAGCAATAACACTATTGTCACCCAAGGAAATTCCTGATAGGCGCCATTCGCGGAAAATCCGCCAAAATTGTTTTTCAGTCAAAGACGCTGTATAAGGTTCGGCATCTTCATCAATGGGCCAAAAAACATCTACCCATAATTGGCCATGATCATCCAGAACGAAGATGAAATGATGCAGTTCGGTGTTCGCATCGTCAAGGTTGCGCATGAGGATGCGGGAACGACCGTTAGGGAAATTGGTTTTGAGATACGACAGATTCACGTTAAGCTTTCTCCCCCTTTCATGTTCATACAGTGAGTTCAGGAAAGGGTCATTGAAACTTTGTTCATTAAAATAAGAATCTTCCTCTTTAAATTATACCATGAGTTGAGGTAAAATGAGTATGCGAAGCCTATTTTATTGATGGTAATTTTTGTTTTAAAGGGGTCAGAAAGACGGTGTTTCCAGTTTTTATATCACTTTCCTATAGTGACTTAGAGGGCGGTTACGTGTTGGCTGCCAGGCGTTTTGAGGGTATAGACGTCGGTTCAGGGGATCATAAGGATCCTCTAAGTACCAAAAATTTACGAAATTCCCAGAATCCCCAGAACCCCCAGAATCACCAGAATCCCAGGTATGGGGAATTTTTCTGGCGGGATGATTTTTCGGAGCACAAAAAAAAAGAAGTCGGTCAAAAATTCAGCGATTTTACTCGCGGTTTCACAGTGATTGGGCATGGGGTAGAGAATACTCTCAGGGAAAGGGTACATGCCCTTGTTGATTTCAGGCATAGTGAGGCTTTGGGTTATTCCGGTCAGAATGGCTATTCTGGTGAGGGTGCGGCGCCGGCAAGACCCTTGGAAACAGGGATCTTGGATACGGCAGTTTTGGCCCGGGTCTTTTTCCCACGTATGAAACACTATTCCCTGGCGGCCCTTGGGACAGGTTTGGGTTTGGGGTCGGCGCCTGTGGAGACGCCGGCGGAAATCACGCAGGCCATAGGCCGTATTTTTATGTTGTGCTGGGAAAAGGCCCTCAGCTATGATGTGAGCTATTTTCTGCGTGTGGAGGAAGTTGTCAGAACGACTATTTACTGCGGGCTGTTTGAAGAGATGAAAAAATCTGTGGCAGGGGGTCCGGGCCGAGGGGTTATGACGGGCCTTTTTGCCCGTGAAGAGGGGGAAGAGGCCGGAGGAACCAACAGTGCCAACAGCGTCAAGGGTGTCAAGGGCGCCAATGACGTCACGGGAAGCAATGATGTTAAGGCGTCTTGGCAAAAAAGGGGATCTCAGGTTCCCAAGGATTTTCAGTGGCCCGCTTCCTGTTTTGGCAAGAAGGGGCTTTTGGCGTCGGCTCTGCCGGGGTTTGAGAGCCGGCAGGCTCAGGTGGTGATGGCTCAACATATTGTTGATGCTTTTGACGCGGAGAGCCACATGGTGATTGAGGCGGAAACGGGAACAGGAAAATCTATGGCCTATCTGCTGCCGGCTCTCTGGTGGGCGAAACTGATGGAGGAAAAGGTTATTGTGGCCACTCACACCATTGTGCTGCAGGAGCAGCTGTTTACTAAGGATTTGCCTTTTTTGGCCGAGACGCTGCCTTTTTCCTTTCGGGCGGCGTTGCTGAAGGGGCGCAATCATTATATCTGCCCGCTGCTGTTTGAACAGAGTTTTCCTCAAAGGGAGGGATTTGTGGCGACGCGCGGGGCGGCTCATACGGCATCCGGAGGGACTGACGAGATGGTTTGGCCAATGCTGCTCAGCTGGCTGCGAGAGACAGAGACAGGGGATTTCAATGAGTTGCCCCGGCTGCCTCAATGGGGTGCGCTGTGGCAGAGGCTTAATGCGGAGACGGCTCTGTGTTCTCCGGCCCGGTGCCGGTACGCCCGCCGGTGCTTTATGCTTAAAGCGCGTCAGAAGGCTCAAGAGGCGGATGTGGTGGTGATTAACCATTCCTTGCTTTTTTCGGATATGAAGATGGGCATGCTGCCGGAATATCATTATTTGGTGGTGGATGAGGCCCACCATCTTTATGAGAGCGCTCTTGCCCATTTGGGGTTTGCGTTGAACCGTGAGAATGTGTCCCGTTTGACGGAGCGCTGGCGCAAGACGGGCCGGGGGTCGACTTACGCCATGTGGCTGGAGGTGGCCCGAAAAATGGGGGAGATGTGTTCGGAGTATGATTTTCAAAGTTTTACGGAACGTCTCCATGAGTGCCCGTCTCTGGCGGCGCGCATTGATGAGCAGGCGGCTCAGACTTTTGATGTGTTGGCGCAGATCTTGGGAGATCGCGTCACGGCCCGGCTGACGCTGGAGAGGCTGCCTGATTCTGTCCGGGGGCTGTTTGCGGTGGAGATGGAGAATCTGAGCGGTCGTCTGGAGGGCTTGGACGGGGCTTTGCATGGGATGTGGCTGAGTCTTGACGGGGCGCGTCAGCTGGAGGAATTCAAATATGATATTGTGCGGGATAGGGCGCTCTTGGGGGAGTGGATTCGTGGTCTGCGTCAGGTGGCGGAACTGGAGGATGATCAGCGGATTACTTATGTGGAAAAATCCTCGGGGGAGAAAGTGTCGAGTCTGTGGCTGAAAAGCGCGCCGTTGGATATTGCCGCGCTGTTGGAGGATCAGCTGTTTAATGAGAAAAAATCTGTGATTCTTTGTTCGGCTACGTTGAGTGTGGCCGGGGATTTCCGTTATTTTATGGGCGAGATTGGATTGAAAAGGGATTGCGCGGGGACGTTGGCTTTGAGATCTCAGTTTGATTATCAGTCTCAGATGCTGTCCTGTATTGTTTCGGGGTTTGCTCCGGTGGGAGCTGGAGGGGAGCGACGGGATCTGCAGGAGGGAGGGAAGGCGGCGGGATCTGCAGGGGGCGTGAATCGGGAGGCTGTGAACTCAGAGGCGTATGTAAATGGCGCTATTGCGAGGATATCCCCTATAGAGGCGGAGGGGGGACTGGCTCGTGAGGTGGCGTCTTTTGTGGCGGAAGCGGCTCGTCTTGTGGGGGGGCGTACGTTGGTTCTGTTTACATCTCATCGTCTTTTGCGTCTTGTGAATCAAGCTCTTGAGGAGTTTGTGGGTGAGGACTCGGTTTTGGCTGAATCGTCTCCTCTGGAAATTCTGGCGCAGGGGATCCATGGCAGCCGTGATGCTTTGTTGGATGATTTTCGCGCTCATGCGGGGCGGGTGCTTTTGGGATCCAGCAGTTTTTGGGAGGGGATTGATTTGCCGGGGGAGGAGCTTTCCTGTTTGATCATGGTGCGGCTGCCTTTCTGGCCGCCTAGTATGCCGGTGATTGAGGCCCGTTCGGAATTGCTGCGAAAAAAGGGGCGCAATCCTTTTTATGACTTGCAGCTGCCGGAGGCGGTGATTCGTTTCAAGCAGGGTTTTGGCCGCCTGCTGCGCACCCGTGAGGATAGGGGGGTGTTTATTCTGCTGGATGATCGTGTTGTGACAAAAAGATATGGCATGAGTTTCCTGGCGTCTTTGCCTAAACGCAACCATATGCGGGGGGATAGGGAGCAGGTCTTGGGGAAGGTGAGGGAGTTTTTTCACTGATAGGTGTTAAATGGAGGGAGCAAAACATCAACGAAAAAGGTATCCTAAGGCGGGGAAGTAGAGGGGGCGAACATTTAACGCGCTCCATGCTGAGAAATTTCTGAGCGCCGCGCAGCTCAGAAATTTCCTCAGCAAAGTCGCCGCTTATAAATGTTCGCCCCCTCTACTTCCCCTTTGTTCGAGACTTGACGAGTTCCACCACCCAATCCACCACCTTCTGCCTACCTGCCCTACACCCAAAAACACACCTACGACCCCTTCGGCCAGCAGATTTAGCGCACTGTGTGAGCGTCGATTTAAGAGAAAACGCAAATGGGGGGCGTAGTTTTATAGCTACCACCTGGGCGGCTTTGTGCCGCTGGCGATGCAGGTACAGGCGCTGGAAGATGAGGGCGTTGGGAAAAAGCTGTACTACTACCAGAATGACCCAAACGGGATGCCCTTGCGCCTGTTAGATGAAAATGGGATAATAGCCTGGGAGGGGCATTATTCGGCCTTTGGGCTGGTTGATCGGGTGAGCGTGGAGGCGGTTGGACAGCCGCTTAGGCTTCAAGGGCAATACTTCGATCAAGAGTAGGGGTTGTGTTACAACCGGCACCGGTATTATGATGCGGGGGTTGGGTGCTTTGTTAGTGCTGATCCGATTGGATTAGAAGGTGGCGAAAATCCGTATCAGTTTGCGGCTAATACCCTTGGGTGGATTGATCCGTGGGGGCTTTTGGGTAAAGGTGCCCACTTTTAACTCTTCGACAAGAATTGTTTTTCATACCAACAATACCGGATGGAATGTGTGTTACTGTGTTTTCGTCAATTCTGCGACGGAAAGAAGGTTATTCAATATCTTCTATTAGAGATGTTGTTGGAAAATGTATTGTTCAGTTTGCATGATTTCGAATAAAGCAAGAGTGGAAGTTTTATAGTTTTAACATTTAAAGAAAGAGGAGTACTTATGAAGTTGTATATTAAGCAAAAAGCGTTTTCATGGCGGGACAAATTCACCATTAAGGATGACAATGGGGCCGACCGCTGGTTTGCGCAAGGGGAATCTTTCTCCTCGGGGCGCAAGCTGCGCCTTTATGATGCGTTTGGGAATGAGGCCGCGTTTATACGGCAAAAGACAATGTCGTTTCAGCCGCGCTATTTCATTGAATTGGGTGGGGCAGTCTACACAGTCAAAAGCGAATTCACGTTTATGCACACAAGGATTAGTATTGAGGGTGTCCCATGGAAGATGAATGGAGATGCTTGGGCGCACAAGTTTGAATTATATGATGACATGGGTGCTATTATGCGCATTTCTAAGCGCGGGTTTATCTGGGGAGATTCTTATGAGCTGGATATTCTCAACCCGGATCATGAACTGCTTTGCTTGTGTATTGCTCTAACTGTGGAGTGCATGCAAGCTGATGAATCGGAGGCGGCGATGATCACGAGCATGTTCTTTTAATGCGGGCTTTGCCCGCAAGTGGTCAGTGATCAGTGGTTAGTGGTCAGTATTGGATTTAGTTACAGCCCCTAACGTCTTAAAAAAACTGGAGGTATTTATGGCAAACCCTGTTGTGACCCTGGAGATGGAGAATCGAGGTGTGATGCGTATTGAGCTTTATCCTGATGTGGCGCCGAATACGGTGCGGAACTTCGTGTCCCTCATCAAACAAGGATTTTATGATGGTCTTATTTTCCATCGGGTGATTCCGGGCTTTATGATTCAGGGGGGCTGCCCCGAGAAGAATGGAACGGGAAATCCCGGGTATGCTATCAAGGGTGAATTTGAACAAAATGGCTTTGCGAATGACCTTAAACACAAGCGCGGGGTTGTGTCCATGGCGCGGGGCCAGGCGCCGGATTCGGCAGGATCGCAGTTTTTTATCATGGTGGCGGATTCAAGCCATTTGGATAGGGCATATGCGGCGTTTGGCCAGGTCATTGAAGGGATAGATGTGGCGGATGCAATTGTTGCGGCGCCGCGCAATCAGATGGATCGGCCTTTGGAGGAGCAGCGCATGGTTAAGATGACTGTGGAGACTTTTGGCGAGGAGCATGGTGAGCCGGAAAGGCTTTAGAACCTCGCCAAGACGCAGAGGAGGAAAAAGTGTATGAAATTTTTTCGAGCATGTATAATTTAGAGGATAGAGGAAATACTAGGAAAGAACATCTCTTTTCTCCTCCTCTTTCTTCCCCCCAGATTCTTGGGGGTTTTTTTTTGTGTGTTTTGAGGAAATGACTTTGTGCAACAGCCCCGTTCCGCTATAGGGCGCCAGCGTCATGGAGTGTTCTCTTCTTCTTCAAAAATCTCTGGTTTCTTGGCGCTCTTTTTCCTGCGTTTAACACATTCCGCGAGCAGGTATTCGATCTGGCCGTTGAGTGAGCGGAATTCGTCATCGGCCCAGGCCGAAAGGTCTTCCCAAAGCTTTTGAGAAATGCGCAGGGGTATTTGTTTCTTTTGACTGCTATCGTCCAAAACACATCCCCCTTTTTAGTAACTTACAGACGCGAAGCGTCAACAAAAAACAAGAAAATCCAATACTGACCACTAACCACTGACCACTGACCACTTGCGGTACTGATGCAATCGGAGACCGCATCAGTACAATGTACCGCTGTTGACAACAGGCTGAGCATCGCGATTGCCGCAGAGCACAACTAACAGGTTGCTGACCATGGCGGCTTTGCGTTCATTGTCGAGGGCAACAACATTGTTCTGACTGAGCTGAGTGAGCGCCATTTCTACGATGCTCACAGCGCCTTCGACAATCATCTGCCGCGCGTCAATAATAGCGGAGGCCTGCTGCCGCTGTAGCATGGCGGCGGCGATTTCTGGCGCGTAGGCTAAATGTGTAATGCGTGCTTCATGGACCTCGATGCCAGCGATCTCCATTTTTGACTGGATTTCGTCTTTCAGTTTCAACGAGATTTCCTGACTGCTGGCACGCAGAGTCTTTTCATGATCATCCCCGAAGGTATCGTAGGGGTAGAGGCGTACAATATTGCGCAACGCTGAGTCGCATTGGATGGAGAGGTATTCCTTATAGTTGTCCACATTGAAAACGGCTTTTGTTGGATTCACGACCTTCCACACAACCACGACGCCGATGATAATTGGGTTGCCAAGTTGGTCATTGATTTTTTGACGCTCGTTATGGAGCGTCGAAATTTTCAACGATACTTTTTTACCTATTGTTGGGCTTTGGGTGGTGTGTCCACTCCCGGCCCCTTCCTTAGCGGCGGCCTTAACGGCAGCAAGCTCAGCCGTAGATGTCGTAGAAATGCCTGTTGGATTGACAGCTATGACGAAGGGATTGACAAAATAAAAGCCTTCGCGTTTCAATGTGCCGTAGTACCGTCCAAACAGCGTTAAAACCAGGGCTTCATTCGGCTTTATCACTTTAAGACCAAGAAAAGGGATCCATCCAATTAGAAATGCGTAGACTGCACCGACAACTATCAGGATAATACCTAATGGATCGGCTTCGCCTTTATTTTCACACAGGGTGATGCCGAAAATAAACGCGGCTATGGCGGCAAGAATGAGCAGTATGCTCACCACTAAGACGGCCATACCGCTTTTAGCCTTGAGGTCTTTTTCTTCATAGCGATTCTTCGTTTCCGTGTTCATAAAAAGTCTCCTTTCAAAAGTTAAGATGTTTTTGGGGACTCAGGAATAGGAACCTCCTCTTTTTAATATTATTATGATATCATAACAGTATCATGATGCGTTCTTTTTGTCAAACATTGAAATGGGATTGCACAATACCCCCCCATATGGTATAGTAATACCGATGACATTTGTTTGGAATTTTTATGAAGCATGTGTTTGGAGTGGGATAATTCCCACTCCTTCATTTCAGTTGATCTCTTTCAACACAGTTGAGATCCTTCAACTGTAAGGCGGAATTGGAGGAAAACGAACTATGGACAAGGATTTGACCGGCAAAGTGGCCGCACTGGCTGAACCTGTTGTTCAGAACATGGGATTGGAACTATTCGATGTCGAATATGTCAAGGAAGGGGATTACTGGTATCTGCGCATCTATATCGATAAAGAAAAGGGCGTTGACCTGGACGACTGCACACAGGTGAGCCTGGCTCTCAGCGATATTTTGGATACCAAGAACCTCATTTCTCAGTCCTATCTTTTGGAGGTGTCGTCGCCGGGTCTGGAGCGGCCCCTCAGAGACAGGACGGATTTTCTCAAATACCAGGGCAGCCTGGTCAGCATCGAGACCTTGGAAAAAATCGAAGGATTTATGAAATTCACAGGCTATTTGACGGAAGTGAATGATCAGGGGATGCTTCTGACCTATGAGAATAATCAGATTTTCATTTCGTGGCCGGCTGTGGAAAAAGCGCATTTGGCCGTTGAGTTCTAAAGCTTACCAGGAATTTGTTTCATGTGCGTGAGATCTTGGATAAAGAGAAGGAGTGTGTTAAAAAGTATGAATATGGAGTTCATCGAGGCCATTCATGAATTGGAAAAAGAAAGGGGGGTATCTGCTGAAATCCTGTTTGACGCCATTGAAGCGGCGCTTATCTCCGCATACAAGAAGAATTTTTCCACCTTACAAAACGTTAAGGTGACAATAGATCGTCAAACGGGAAAAATTAAAGTGTTTGCCTACAAAAATATTGTCGAAAAAGTCGAAGACGAGAAGCAGGAGATTTCTCTAAGCGACGCGCTCAAGATGAATCCCAACTATACAGTGGAAGATATGGCGGAATTCGAAGTGACGCCGGGGGAATTTGGACGCATTGCGGCCCAGACGGCAAAACAAGTTGTGGTGCAGCGCATTCGTGAAGCCGAGCGGGGCATGATTTATGATGAGTTCATTAATCGCGAAGGGGATATTGTTACCGGGATTGTCCAACGCTATGAACAGCGTAATCTGATCATTGATCTGGGTAAAGTAGAAGCTGTTATTCCGGCCAATGAGCAGATTCCCGGAGAAGTGCACCAGCCTTTTGACCGGGTTAAGGCCTATGTGGTGGAAGTGAGGAACCACAACAAGGGCCCGCAAATCCTCCTTTCCCGCACCCATCCCGGCTTGATTCGGCGCCTGTTCGAATTAGAAGTTCCCGAAATCCATGATGGGATTGTGGAAATCAAAGGTGTGGCCCGGGAAGCCGGCGCGCGATCCAAAATTGCTGTCTATTCCGGCAATCCCAATGTGGATCCTGTGGGGGCCTGTGTTGGCCAAAAAGGGAATCGGGTACAGGTGATTGTTAATGAATTGCGCGGTGAAAAGATGGATATCATTCCCTGGTCCCCGGATCCTGTAGATTTGATTTTTAATGCTCTCTCTCCAGCCAAGGTGCTGGGTGTTTATCCTAAAAACGAGCAGGGCGCCGCGGCCCTGGTGGTGGTTCCTGATTATCAGCTGTCTCTCGCCATTGGCCGCGAGGGCCAAAACGCGCGCTTGGCCGCAAAAATAACAGGATGGAAAATCGACATTAAAAGTGAGTCCCAGGCTAGAACTCAAAACCTCTATGAGGAAGAGTTTTCTTCTGATAATTATGAGGAAGGTTATGACGTCGATGGCTATGATGATGAGGGCTATGATGCCGGAGAGAGCTATGATGCTGAAGAGAGCTATGATGCTGAAGAGAGCTATGATGCTGAAGAGAGCTATGATGCTGAAGAGAGCTATGATGCCGGAGAGAGTTATGATGCCGAAGAGAGTTATGATGCCGAAGAGAGTTATGATGCCGAAGAGAGTTATGATGCTGGAGAGAGTTATGATGCTGGAGAGAGTTATGATGCCGAAGAGGGCTATGATGCTGAAGAGGTCCATTAACACAAATGAGGAGGGGGACAATTGAGCCGACACATACCTTTGCGCATGTGCTTAGGATGCCGGGAAATGAAGCCAAAGAGTGACCTTGTGCGAGTCGTCAGGACAGAGGGAGGGGAAGTGGAATACGATCCCAGCTTGAAAAAGAACGGCCGGGGCGCCTATCTGTGCCGTGCTCACGAATGCTTAGCCAAGGCTGTAAAGAACAAGAGTTTTCACAGAGCTCTGGGATCAGAGCCAAATGCGGATGTGTTCGAGGCGTTGAACCATGAAGTGATGGATATGGAAGTTTAGGCCCAGAGAAGTTTGGGGAAGAGAACTATGGGAAGAAACACAGTTGGAAATATCAACTGCACAGCAAGAAAAGCAAAAATAAGAGACTTACTGGGATTGGCCCAAAAAGCAGGAAAATTGGCCTCAGGAAGTGCTCAAGTTGAAGCCCTGATTAAGAAAAAGCGAGGATACCTGCTCATTCTTGCCCAGGATGCGCCCGGGCTTATCAAAAAATTTGAGTTATGGGGGCAAGATATAGGGATTCCCGTTTTGATCTTCGCCAGCAAAGAAGAGTTGGGCAGAGCGACTGGGAGTATGCCCAAAGGGGTTATGCTTGTTTTGGATCCTAACCTTGCAAAAGGGATGATTACGGAAGTTAATGATTAGGCGGTTGGTGTTTGCGGTAAGCAGTTAACAATTAAAATGGAGGTGGGAATGTGACGGTTCGTGTACATGAGTTAGCTAAACAATTAGACATATCCAGCAAAGAATTGATTCAACGTTTGGAACATATCGGCGTTGCTGTGAAGAACAACTTGAGCGCTGTCAGCGATGAAAACGCTCAAAAAATCAAAAAAGACTTTAAAAAACAGCCCGATTCAGCTGTGAAGGCGCCGGAGTCCAAACCCGGAAAGAAAGAGGAAACTCAGGACGAGGGACAACATCCGGAAAAGAAAGCTGGGAAGCAGGCAGAGCGTCCGCAACAACGTCAGGCGGGGCGGCCTGGTGCTGATCCTGGCCAGAGATCAGGGGATCGTTCTCAGGGTCATAGAGCTCAGGGAGAGAGAGTCCAAGGAGACCGTCCTCAGGGGTCACGGCCTCAGGGAGAGAGAGTCCAAGGAGACCGTCCTCAGGGGTCGCGGCCTCAGGGAGAGAGAGCCCAAGGAGACCGTCCTCAGGGGTCGCGGCCCCAGGGAGAGAGATTTCAAGGAGACCGTCCTCAGGGGTCGCGGCCCCAGGGAGAGAGATTTCAAGGAGACCGTCCTCAGGGGTCGCGGCCCCAGGGAGAGAGATTTCAAGGAGACCGTCCTCAGGGGTCGCGGCCTCAGGGAGAGAGATTTCAAGGAGACCGTCCTCAGGGGTCGCGGCCTCAGGGAGAGAGATTCCAAGGGGATCGCCCCCAGGGCCCGCGGGCGCAAGGGGATCGTCAGCAAGCCCAGAGACCTCAAGGGGGAGTAGGACAAAGGCGACAAGGTGACCGTTTGGGGGGTCAGGGGGAACGTTCAGGTTACCAGGGTCAAAGACCCTACAACGAGCGCTCTGGCGGCGAGCGTACCAGTGGCCAAGGGCAGAGGCCTTATGAGGGTCGTTCTCAAGGGGGAAACCGCCCTCAAGGTAACCGCCCAGGATTCCAGGGGGATCGTCCTGGGGATCGAAGTGGAGACCGCTCTGGCTACTACCAAGGACAGAGACAAGGACAAGGACAAGGGCAAGGACAGAGGTCTTATGGGGATCGCCCACAAGGCGGAACCCGTTTTCAGGGAGGACGTCCCGGCAGTCAAGGACAGGGACAAGGACAGGGACAAAGGCATCCGCAAGGTCAAGGTCAGAGGTTTGACGATCGGTCATCCAGCCAAGGCGCCCGTTCTCGCCC
This sequence comes from Peptococcaceae bacterium, assembly GCA_009782825.1. GTDB lineage: Bacteria > Bacillota > Desulfitobacteriia > Desulfitobacteriales > Syntrophobotulaceae > WRJI01. Next base: position 50,859 of record WRII01000007.1, read on the forward strand.
CCAGCGTCCCGGCGAAGGGGCAGGCAGAGGGCCGCAGCCGGGGCGTGGACCGGATAAAAAAACGCCCACTATGCAGAAGATTAGAATTGATGGCAAGACGGCAGAATTATCTGTCACAGAGCAGCCCGCCAAGAGGCAGGTGCCCAACAAGAAAAAGGCCCAGGATTCACGCTCATTTGCCAAACCCAAGAAGACAGAACGGGACATCTCCGCTCTGACGCGCAGAGACCGTCACAAGGGTTCCAAGGATCAGAAAGCCCCGGTGTCCGCCACACCAAAGCATATCATCATCCCAGAAACGATTTCTGTGCAAGAATTTGCTTCTCGCATGAGCCGGAAAGCGGGAGAGGTGATCAAAACTCTCATGACTCTGGGCGTTTTAGCCACGATCAACCAGGAGATTGACAGCGACACAGCGGTGGTGGTAGGCAATGAAATGGGTGTGGCTGTTGAAGTGCGGGCGGAAAAACCCCTGACCATCATTGAAGATATTGCGGATGATCCGTCAGATCTGCGGCCGCGGCCCCCTGTTGTCACAGTTATGGGGCATGTGGATCACGGAAAGACATCTTTATTGGACGCAATCCGGTCTACGAATGTCATGGCCTCCGAAGCAGGCGGCATTACGCAGCATATCGGCGCCTATCAGGTAGAGATCAAAGAGCAGAAGATTACCTTTTTAGATACACCCGGTCATGAAGCTTTCACAGCCATGCGGGCCCGGGGGGCCCAGGTCACAGATGTGGCGGTTCTGGTGGTGGCTGCTGATGATGGCATTATGCCTCAGACCGTTGAAGCCATCAATCACGCCAAAGCCGCCAATGTTCCCATTGTTGTAGCCATTAACAAAATTGATAAGGAAGGGGCTAACCCCGAACGGGTCAAACAGGAATTGACTGAACAAGGGCTTGTGGTGGAAGAATGGGGAGGCGAGACCATCGCTGTGGCTGTATCAGCCAAAGCGCGTCTCAACATTGAATCTCTGCTGGAAATGATTCTGTTAGTGGCCGAGATGAAAGAGCTCAAGGCCAATCCTTTCCGTAAGGCCAAGGGGACTGTGATCGAGGCCAAACTGGACAAAGGCAAAGGGCCGGTAGCCACAGTTCTTGTGGACAAGGGAACCCTTGCGGTGGGGGATGTCATTATTGCCGGGCCGGTCGTCGGCAAGATACGGGCCATGGTAGATGATAAAAGCCGCCGTGTCAAAAAAGTTCCCCCGGGAACGCCGGTCGAAATTCAGGGTCTTTCAGAAGTTCCCGAGGCCGGCGAGATTTTTCATGTTGTTGAGGATGAAAGGCTGGCCCGCCAAGTGGCCTCAGCCCGAGTCAATGAGCGGAAAGCGGAAACCCTGAAGCAGAGGAGCCGCATCAATCTGGACGACTTATTTGATCGTATCAAAGAGGGGGAAGTCAAAGAGCTCAATATCATTATTAAAGGCGACGTTCAAGGATCTGTGGAAGCGATCCGGCAATCCTTGAGCAAACTCTCCACGTCGGAAGTGCGTGTCAATCCGATTCATGGAGGCGTGGGAGCTATCAGCGAAAACGATGTCATGCTGGCAGCGGCGTCCAATGCCATTATTCTGGGTTTCAATGTGCGGCCCGATACGAACACGAAAGAGATTGCCGAGCTGCAGGGGGTTGATATCCGTTTGTACAGGGTGATCTATGATGCCATCAATGATGTCAGAGCAGCAATGGAAGGGCTTCTTGAGCCGGAGTACAAGGAAGTCTCCGAAGGCCGCGCCGAAGTGCGCCAGGTATTCAAAGTGCCTAAGATTGGGGCTGTTGCCGGATCTTACGTGTCGGAAGGAAAAATAAACCGCTCCTCACAGGTGCGCCTGATTCGAGATGGTATTGTGGTTTTTGAAGGAGACATTGATTCGCTGAGGCGGTTCAAGGATGACGTCAAAACAGTTATGGAAGGCTATGAGTGTGGGATAGGGCTGAAAAATTATAACGATATTAAAGAGGGGGATATCATAGAGGCCTATACTCAGGAAGAGATACAGAGGGGGCTTTAAGAACATCAAGTGAGGGGGTTGGGTATGCATAACGACCGTGGCCATCGCCGGGGTCACCGTTTGGCGGGATTGCTGAAAGAGGAGATCTCGCGGATTTTGCGGGAGGATCTTAAGGATCCGCGCTTGGGATTTGTGACGGTGACAGATGTTGAGGTCTCCGATGACCTGAAGAGTACAAAGGTTTTTGTCAGTGTCATGGGGAATGAGGAAGCGATTCAAGAAAATATGGAGCTTTTAGAGAGTGCGGCGCCTTTTATCCGTAGCCAAGTTGCCCACATTATCCAGTTGCGTCATGTTCCGGATATTGTTTTTAAATATGATCCGTCCATCCAGCATGGAGCTCGTATTTCAAAGCTTTTGACAGATATGGGAAAAGGGGAAGGATGAGTGCTGTGTTGAATGAGGTGGCGGCTGCGCTGCGCCGGAAGTCGTTGTTTGCGCTGCGGACACATGTTCAGCCCGATGGGGATGCGCTGGGGTCTTTATTGGCGCTGGGGGCGGCTTTGGAGCAGATGGGTAAATCTGTGGTCTATTGTGCGGAAAGTTCGGAGCGCTTAAGTTTTTTGCCTGGTTATGAGAAGGTGGGGCGAGTATCAGATAGTGGGTCTGTTGAGAGTGCGCCTGTTGAAGTTGTCATTTATCTGGATTGTGCGACTCAGGACAGGAGTCTGGAGGGAAAAGAAACCTCCACAAGGAACAAGGAACGGAACACAAGGGCTCTTGTGATCAATATTGATCATCATGTGTCTAACGAAGGGTTTGGTGATATTCAGTGGATTGATACGGGAGCTTCATCGGTGGGTGAGATGTTGTGGCTGCTTTTTCAAGAGTTGGGCATTGTCATTGATGAGACGATCGCGGCTAATCTGTACGTGTCTATTATCAACGATACGGGACAATTTGCTTTTTCGAATACGACTCAGCGTACCCATGAAGTTGCTGGGGCCTTGATTAGTCATGAGATTGGGGTGTCTAATCTACATAAAAAAGTGTTTTATGAAAAGTCCCGGGAACAGACGAAGCTTTTGGGGCGGGCTTTGGCGAACCTGTCCTTTCTTGATGAGGGGGAGGTGGCTGTGATGTATCTGAGCCGCGATGATTTTGACGCTGTAGGAATTGATGATGACTGTGAAGGATTCATTGCCCAAGCTATGAATATTCGTGGTGTGCAGACGGCTGTGTTTGTAAAAGAAAAAGATCCTCAGATGTGTAAGGTCAGCTTCCGGTCGCGGCGGATTGATGTCAACCGCGTGGCAGCTCAGTTTGGCGGCGGTGGGCATGTGCGCGCTTCGGGCTGTACGCTTAAAATGCCTTTGGCCCAGGCTCTGCCTTTATTGCGGGAAGTTTTGGAGAAGGCGGAGGGTGACGGGTGAATGGAGTCATTAATGTGAACAAGGGGGCGGGGATGACCTCGGCGGATGTTGTGTATCGTCTGCGCAAACTTCTTCGCATGAAAAAAATCGGCCATATGGGAACTCTCGATCCTGAGGCTCAGGGTGTGCTGCCGGTTGGGGTGGGGCAGGCGACGCGGCTGACGGAGTACTATAGCGTCCAGGGTAAGACCTATCGCGCGACACTGACTTTGGGGGTGGTGACGGATACCCAGGATGGAGCGGGGCGGGTGCTGGAGACGCGGCGGGCGAATGTGTCGAGGGAGGAGCTGGAAGGGGTGCTGCCTCGTTTCACAGGGGATCTGATGCAGGTTCCGCCTATGTATTCGGCTGTGCACCACAAGGGCCGCCGTTTATATGAGCTGGCGCGCTCTGGCGTGACGGTGGAGCGTGAGGCTCGTCCTGTTCAGGTTGAGGTGCTGCGCCTGTTGGAGTGGCAGGGGGGAGAACAGCCTCGGGCGAGTCTGGAGGTGGCCTGCTCGAAAGGAACATACATAAGGACGCTCTGCCATGATATTGGGGCGCACTTGGGCTGTGGGGGGCATATGTCTGAGCTGTGGCGCATTCGGGTGGGGTGCTGGAGGCTGGAAGAGGCTTGGACTCTTGAGGAGATTGCGCGGTGTGTTGATGCTGGGGAGTATGGGTTTTTGCAGGAGATGGGTTATGGGCTGCCTTTGCCTAAGGTTGAGATTCCTGTGTCCCGCCGGCGGGCTTTTGCTCATGGGTTGGCTACGCAGTGTCCTGCTTTCCAGTATGACTATGACGGCAGGTGTGGTCATACGGCTGATAGGTGTTTGGACGGGGGCGGGAATCAGGGAACACACGTGCAAGTGTACTGTCAAGGGGCTTGGATGGGCATAGGAAGATGGCAGAGAGGGTGTTTGTATCCTGTCAAGGTTATGGTTTCGGCGGAGGGCATGTAAGAGGAGGATGCTTCATTGAGAAAAGAAGTTGTTATTGCGCTGGGGAATTTTGATGGGGTTCATATTGGTCACCAGGTTTTGATCCGACAGGGATTGGACTCTGCGCGGGCAATGGGAATGAATTTTCTGGCGCTGCTTTTTATGCCCCATCCGCAAAGGGTGCTTTATCCGGAGAGGGGATTTTGTTATTTGACGGACTTGGATGAAAAGAGAAGGATTTTGAGTGAAATGGGAACGGATGAGGTTCGGGTATATCCTTTTACGAGGGAATTTGCCGCGCTGTCGCCGGAGGAGTTTGTTGTGCAGGTTTTGGCGCCGCTGAGTCCGGCTCATGTGGTTGTGGGATATAACTATACTTTTGGGCGGCGGGCTCAGGGGGGCGCGCAGGAATTGATGCGGATGGGGCAGAACTGGGGGTTCTCTGTGGATGTTGTGCCCGAACAGCGTCTTGACGGCGTGCGGGTGTCTTCAAGCGATATCCGTCAGGCGTTGAGGCAGGGGCATGTGGAAGTTGCTGCCCGTATGCTGGGACGGCTTTACCGTTTGAGAGGGTGTGTGGAAAAGGGGTGTCAACGCGGGCGGGAGCTGGGGTTTCCCACGGCTAATATGCGGGTCTCTGCGGAGGCTGTTGTGCCGAGGATGGGTGTCTATGCGGCGCGGGTGCGCCGGCAGGGGAAAATGTGGGGGGCTCTCGTCAACATTGGCTTTAATCCTACCTTTGCACAACAATTAGATACGCAGAAAGATCTGAGTATTGAGGTGCATCTCTTGGATTTTACCGGGGAGATTTATGGGGAATTTCTTGCTGTGGATTTTTTGGCCCGGATTCGTTCGGAAAAGAAATTTGAGTCTGGGGCGCAGTTGGCTGAGCAGATTCGATCTGATGTTGTGGCTGCGCGCGCTGTGCTTGGGTCGTATGAGGGGTAGGGACCTTAGGGACTATAACTTACACGACATCTGTATCCCTGGGCATGATGATCGCGGCTACGAGATAGGCGATGAGACCGCTCCCGCCCAGGCAGGCAAAAACGACCCATGCCACTCTTATAATTGTTGGATCTACATCAAAATAATGTGCAACTCCTCCGCATACACCATCGATCTTTTTGTCAGTTGTTGATTTTGTTAATCTTTTAGTCATCGTGCATACTCCTTTCTGATTATATTTCTTTTAGGTGTGTGTGTTGTGTGTTCTGATATCTCTTACACTTACTATTATAATATAATATGTTTGATAATAAATCATATCTGCGTCTCGATTTCCGCGCACATATCATCCAGAACTTTGTTTACCCATTCTTTATCCTTACCGGAGCCGTACAACTAAATCCCATGCAAGAAATGCTTGGAGACAGCTATCGCCGGTTTTATGCACCCGCATTTGTTCGGAAACTTGTTTTAAGGTATCTGCCAAGGAATCACTTGTTTTAATGCAAAGATAACATTCACAAAAGCCTACATAATTGCTGATGCCGTAATGCACGCCTGCTGGGATGAATTTTCGCATATCCAATGTGGAAGGCAGTATGATTTTTTCGGTAGATGACTGATAATTGCACAAAGGGTATCTCTGTCTGCTTTTCTGATGAGATAGATCTTGAGTTGAGGTTCTTCGGAAAATTCAATACCAGAGGAAAAAAGGTGTCTGATTTGTTCTTCCGGATTATCATTGGCTTCAACTGACTGTACGATATCTTCGCCTGTAAAGCCCTTTTCGACCCAGCGCGGACGGTTTCGTGAAACGGTAAAGTCGTTTTCATGAAATCCAATGAAATACAGGACATGTTTCTGGGCAAGCTATATGATCACATGGGAATAATTAACACATAAATACAATTATGGATGAAAAGGGGTCTTGGAGGACGAGGATAACATCTTGACAGAGCTTTCCTGAGCAGGGATATATGAGATCATGTAGAATTTTGCATGTGAAACTCATTTTAGGGGCTATTTGGGTTGACATATATGGAAAGGATGTGAGCGCGTGAAAGGGAGAGACGAGATTATAGGATTGCGCATTGTCAATATCCAGACAGCGATGGAGGTCGGGACGCTTAAGGATGTTGTGCTTGATCCTGTGAGCAAGGGGATCGCCTATTATGTGCTCAACGAACCTTCCGATTATTTGGGGGCGCGTCTGATTGACCAGAAATATGCTGTGGGGTTGGGGGATTTTGCGTTAACGGTGATGGGGGAGGATATCATTGAAGGTGTGGCGCATTGTCCCTGGGCTATTGAGCTTTTAAAAGATGATGTTCAGGTTATTGGGACTTACGCTCTTTCGGATAAAGGGTTGCTGCTGGGTGTGGTCAAACAGATCTTTTTTGATGAAACCACAGGGAGTATTGTCAGGTGCCGCATCCAAAATGATGAGGGCAGGATCTTTGATATTGATGGGACGGACATTGTAACCTTGGGCGGCAGCTTTACAATTTTGCTGGAGGATAGCGTGCTGATTGAGGTGGAATATATTGAGGGTCAAGGAAGCGGCAGTGCGGGCGAGGTCGGTGTTGGCAGCGGAGTGAGGGGGGGCGCCGAGCAAGATGGGGGGGGCGCCAATCAAGATGAGGGTGATTCTAACAAAGTGGGCCTTGACTCTGACCAAGAGGGTGTAGAGACTAACGAGGGTGATTCTGACAGGGCTGATTTGGGGTCTGGAAAAGTTGGGTCTGAGGAGAAGGAGGATGGGGGGCCCAAGGAGGGCTATGGAGAAAGGGGCAGCGTGTGGCGGAAGGAATTTGTGGGGCAGGAAGCGTATCGGGCAGCACAGCACATGTCGTATGATGCGGCGCATAATGTGTTTCGTGATGTGGCGCATACAGATTCGATTCTCCAGGAAGATCCTGGGCGATATCAGGAAGGGACTATTGGCTCAGAATATGCGGGTTCTGGGCATGCCTTAGAGGTGTCGGCCCGGCCTTTGTCTGCTGCGGAAGCTGCGTTGGTCAAGGCTGCGGAGACCTTGCGCCGTAAAGCGGCGGCGGAGGCGGCGCAGGAGAGATCGATAGGGCCTTTCCATGAAGCTGAAGTGATGAATAAAGATAACAAAATAAACAAGACTAATCACGTGAGTAAGGCGCACGTGAACCGGATGGATCCTGGCCTTAAATGTGAGATGCCTCCAGCCTCTGAAAAAGATACCAGAGATATCTGCGGGGCAGATTCCTTTAAGAGCTGGGGGACTGTGGCGAAGGCGAGAAAGACTGAAAGCGCAGCGGTGGATAAGCATCAACATAAGGATGTGGATGGGGTTGAGAATAGGGTTACGGCTACAGATGCGCATAAAGAGGGAGATCAAAAAACGGACGAGGACGCAAAGGGGTGCGGAGGCGATGGCGAAAGATTGAGAAATGCTGATGTTGTCAGATTCCCAGATAACCAGGGAGGAAAGGCTTCTGAAAGCAGTGCCCTCAGTGCACCCAAAAACAGGGGGACTGCTGAGAAAAGTTTGGCAGCGGCTGAGATTATTTATCCGAGAGCATTCAATCATTTTGATAGAAGACAGATGCAGTATTTATTGGGAAAAAGGCTTTCCCAAGCTGTTCGATTGGAAAACGGGGAGATGATGAGAGAGGGGGAATATATTACGGCGGAAATGTTGTCGCTGGTACGCACACGGGAGACTTTGATGGAACTGACAGTGCATATCAGAAGCCCGCATTAGATTTAATATGTGAGCATAATATGATATAGTTTACTATAAGTTATCGAGATTTGTCTCTGTTCGGCGTTTTATGCAGGAACGTCAGGTGGGACAATATCAACTCATAAACTTAGGAGGAGTATTATGGTTATAGGTGTAACGGAAATCTGTGTTCTTATTCTTACTGTGCTTGCTATCCTGGTAGCGATTTATCTTGTGGGATTTCTGCGCTCGTTAAGCGCGACTTTGAAACGGACGCAAACTGTGATGGACAATGTGGATCACACGCTGAAGATTATCAATGAAAAGCTCCCGCCGCTTGCTGAAGAGGCTTCTCAGGTTGTGGCCAATGTCAATGGGATTACCAAGAAGGTCGATCATGGTGTCGGTGTGGGTATGAGTGTGCTGGAGAAGACGCCGATGACAGCTATTTATACTATTTTTGGGTTGGGGCGGACGGTAGCGAAGATGGTTGGATCGCGTAAAAAGAACAAGAAGAAGTGAGAGGACAGATCTGGCAGTGAGGCTTTTGCGCGGTACAGACGCGGCGGCCGTGCCAAATGAGCCGGTGGTGGGCGTCTTTCCAACAGGTGTCGGGGAGAAGGGCCGTCAGGTCTTTTTCTACGGCCAGGGGGTCTTTGCTTTGGCTCAGGCCCAGACGATTGGCCAGGCGCAGGACATGGGTGTCGACGGGAAGGGCGGGGATGTTGAAGCCTTCCATGCGGATGACGTTGGCTGTTTTGCGGCCAACGCCGGGGAGTGAGGTAAGGTCATTCAGTTCGCGGGGGACGCTGCCGTGGTAGTCGGTGACGAGAACGCGGGCCAAGGCGTAGAGGTTTTTGGCTTTGTTGCGGTAGAGGCCGAGGGAGCGGATGTGTTCTTCGAGTTTCTCCAGGGAGCAGCTGAGGAAGCCGTCCAGGGTCGGATAGGCTTGGAAGAGGGATTCGGTAACGATATTGACTTGGCGGTCGGTGGTCTGAGCGCTGAGAACAGTGGCGACAAGGAGCTGAAAAGTGTTGGAGTAACGGAGTTCGCAGTGGGCTTCGGGCCAGAGATCGCCTAAGAGGGTATAGATGGTGTATGCTTTGGCAACTTTGGCGGGGTCGGGGCGCGTTTCAGTGTCCTGCTTTTTCCGGGTGGCATGCGCTTTTTTGTGTGGTTTTTCATGAGGGGCAGGTATGGCTTTATCAGGGTGTTTAGGGGAGGCCGCCGGAGCGGCTTTTTTTGTGGGCTTTTCTGTGGGTGGGGTTGACATACGTGTTTGTGCCTTTCTGGGTAAAGGGGTTGAGGTAAGGTTCTAATAATGGTAAACGCTTCCTCCAATGAATTCCCGCAGGATCGAGGTGTTGGGAACGGGATCAGGGGGCATGGGACGGAAAAAGGAAAGCAAATTGAGCAGATGTTGTGCCATGGCGTAGTAGGGGCTGTCGGGGGTGAGGGTTTTGAGCAGGGGTTCGGCGTAAGGGCGCAGGATGTTGAGTTCGAAGAGCAGGCTGGAGTTGAACATAATGTCGGCTTCTTCCTGATAGGGGAAGATATTCTCGTCTTCGCCGTGTCTGACGCTGGGCCATTGTTTGAGGGTGCGTTCGACGGGAAGGGATCTGAAATGATCGTCGCGGACGATGCGGCGCAGCAGGCGTGTCTCAGTGGTGGCGATGCGGTTGCTGGTGTCGATGTTCAAAAGGAAGAGGGCGCTGATATAGATTTTGAAAATGTCGTATTTGGAGGAGGGGAGGCGGAGCAGGTCGGGGTTGAGGGCATGGATGCCCTCGAGGATCAGGACATGGCTGGGATCCATGCGCATATAGTGGCCGAAGGGCTCACGCTGGCCGGAGGCAAAGTTGAATTTGGGCAGTTCGACTTCTTCGCCGGAGATGAGGCTGTTCAGGTTGTCGTTGAGCAGATCTAAGTCGATAGCGCCTAAGGAATCGAAGTCGTAGTGGCCGGTGGCGTCCAGGGGGGTTTTTTCCCGGTCGACGAAGTAGTCGTCGAGGGAGATGGACAGGGGTTTGAGGCCATTGACTCTGAGTTGGGTGGCGAGACGGCGTGTGAAGGTGGTTTTGCCGGCGGAGGAGGGGCCGGAAACGAGCACGACTTGGACGGTGCGGTGATGGTGAGTTATGGCGTCGGCAATAGCGGAGACTTTTTTTTCGTGAAGGGCTTCGGCCAAGGTGACGAGTTCGTCGAAGCGGCCTTTATCTATGTAGGTGTTGATGCTGTCAAGCTGGGTGATGTCCAAATGGCTGAGCCAATTTCGGGTTTCGGCGTAGGTGGCGGAAAGGTTGGCGGGAGGGATGAAGAGGATGTCTTGGTTGGAGGAGCTGGGCAGATAGAGGACGAAGCCTGTCCGGAAGGGGATGAGGCGAAAGTCTTTGATGCAGGAGGAGGAGGTCAGGGCGGGGTAGACGGATTGGAGGGTCGTGGAATCGAGCCGGTATAGGTAATAGCCGTTATCCTGGCCGAGGTAGTCTATAGGGGAGTCGTTGTAGACCCAGGTTTTGAGACGATCGAAGATCTGGGCGACTTCTCGCTTGGATATGGGTGAAGTGCCCAGCTCGCAATAGAGGCCGTTGGGGATGGAATAGGGGATGTGCAGGGTTTCATCGGGGAAGAGGGTCTGGGTGACATAGAGGAGGCCCAGTTGAAGGGTCTGGCGCTGCTGGCGCCGGTGGGATTCGGGGCTGGGGGTTGTCATGTGATCACCTCGAGAGTTTTGATTGGGATTACTACACCAATTACTATAGCAGGAGTGAGGAGGGATGACAAATGAAGCTATTTCGCCTACTCCTTGACACGCTAAATATACTGTGATAGTATAGTGGTACACTACAACAAAGGAACAATGAAGGAGGTGAGCATATGCTTCCCACGGAGAGCTGGCGAGTGGGATTTGACGAGAGATATCCCATATACCGGCAAATTATAGGGCATTTCTCCCGAGCTCTCATTAAAGGGGAGCTGGGTGCGGGGGATCGCATCCCCTCAATACGGGAGATGGCGATGGCCTTGAAGGTAAATACGAATACCATTCAGCGGGCTTATCAGGAGATGGAGCGGGAGGAACTCATCGGTTCCCAGAGAGGGAAGGGGTATTTTGTCATGGATAATGAGCAGGCGGTGGCGCAGGTTAAGAAAAACATGGTGAATGAGACAATGTCGCGTTTTTTGGAAGAAATGCATGCTCTTGGGTTTGAGGATCCGGAGATTTTAGACGGGCTTCAGGCGGAAATGGCGGAAATGACGAAAATGGATATGGCAGAAGCGGAAATGGCGAACATGGAAAGGACCAAGGGGGGAGATCAGTATGGCGCTGTTGACAATCAGAGGGCTTGAGAAGAGGTATCCCGGTGCAAAGGCTCTCAACGGGGTGGATATGGAGATGGAGGCGGGAAGGATTTATGGGCTGCTGGGTCCCAACATGTCGGGGAAAACCACATTGTTGAAAACGATTGCCTGCCTTTTACAGCCGGATGCGGGGGACATTGTTTATCCCCGGGAAGCCAGGCGGGGGGAGGAGTCGAAAAAAACGGTATCGCTGCTCCCGGATGCGGTGGCGTTTCCGACGTGGATGACGGTGGGGGACGCGTTTCGGTATTATGAGGATATGTATGACGATTATTCCGCTGAAAGGGCGGACAGCATGGCGAAGATGCTGGAGGTGCCACCCGCGAAGCGTATCAATGGGTTGTCCAAAGGGATGCAGGAACGTGTGGCCTTGGGGCTGGCTTTTTCCCGGGAAACATCTATTTACCTTCTGGATGAGCCGTTGGGCGGCATAGACCCGGTGGGCAAGATGAAGGTTATGGAGTCTATTCTGGCTATGCCGCTGGAGCAATCGTCGATTTTGTTGTCTACACACTTGGTTAAGGATGTGGAGGCTGTGTTTGACAGTGTCCTGTTTCTATCGGCCGGAAGAATTGTTTTTTCCGGCGACTGCGAGGAGATTCGGGAGAGTCAGGGAAAAACGGTAGAGCAGGTCTATTTGGAGGTGTTCGCGAATGTTAAACCAGATTAAATACTCTGCCCGTCAGAACTTAGGGCTGCGGGTGTGGGCGTTTGGGAGTGTGCTTGTTCTAAACGTTGTGTTCATCGCGTTGGGGGCTTTAGGAATGTCCGGCTTGGCTGGCATGATCATGAGTGTGATGGGGGCGTCTTTGACTTCTCTGGCTCTGACCGGACTCTTGGTGGTTATCGTTATTGCTGATGTGCAGGCGTTTCGGAGTCTGTTTGCCGCTCCGGGCGCATATACTACGCTGCTGGTTCCGGCGCCTGGCTGGAAGATCTTGCTGGGAAAGATCATTCCTATGGCGGTTTTTGACTTGGCAGCCTTGGGAATAGGCGCCGCGGGCGTGGTTGTCCAAGGACTGTCTGTGGCCAACATGTCTTTGGAGTGGGGAGAGGAGATCGGGTCGCTGGAGTTCGGGTTTGGGGAATGGATGGCCTCTTTGTTGAGTGGCGCTGGGAATTATCTGCTGCTGATTATAAGCATCTTCTTTGTCTGCGCTTTGGTGAAAAGCGTGTTTTTCCGCGCCAGGGTCAAGGGACTTTTGGGGGTTGCGAGCTTCTTTGCTGTGTATTATGTGCTGAACCTTCTTGATATGCCCCTGATTGCCATGGCGCCCTATTCCCGGTTCGGGCCTTTCTTCTCCGTGGATATCGCGATCGGATTTAATGTGGGCATGGTAAGTTATCTGCTGCTCATGCTTATAAAAATAGTCGTGCTGTTTCTGGCGACGGCGCATTTATTGGATAGGAGGATAAATCTATGAACTATAAAGCTAAATGGATGTGTATTGTTTTGCTGGTGCTGATGGCAGGGTCCCTGTCCGGCTGTGTAAGTGTCAACCTGGGTTCCGGTGGGGAAGAAGCGGGACAAGGGGATATGCTCAAGCGTTCCTATGATGTGGGGAGCTTCAGCTCTGTGGAGATCAAAGATATGAACTTTAGGGGGGTCACTATAGGGAGCAACATAAGTTATCAAGAAGTTGGCTTTGAGCTTATTTATAAAAATGGCCGGGAACACAAAGTTGAAGTCGAGATGCAGGAAAACCTTTTTGAGTACATCCAAGTCAGTGTTCAAGAGGACCGGCTGATTTTGGAGAGCAGCAGAAATATTAGAGCCGGCGCGGGGAAAAGACCTAAGTTGTATATCACCACGCCGGAATTCAACGGGGTGATCATCCATGGGGTGATTTCGTTTAAAGATGCGGACAAAATTGAGGGGAAGAAATTTGACATTGTTGTTTCCGGGGTCTGCGACATGGATCTGGATGTGAATGTGGAAAACATGAAGGCGAAGGTATCCGGCGCGGGATCAATTAAGCTGCAAGGCAGTGCCCGGAGTGCGAATATTGATCTGTCAGGAGCGGGGGAAATCGATGCGCTTAAACTTGATACTGTGGATACTGAGGTGCGCATCAGCGGAGCAGGGGATTGTGGTATAAGCTGCTCAGGGAGCTTAAGAGTCTATTTGAGCGGTGTCGGATCTCTGAAGTATAAGGGAAGCCCTGAGATCACGAAAAATGTGTCCGGAGTGGGATCTATCAGGCAGGTTGATTGAGAGGAAGGAAGAAAGAAAAATGGACAAAAGGGATGTCATTCTGGCAACAGATAAGCTTTGTAAAAGCTTCACAGCAGGAGCCCAGGAACAGCAGGTTTTAAAAAATCTTGATATTGAGATCTATGAAAATGAATTTACTGTTATCATGGGGTCTTCAGGGGCGGGGAAGTCTACCCTTCTTTACGCTTTGTCCGGCATGGATAAACCCACGGGCGGGGCTGTGCGGTTCTTTGGCGCGGATATCGCGGGTCTTAGTCATGACAAGCTGGCTGTTTTCAGGAGACAAAACTGCGGGTTCATCTTCCAACACATGTTCTTGTTGGATAACATGAGCATCTTAGATAATATTCTCGCCGGCGGACTGCTGATACGCGGAGATAAAAAAGCCATTGTTGCTGAGGCGAAAGAGCTGCTGGGGAAGGTGGGCTTAACTGAAACAATCTGGCGCAAGTTTCCGGCGCAGCTGTCGGGCGGAGAAAACCAGAGGGCGGCTATTGTGCGAGCTCTGATCAACAAACCGAGGGTGGTTTTTGCCGACGAGCCGACAGGATCCTTGAACTCTGCGGCGGGGCAGGCGGTTTTGGATGTTTTGACTGATGTCAACAAGGGGGGCCAGAATATTGTTATGGTGACCCATGATCTGAAATCCGCGCGGCGGGGAAACCGTATTTTGTATATACGGGATGGGGTCATGTGCGGGGAGTGCGATTTGGGGAAATATGTGAGCGGGGACCAGGCGCGCCATGATAAACTGAGGGTTTTCCTCTCTGAAATGGGGTGGTAACCTTGGATAAATTGTGGATGCATGCCTGGGCCAATATTGGCAAAACGAAGTCTGTTTCGGGTACTTTGGCGATTATCTTCCTTATTGCGGCGCTTCTGCTTAACGCGGGATTGCTGGTGGTAGTCAATTATGGAAACTTTTTTGAGTCTCTGAAAGAAGAGCTTTTGCCGGCAGACGCCTACTATTGCATGTCAGATATCCTGTATACGGAGGAGGTAAAATCCTATCTTGACGGAAATGAGCATGTACAGAAAGTCCAAGCTCATGATGTGAGATGGCTTAGCACGCAAATCATTTACCAAGGGAAAGAACAGTCTTTTGCGGTTTTGTTCAATGATATGGATGAACCCAGGGAGATGTGCAAATGGAAGATCGTCGAAAATGGGTCTTCGAATGGGCGGGGCGCGATGCCGGGGGTGAAGGATGCGCCGATGCCGGTCTATGTGCCGGACATCTTTAAGGCGGTCGGCGGGTATCAGCTGGGAGATCCCATTGAACTGAAATATACAGAGGCGCAAACCGGTGGGGAGAAAACACTTGCCTTTACGGTGCAGGGGTATACGGAGGATATCTTCTTCAGTTCCATCGATGTCGGATTTGTATCCTTTTATCTGCCGGGCGAGACTTATCAAGAGGTCGCGGATATCCTCAATGATCCTTTGTATAAAGCTCATGTGGTGTTTACAAATGTGGACGATATCAATAATGTGGCGGTTATCGAAGGAGGGATCCAGGAAATCTTGGGCCTGAATTCCGCATCGTTGGTAGCCGTGGACTTTTCCGCCTTATTTGCAGCGGTTGACCTTTCTTTGATTGAGATGGCCCGGTGTATGATGGCGAATATGGTTGCGGCAATGATGGTGGTTTTTGCTTTGGTCCTTGTCGTGGTGTGTTTGCTGGTTGTGCGGTTCAGAATCGTTAACAGCCTGGAAGAGGATGTTGTCAATATAGGATCTCTGAAATCTATGGGGTATACCTCTCAGCAGATTATCCTTTCTGTCATACTCCAGTTCTGCCTGATCGCCGGGGCGGGAAGCTTGGCCGGAATTGCGCTCTCTTATCCGGCGCTGCCTGCGGTTTCGATGGTCTTTGAACAACAGTCCGGACTAAAATGGGAACAGGGGTTTGACGGAGGAGTCAGTTCAGCGGCCTTTTTGGCTATCGAATTGATTGTGGTTTCTGTGGCGTGGCTCTCAGCGCGTCATATCGGCAAGCTGAGTCCGGTCAGCGCGTTACGCATGGAGACGTCTGCACGCAAATACTCAAGAAATTACCTGCCTTTGGAGGGGGCTGCTTCTGTGGCATCAGAGAGTCGTCTCCCGATGCTGCTGGCGCTTAAGTCTGTTGTGCACAATATGAAGCAAACCGTTATGATTGTGACGATCCTGATTGCGGTGACGTTTGTGGGGGCCTATGGGGTGATTATGTATTATAATACGTCGGTTGACACGAAGGCTTTTGCAGAGGTTCCCGGGATGGAGATCTGCAATGCTATTGCAATGCTGAATCCGGGACTGGATCAGACTCAGGCGGTTCAAGCTATCGAAGGGATGGATGCTGTCCGGAAGGGTCAATATCTGGATGAAGTGAAGCTGAGGGTTGAGGGCACTGATGTGGCAGCTGTGGTTATGGAGACCTATGCGGGAAAAGAGTCTATGCTGGTGTATGAGGGCCGGTATCCGCTTTCTGATCATGAAATAGTTTTGGCGGGTATCTTAGCGGAAAGATTGCATAAAACTGTGGGGGATACAGTTGCTGTGGGGTTTGGCGATCAGGAAGAGGTTTTTAACGTGGTTGGGTTGTCTAATGGGTCTTCCATGGGAGGGCTGAATACGTCTATCCTGACGCGGGATTTTCTTCGGTTCAATCCGGATTTTAAACATCAGTCTTTGTATATTTACCTCGCGAAAGGAACGGATGCCGCGGGGTTTATAGAAGACTTGGAGACGGTATTTAAAGACCGGTTTGAAGATCAGGCAGATCAAAAGATGCTGCTGGGAACGGTGAATTTTGATAAAGAGCTGGCCAGTGGTATGGCGTCGTACCAAAGCATTGTCGCTGCTATGGGGCTTGTTATGCTGGTAATTACGGGGTGTGTGGTTGCTTTGGTTCTGTATTTTGTCATCAGTTCTTCTGTTATCCGCAAGAGGAGGGAATTGGGGATCCAGAAAGCGATCGGGTTCACGACGTTCCAGCTGATGAACCAGATTTCCATCGGGTTTATGCTT
Source organism: Peptococcaceae bacterium (assembly GCA_009782825.1). GTDB lineage: Bacteria > Bacillota > Desulfitobacteriia > Desulfitobacteriales > Syntrophobotulaceae > WRJI01. Next base: position 67,411 of record WRII01000007.1, read on the forward strand.
CCGATCTTTGTGGGAGCGGCTGTCGGCAGTGTTTTGGGGGCGTATTATACGAATCCTCTGATGTCAGTTGTCATGAGGGGAATGGGGGTGATGAAAGCGGGGTTTATTGTGGATCCTTATTGGGTTGTGGCTTTTGGGGCGGCAACTGTTGTGGCCTCCTATCTCTTGTCTCTTCTGATTTCATGGCGTATCCGCAAGATTTCGGCTTATGCCCTGGTGGCGGAGTGAGGGAGGAGCTATCTCACCAACGCGTGCCAAGTGATGGGGCCGACAATACCATCCGGTGACAAGCCAAGGACGCGCTGGGCGGCTATGACGGAGTTTCGTGTGAGTGGACCGAATATGCCGTCCACGGTGACTCTGGGGACGGAAGAATGGGTTGCGGCCAGCCTGTTAATGGCGTTTTGCACAATGCGAACGCTCTCGCCGGTGGAACCCTGCCGAAGCAGATAACCCGGGAAGGGAGGGGCTGGGTTGGCGAGATTGTTATACTGTGTGACAATGGCGTTCCAGGTCAGGGGACCAATGACACCGTCGGGGTTCAGGCCAAACAGCCGTTGGAATGCGATGACGGCTCTTTCGGTAAGGGGGCCGAATATGCCGTCGGTGGCCAGACTGGGTATGGACGGATGGACACTGGCCAGGGCGTTGAGATATTTTTGCATAATCTGAACGTTGTTGCCCCGGGAACCGACTCTTAACGGCGTACCCGGATAAGGGGGTGACACCGGGGGTGTTACAGGGGGGGGTGTTATTGGAGGGGTTACGGGGGGCGAAACAGGAGGGAGGGTATTTCTGATTTCTGCATACACTTCGTAAAGCGCATACCATGTCGCTGGGCCGACAACACCGTCCGCAGGCAGGCCAAACCGGCGCTGGAAGGCAATCACGGCGTTGTTCGTGCCGGAGCCAAATGCGCCGTCCTGCCTGACTGATGGAACTTCCGGATAAACCTGATCTATAATATTGAGCATATACTGCAGCCGGGAGACATATCCTCCGCTGGCCCCTTGCCTGAGCACAACATTCGGCGGGATCAGATCCAGGATGATGCGGTCGCCTTCGCTGGTGAGCTCGGCAAGATCTGTGACAGCCACATAATAAAAGGAGATTTTATTCCAAGTCGCTCTGTCAATGATACTTGTTTGCGGCAACTGGGTAATTTGTTGAAAGGTTCTTACCGCGTTTGCTGTTTCTGTGCCGAATATGCCGTCGGTGTTCTGAATCAGAGGAATGAGAGGATAGTTTTGCCGGATGCGGTTCAGGTATTTTTGCATCAATTGGACATCCGATCCCCGGGTTCCCTGAGACAGAGGGATGCCGGGAAAAGATTCGGAAATCGAGGCAACAGGCGCGGTATCTATCATCAAATCATTGGGGTAATAGTAGCGCAAAATTTGCATGGGTGTCATACCTTGCTCGGCCAAGGTAACGGTTCCCCACTGGGACATTCCGGGACAGGTGGAGGTTGTGCCGTTGCAGAATTCGGTAAAGAAGGGCTCGTTGTGATTCGGGCGGCGCAGATATTCTCCCATGACTTGATCAACAATGACGGCGATGCTTGTAAAAATGTCACGGCCGTCTACAAAATACATATCAGTTGAGGTGGAACTGGTAATATCAAAATTGAACCCTCTGCCGCGGTACCATTCCGTATACACCCGATTCAGCGCAAAATTGATTATTGCGCGAATATTGGCTTCCAGCGAAGCGACAGGCCATGTTGGGAAAATTTCGCTGGAGGCCACGTTTTTTATGTAAAACGGAAAGGGCACTCTGACATTGCGGGCGCTTGTATCGTTGTATCTGCCTAAATGGACGGTAATAAAATCGGGAATAATCACGCGTCTCGCTCTTGCGCCGATAGAGGATGACCGCCCGGATGCTGCGAAGGGGGATATCGGGGATATTTGCCGGGCTTCTGCGGAGTCAGATATCTGCTGTTGAGCTTCCGCAGGGTCGGAATTTTGCATAGCTTCCATGGGAGCAAAAACCGGCACGGCTTCCTCGGGTGTGGAGACAGGACTGGATTCCGGCCCGAATTCCGATCCGGGGTCCGCTTCGCTCCAGGATCCGGGGTCCGCTTCGCTCCAGGATCCGGGGTCCGCTTCGCTCCAGGGTCCGGGTACCGGTGTGGCTTCTGCACGTCCGAATCGAGGCCTGGATGCCGGGGGTCCTTGTTGATTTTTTTGTGATCTTAAGACTTGCTCATGAGGTGGAATGATAATCACATGTTCCTTAGAACCGGACGGAAAAAGAGGATGCATATTCACGTACTCGAAGGCTTCCACGGTGTCAAAGATCTGTACGCCTTTGATGATTTCGGTAACAAAACCAGGGGCGCGCACCTCTACCTGATACGGAGAATAATAGGCTCCTTGATAATACGGATCCATTGTGTGGATTTTATCTGGCGCGTACAGCTGTACTGCCGTGGTTTCGCCTGAAGCATCGGTTTTTAGCGTATATAAAGGATGTCCGTTAGTATCCTTAATGACGACTTGAGCGTTTGCTACCGGTACAGCATTATAAGCCATACTGGTTTTAACACCTAAAAATCCAAATCCCATAAAAAACCCTCCCTATATTAGTCTGCCTTATCATATGGTGAGAGGGAACGAATCGTGATTCGAAATTTGAAATTCGTTGTTTGTAGAGCTGGGGCGTTTGGTGTAGAACGAGTGGCTTAGGAAATCCAAACGTTTGGATTTTATCCGCCATGGATGTATGGATGTATGGATGTATGGATGTATGTATGGCTGTATGGCTTTCTGTATGGCTTTCTGTTATGATTGTGCTGGTAGGAGTTACAGTCCCTAAGTTAACGTATGAGTCAAAAGGAGATGAATCCATTGTTTTATGAAAGTACGCGGGGAAATACGGAGTCCCAGCAGGCATCGCGAACCATTCTGCTGGGGATGGCGCCGGGAGGAGGATTGTTTGTGCCGCAGAGGTTTCCCCGGGTCGATTGGCGGGGGTGGCTGGATGATGGATATGCGGTGTTAGCTGAGAAAATCTTCGCTCTTTATTTAACGGATTATAGCCCAAGGGTGCTGCGTGAGGCGTCCCGGCTTTATGAGGATGGCCGGTTTGGCGGGACGAATCCGGCGCCTTTGCGGGATTTAGGAGAAGGGGGATCTGCGGCTCCCCGAGCAGCGAACTCGCGGACTTCGGGCTTGGGGGTATTGGAGTTATGGCATGGGCCGACGGCGGCTTTTAAGGATATGGCGCTGCAGGTGCTGCCGCGGTTTTTGACGGCGGCGGGAGATGTTGGGCAAGGGGCGAGGGATCCTGCGCAGCGTGTTCTCATTTTGACGGCCACGTCGGGGGATACGGGGAAGGCGGCCTTGGAGGGGTTTAAAGATGTGCCGGGGACGGAGATTGTGGTGTTCTATCCGGCAGGTGGGGTGAGCCCGGTTCAGGAACGGCAGATGGTGACGACGGGGGGATCGAATACCCATGTGGTGGCGGTTCGTGGGAATTTTGATGAGTGTCAGAGTGCGGTGAAGGCGGCGTTTTTGTCGGAGGAGCTGCGTGAGGCGGCGGCTCAGACGGGGAGGAGTTTTTCGTCGGCGAATTCGATTAATTGGGGGCGGCTGCTGCCCCAGATTGTGTACTATGTATGGGCGTATATTCAGGCGGTGCGGCGGGGGGGGGTACGGCCGGGGG
>WRII01000008.1 GCA_009782825.1 Peptococcaceae bacterium
ACCCAATAAATTCCTGCTTAGATCTATATGTATGATCCCATACTGGAGGCAACAGGCAGACGGTCATAATCCCTCGCTACAGGAGCTCAGCAGACACGCCGAAAGGCGGGGCTTAACGGATGATCGCCAAATCATCCGAGGGGTTTTAGGGGGACAAGCAAGAAGCGTAACACTTTCCGAGCGGAAAGTGTTACGCTTCGGTTGTTTGTGTGACAGCACAAACATTGCTTGCGAAGATTGAACAGGTTCTCTGGAGAAAGTTAATGGATGCTAAAAGCCCTGCTTATTACAAAACCATCAAAGGCAATACCACTGGCATAAGTTGATATAACAAGCAGGCAGTTTTCATCAAATCAGCAAAATTTGCCAATAGAATCGTCAATTTATTTGGCGCACCCATGTACGTGTGTGCGCGTGTACACGCGCACATGGGCGCAATCATAATGGGCGGCATGATGTAAGGACGGGCCTGCACGTGTACACGTGTACATGGGGCGCAATATGTGAGGCACCTGTTCACACTTGTTCCCTATTGCATGGTCTCAAATGACTCGGCTATATCTATGATAATTTGATCCGTCATGTAAAAGTCGTCATCATACTTCTCAATGCAGATTTTGGTTGCCTCGTAGACTTTGGGGTCCTGAATGTGCTGCTGCGCGGATTCTACATAAGCGGCATAGTAAAAAGTTGTCTTTCCCGAGGGGTTTTTCTCGTCTGGTATATGGGCATTCCTGTCCCTCTTATGGACATTCCTGTCCATATAGTCATATGCAGAAGATCCAGATATCCATCGTCCTAATTGTTTCTTCTCATTTTCATTGTTAATAACATAGACAACACTAAAACCAAACTTAATAATGAAAATATCTTCTTCATCATAACTTTCCCTCACATATAAATCTATTCGGAACTTTTACTTGCATATAAGATATTTTCTTCCTTGGATAAATCTGATATCTGAGTGTTTATATACTTCTTGTCTATACTGAGAAACCTTCCTGCGAAATAAACGGTTTCGCCTTTGTTCACCGCTTCAAAATCATCTTCTAGCATTAAGATTCCAGCGTTCGTATCCGGTGAGTTTTCTGCTTCATCCGGAGCAATATAGGTTCCGGACATAACGTAATCTTGAGAGTTTATTCTGACATAGGATCCTATCTGCAGTCCATTTTTTTCTGCAAATGAATGGGAAATGCCTATCTCTGCGCCCGCAGAAGGGGGCATCCCTGTCAGGAAAACAGGAATATTGATAGACTTTGGCATAAGTTTTATATCGAAATGATATTCTCTATCAAAAACCATTTGCTGAATGAATTTTTTGCGTACCAATTCGCTTATAAATCCATATTTGCTCTTGAGCTGATCGTTTGCAGCATTCAGTTGGTCGATATCCGATGCAGATCCGGATACCATGAACCGGAAGTGTTCGGGTTGACAATCTGCAAACACTTGGTTGGAGGGATTGGTCTGGCAAGCTGTCATAGATATCATCAGGCCCAGAGCCAAGGCAAGGAGTATCATTCTTGTGGACTTTGAGGACATCATCATTTTCATCCTTCCTTTTTCCTTTTTTCCTTTTTTTATGTTCAATGCCTTTTTATCAAACATGTTATCCAAATCAAATCACCTTTCGTGCGAAAATCGGTTTATTCAGCGCATATATGGCAGCTGCCAGGATTATGCAGAAGGAAATTTGCCATAGAGCGTTAGGATGGAAAATAATCTGGTTAAAAAACCATACCAACGCGGTGCGCAGCGGAGCAATGGGGGTGAACACGGAGATGATTGCGGCAATGACCACATCTGCCACCCAACCATACCATTTGTCCTGGATGGCGGTGAATGTATGGATGGCAACCGCCAACAAGAAAAGAAAGGCGAATTGTTGGACGATCACGAAGAATACGCCATGCTCATGCCACCCGAAAAGCTCAATCATGTTAAGCATCATATAATGATTGTCCATCAGAGCAGGATCACGCATAACAGCCTCAACGCCCACAAAATACTCTGTGCTGATTATCAAACGGTCAATCGTGTAAAAGAATATCGTATTGACGAGGGAAGCCGCGCCCGCCAATATTGCGTAGCTCGTCAAACTGCCCCAGAAAAATGTTTCCCGCTTGCCGCCAAGATTGACGAACCTGCGGAAGTTTATGGCGGGGATGAAGATTGCAGCCAATATAACAAGAACCCAAAGATAGGCGGCGAAGCTGAAGAAAAAGCTGCCACCGGCAGTGCCGCTGACAACTGTTATTATAACAGAGATGACATCTAACACTAATCCGTAGGCTATAATACAGCCTAACACAAGATATGGGATTTTTGTGTTTGTCAGATTAATTTTTGCCGTAGTCCATACCTTCTTACCCATTGCTTTCCCCTCCCACCATATTGATAAAGAAATCCTGCAAGCTCATGCGGTCAACAGCCACGCTCTCCGGAGGCGCTACCCGCTCTCCATAAATATGCGCCGCCACGACGCTGCCCGCTGTGGTTTTGCCGATGCAGTTCAAGCCTTCTAATATCGGCTCAACAACGTTCGCGGGGCCGGACAGGGTGTACGCCTTTTCGTCGATGTCATCAATGCCCACTTCCAGCATAATTTTTCCATTATCAATAATGATGAGCTGCTCTGTTACTTTGGCGATTTCGTCAATGAGATGGGTGGAGATGATCAGAACACGCGGATGGGCCTGGTAACTTTCCATCAGGAGTGTATTGAATTGAGCGCGCATAATTGCGTCGAAGCCAAGTGTTGGTTCGTCAAGCAGAATGACTTTAGAATTATTTGCCAATGCGATAATCGTTGTCAGCATTGTCTTCATTCCGAGGGACAACTGCTTATATTTCTTTGTCGGACTTAATTCGAACCGCTTCACCATCTCTTGAGCGAAATCCAAATCAAAACTGTCCTGCAATGCGGCAGCCGTATCTATCACCTGCGAGACTTTCATATTAAACTGCTTCGATCCGCTCTCAATATAGGTGACATCATCTGGCATACGGCTTGGCAGCACACGTTTTCCCTCCACTGTGATCTGTCCCTCTGTGGCGGAAAGATGTCCTGCCAACAGCTTCATCAACGTCGTTTTTCCCGCACCGTTTCTGCCCAGCAAACAATAAATCCCACTGTCGGAAACGCTTAGCGAAACACGGTCAATAGCTGTTGTCCTGGCGTATTTTTTTGTGACATTCGTAACTCTAATCATACCTCTTTGCCCCTTCCCTTTTTTTTATCTCGCCAATAAGTTCGTCTAACGAGATGCCCAATGTTCTCGCTTCCGCGAGCAGGGCGTCAATTGTCTGGTTCAAAAAAACCGTCCTGCGCCGCTCGGTGATTCTCTCCCGTGCCCCTGCCGCTACACACATTCCAATCCCCCTTTTCTTGTATAAGATCCCTGCGTCGGTCAGTTTGCTGACGGCCTTAACCGCTGTCGTCGGATTTACAGCGTATACCTTGGAAATCTGCGTTGTGGAAATAATCAAGTCGTCTGTCTGATAGACACCTGTGATGATATCGCTCTCAATGATCTCCATAATCTGCAGGAAAACCGGCTGGCTGTCATTCAACTCTACTCACCTCACTTTGTCTGTAGAGTTATGTACTTATATGGTTAATGACTTACCTCGTTAACTATAATAGCATCCGGCTTTTGCTTTGTCAATAGAAAATTAAGATATTTTGAAAAATTAAGATCTTTGTCATTAACATCGACACCCTCCGCTATTGATGTTATACTGACATTCGGGGGCGAGAAGATTATGGAAAGAATATTAATGCAAGACCTGATCTCATGGAAAGATAATCCTGATAAAAAGCCGCTTGTCATACAAGGTGTCAGGCAATGCGGCAAAACTTTTTTGATAGAAGATTTCTCCAGGCGCTATTATACCGATGTTGCTTATTACCGCTTTGATAAGGATGCAAAAATTCAAGAGTTCTTCAAGCCGGATTTAGATCCAAAAAGAATTATAAAGGACTTGGGGCTTGCCCGCGGCAGAACAATAAAACCGAGGGAGACCCTCATTATATTTGATGAAATCCAGGAATGCGGAAATGCCGTTACCTCGCTTAAATATTTTTATGAAGACGTTCCGGAATACCATCTCGTTTCAGCTGGATCTCTGCTTGGGGTCGCCATGAAAAAAGGAACTTCTTTCCCCGTGGGTAAAGTTGAGTTTTTGACCCTTTACCCCATGAATTTTTACGAATTCCTATATGCCCAAAACGAAATTCTCGCCGAAGAATTAAAAAAGAGTTCATTTAAGGATCCCATTTGGAAGACTTTCAGACCAGAGCTGCTGGAAAAATACAGGGATTTTCATGCCGTCGGCGGTATGCCGGAGGCTGTGCAGCTTTGGATTGATACGAAAAACATTGAAGAAGTCGAAAAAAAGCTGGATGAGATCTTAATCAGCTATCAGAAGGATTTCGTAAAATACGCAGATACAAAAGAGTATCCGAAAATTTCAGCCGTCTGGCACTCTATCCCGAGCCAGCTCGGAAAAGAAAACCGCAAATTCATATTCAGTCAGGTAAAGAAAGGGTGGCGGGCAAAGGACTTAGAAGACGCGCTGATATGGCTTATCAACGCAGGGCTTGTTTACAAGGTAGAATGTATCGCAAAACCCAATTATCCGATTTCCTCTTATTCAGACCATACATTTTTCAAATTGTATATGTCTGATATTGGACTGCTGCGGCGTCATGCGGATTTGCCATCGGCAATCGTTTTCGATGATGCGTCTGCATACAAAGAATTCAAAGGTGCAATGGCAGAAAATTTCGTCGCCTGCGAGCTCAAAAGAATGTATGGTAAATTAAAGGATAAAAATTTATATTACTGGACAGCCGAAGGATCCGCGAAAGCGGAAGTGGATTTTATTGTGCAGGACGATGCAGCATATATCATCCCCATTGAAGTCAAAGCAGGCACAGCAAAGCACGCCCATTCCATAACACAATATTGCCAAAAATTCAATCCCGAAAAATCCGTGTTAACCTCGCTTGATGAAATGACAAGCAGAATCCTTCCCCTTTATGCTTTTTGGAAGCTCAAAGAATGGATAAAAATCTCTTGACGCGACATCCCGGATTCATTATTCTTTCTTATCCTCTTCAACAGCCTCAAACACATCCTGCATAGTGATCTGACACCCCTCTAAAATGTGCACAGGCACGATATCAGTATCACCGTACGTGTTAGAAAAATATTTCCCATTCTCCATCACATGAACAGAAAGAACCCGCCTTTCCGGATCCACGATCCAGTATTCTCTTACTCCGGCCTTTTGATATTGCTGGAATTTGACCAAAATATCATATCGGGCATTGGAAGGAGACAGAATTTCGACGACCATGTCTGGAGCGCCAAGACAGCCGGATCCACTCAGCTTTGAACGGTCACAAATCACCACCAGGTCAGGCTGAACCACCGTATCATCATTTCCATCGGCATTCAGGCGCACATCAAAAGGGGCCGCAAATACCTTACAAGGTTTTCCATGCAAAAAATTATGAATCTGGGTGGCTAAAGACATGGAAATAGACTGGTGTATCCAGGATGGGGCCGTCATCATATAGGCCATACCCTCAATCAGCTCATACCGCACACTGTCATCCCAGCCTGCGTAATCCGCATAGGTCAAATGTTTCTTTCCTTGTTCCATGGCCATGGGACAAACCTCCTTGACAGGAGCCTTCTTTCTTTCATTATATTATTTGCCAAGAGAATCGTCAATTCGTTTGGCATGCACCCACATGCACCCAGGCAAGAAAACACTCCCATAGCCCCTCACCTCCCATGCTCCAACACCCGCGCCTCCCTATCCAAGATCACCCTAACCGTCCCATCCTCATCCGTCCTATACACCGGCACCCCCCGCGCCTCCCAGTACTCCAAAACCTCAGGCGTCGGATGCCCATAAGAATTCCTTCCCACAGGAATAAACACCGCCATAGGCCGAACATAGTCAAAGAAATTCTCATCCAGACTGCCCTTACCCCCATGATGAGGCACCTTCACAAAATCCGCATTCACATCCCCACTTCTCTCCAAGATATTCTTCATCTGCTCCTTCTCCATATCGCCCGTCAGCAGCACCGACCACTCCTTATAAGTCACCCGCATCACCAAAGAAGAATTATTCGAAGACTCATCCTCTCCCGGAGTTCCCCCCAACCCCGGTCCCAACACCTCCACCCGCAAAGGTCCCCAGCTGAGACAATCCCCCGCCGCCAACTTCGTCACCATCTGCCCATCAGGCCAAAAATCAAAAGGCAGCCCCTCCTGCCACGCCTTGCCCTGAAGCTTATCTCCCAACGCCGGAACCCCCACACCCTCCACCGGAAAACGCGACAGCACATAACGGGCCCCGCCAATATGATCCAGATCCGCATGTGTAATAAAAAGCATATCAATCTTCCTAATCCCATGCTCCAACAAATACGGCACCACCACCCGCTCCGCGCTGTCATAAGAATCCGTCCGCGGTCCCGCATCCACCATCACCGTCACATCCCGGCTGCGGATCAGGACACAATCCCCCTGTCCCACATCCAGAAACACCACCTCCACCCGCTCCGGCCTGACAGACACCTGCCACACACTAAGGATCAGCACCCCCATCACAGCACCCAGCAAAACCCTTTTGCCAAAAGCCCCCTGCTTCGCCGCCACCCTCGGCTTCAGCCACTCCGCAGGCACCTTGATCCATTTTCCCACCGCCCAAAGCACCCGCCGCCGCACCGCCTCCAAGACAAACACAACCCGCCGCCTATCCATAAGCCACAGCGCCAAAAGCCCATACCACGCCGCCCAAAAAATCCATCCCGGCTGCAACACCCACATATCCGCCCAAGACAGCTGAGCAAAAGCCGCCAAAACCCTATCCAGCACCTCCACCAGCCAGATCGCCGCCTGAAAAAACGGCAGCGCCGCAGCCTCCCACAAAGCCAGCCCGCACAGACCCAGCACACCCAGCTGAATCACCGCGCCAAACACCGCCGCCAAAATCACATTGAGAAACAGCCCCACCACCGAAATCCGATAAAAAGTAACCGCCAAAACCGGCGTCACCGCCAGCTGAGCCGCCATAGATACACACACTCCTTGGCGCACAGCCTTCGGAACCCTATACGACCCAGTCCTCCCGTGCGGCGAGCCCATCTCTTGTGGCATATCCCTCCCCTGCGGCGATTCCCTCCCTTGTGACATATTCCTCCTCTGTGACATATCCCTCCCCTGCAGCGCTTCCCCCCCATATCCCGCCCCTCTCCGCCAAATCCTGAGCTCATTCAACTTAGGCGTCAGACACACAATCCCCCACACCGCCGAAAAAGAAAGTAAAAAACTCACATCCCCTAAAAACAAAGGATTCCAAACAAACAACAGCAGCGCACTCCAAATCAGCCACCTGAGAGATCCAGACCTCCCCCGGCCCAAACGCCCCAGCAGCACCCCCGCCCCGAGAATCCCCGCCCGGGTCACCGACACACTAAAATCACACAACCCCATATAAAGAACAATCGCCGCCAGGCACACAAAAATACGCACCCTCCGAGGCAGAAAAAACATCATCCCCCAAACCAGCCCCACCACAAACCCCATATGCATACCCGACGCCGCAAAAGCATGCAGCACCCCGGTAATCTTATACCGCTCCAAAGCCTCCTCCGGCAGCCGCGACGTATCCCCAAAAAGCATCGCCTCCAACACCGGCCCCGACTCCGGCCAGCGCTCCAAAGCCTTCCGAACCTCCGCCCGGAGACTCCAAACCAGCGGCGGCGACCCCTCCTGAACAACCAGCGGCTCCGATTTAGCCGTCATCATCCCCTCATAACCCCGGGTCGCATAATAGAACCGCCGGTCAAACGTTCCCTGACTCCGGCTAGACTCAGGCTGTTCCACCTTAGCCGTAAAGCGGATGACCGACCCCGGCCTCAGCTCCTTCCACCCCTGAGCCAGCTCCTGGCCCTCCTGCGGAGATCCTGCTGCCGAATTCCCCCACCCCGCAGACCCCGATCTTTCCGGATAGACGCGCAATATGTACCTCTCCCCAGACGCCATCCGCACCGCACCATATCCACAGTTCGCCTCATCAATACTCCAGGCCGTCACCGTTCCCTCAACCTCCGTGCGGTCCACCACAAGAGGCGGCGCCAATCGGCTGTATCCCGACACCCCCACCACCGCCCCCACCAGCAGGCTGATCACCAGCAGCACACTCTCCGAGCGCCGCCATTGGCCGGCAAAGTGAGACGGACGCCAAAAAAGAACCCCAAAAAAAGCCCCAAGCATCAAGCCCAGCGCCCCATACCACACAGGTGACGCATAAGTGCCCAAAGCCTGCACGCCCACAGCTCCGCCCAACAGTACAGCAGCCCCCCGCCGCACCCACAGATCCCTCATAAATTATGGCCCCACCGTAATCTGATCAGCCAATTTCTCATACGTCTTCTGCCCGATCCCCGAAACATTCATCAAATCCTCAGGGCTCACAAACACTCCATTCGCCGTCCGGTACGCAATAATACGTTCAGCAATCGCCGGCCCCACACCTGGCAGCCGTTGCAGCTGAGACGAATTCGCCGTATTAATATTCACCTTCCCCCCAGACATCCCGTCAGACGACGTCCCGTCCCCTGACGAGCCGCCTCCCCCGCCGCTTCCGTCTTCTCCCTCGCCCTCCCCAGCTTCTCCTTTATAAGGAATATAAATCCTCTGACCATCCTTCAGCTTCTGCGCCAAATTAATCTTATCACGATCCGCCTCATCCAGCAGCCCCGCCTCCGCCAACGCGTCACTCACACGCGCATCCAAAGGAAGATAGACAAGCCCCGGATTTTTTACAGCCCCCGCCACATGGACAGCAATCTTTGGACCGCCTGCGCCTGCGTCACCCGTGCCGCCGCTCCCTCCCGCCTGGAAAGTCATCCCTGCCTGCCCAGGCATAAAAATCTTCACAGCTCCGGCGATAACAACAAGCCCCAAGATGACACCCCATATAATCTGATTCCTTCTGCGCATCATCCGCTCATCTCCACCCTTTTCTTATAAACTCTTGTCCCCCTGTTTTCTCATGACACGTCTCCGACAGAGAACATAAACAATAAGCCCTCCAATCGTCGGCAGGTTAAATAAGCAAAAACTCCCCAAAACCCAAAGGGGATCCCCCCCCAGAAACAAGTTGTTGATACTCAATGTCACCACAGCGCCAAAGAACAACACCGGCAAAATCAACCCCATCCAGTTATTGCGGCGAAAACAAAAATAAACATGCAACACACAGGGCAGAACTGCCATAAACAACAAATTCATATATTGTCCAATCAGATCAGATAAAGATAACATCGTATCCCCTTCTTTCTAACGCGGGCTACGCCCGCAAGTGGTCAGTGATCAGTGGTTAGTGGTCAGTATTGGATTTTCTTGTTTTTTGTTGACGCTTCGCGTCTGTAAGTTACTATCTAAGCTCAACAACCGTCACACCGCTGTCCCCTTCGCCAACTTCCCCCAATCGAAAAGCCGCCACATGAGGATGCCTCTTAAGAAAAGCATGAACGCCGGCCCGCAGAGCCCCCGTCCCTTTGCCGTGAATCACACTGACTTGGGTGATCCCCCCCAGCACAGCATCATCAAAATACTTGTCCAGTTTCTCCTCCGCTTCATCCACCAACTTCCCTCGCACATCAATCTCACTGCGCATGCTCATCGCTTTGTCCAAGTTCCCCTTATGAGCGCTCCCTCCATCCTTCTTCCCCTTCTTCCCCGTCTCCCCTCTCTCATCAATCACCCTGATCTGGGCCAGCGGAACCGTCATCTTCAGAACACCAACCTGGACAATCACCTCATTGTTTTTGTCAGACAGCGCAACAACATGTCCGTTCTCACCCAAATGAGCCAAATAGATCTTCTGTCCAGGCTTAATCTGATCCGGTCGGAGTGACCCCGTTTGGATCCCCCCGGTATCCGGAAAAATCTCTCCTTCATCCAGACTGTCCGCCAAACGCTTCGTCTCTTGCCGGACACGCTCCATGACCCGGTCCTGATCCCGGCGATCCAATTTTTGCGCCGCTTTGATCTCCTGTACAATCTTCTGGGTCTCCCGGCGCGCTTCCTGCACCAGACTCAAAGCCTGATCCCGGGCATCTTCCACAAGAATCCGGCTCTTTTCCTCCGCCTCAGCCCCACGCCGGTTCAAATCCTCCTTTTGCCGGACAAGCTCCTCCCGCTCCCTCTCCAGCTCCTTCCTCTGCCTCTCAGCCTCCCGCTGGGACTCCTCCAAACTCTCCAGTAAATGCGCCATCTGGCTCTGGCGCTCAGACAGATGTTCCTGAGCCTGGCTCAGCACCTCTGTCCCCAGCCCAAGGCGCTCGGCAATGGCAAAAGCGTTGCTGCGTCCGGGAATGCCCGTAATCATCCGGTAAGTGGGACGAAGACTTTCCACATCAAACTCCACAGACGCATTCTCCACCCGGTGCGTGTTGTAGGCAAAAGTTTTCAGAGTTCCGTAATGGGTGGTGGCCATCCCGCGGCATCCCCGCCGCAGCAGATCCTCCACAATAGCCATGGCCAGAGCCGCCCCTTCACTGGGATCTGTCCCCGCACCAATTTCATCAAAAAAGACCAAAGACGACTCATCAGCTTCAGCCAAAATATCAATAACATTGGCCATATGGCCGGAAAAAGTACTTAACGACTGTTCCACACTCTGTTCATCCCCAATATCCACAAAGACCCCCTCGAACACCCCCAGGGACGAGTGCCCCTCCACAGGGATATGGAGCCCACATTGAGTCATAATCACCATCAGCGCCAGAGTCTTGATCGCCACCGTTTTCCCGCCCGTATTAGGTCCGGTCACCACAAGCCAGTCGTACTCCTCTCCCAGCTCCACAGTCAGCGGCACAACATCTCCTTCCAGCAAAGGATGGCGGGCCCCAGCCAGCTTCACCTGAGGCCGGCGCAAAAGTTCAGGCTCTTCCGCCCGCATATCCTGGGCCAGGCGAGCTTTAGCCACAATGAAGTCAAGGGCCACCAGAGCCTCATAAGACGTCAGAATCTCATCCAGATGCTCAGCCACTTGACTGGTCAGCAGGCGCAGCACGCGCTCCACTTCCTGCTTTTCACGCACCGTAGCTTCCCGCAAACTGTTGCCCAGCTGCACCACCGCCATAGGCTCAATAAATACCGTTGCGCCACTGGCCGACTGGTCATGGACAATCCCGGGGAAAGCAGATACATATTCCTGTTTGATTGGCACCACATAGCGCTCACCCCGAGTCGTGACAAGAGGATCCTGAAGCATTTTCTGGTAAGCCCCCTGGCGCAGAACCTGATCCAGCGCCGACTTGATGCGCTGCCGCGCCGCAGCAATAGCCCCGCGAACGCGCGCCAACTCTGCCGACGCCCGATCCGTAACCTCCCCCTCCTCGGAAAGACTCCTCTCTAAAGCCTCTTCCAAAGGCTTCAACGGAACAATCGTTTCCGCGATACGCGCCAGAGTGGTTTTATTGGATAAATCACGGCCCGTCGTCTCCACAATCCCCGAGCGCACCCGTCTTGCCGTGTTCAGGGTATCCTTGATATCCACCAGCTCCGGGCCCAGAATCATGCCACCATGTTCACAGCGCTCCAGACACGTGTGAATCTCCTTGCTGCCGCGCACAGAAAAAGACGGCTGGACACGAAGCAAGTCCCGCGCCTCTTCCGTTTCCTTGAGCAGGCTCTGTACCCGGTCAAAGTCCGCCACCGGCGCCAGCGTCAACGCCTTCTGTCTCGCCAACTCCAAGTGGCAGTGATCCGCCAGCCGCTCCCTCACGCGATGATACTCCAGCTTATTCAGAGCCTTCTCCGCAATACGCATAAATTCCATCATTCCGCCGTAGCCGCTTCCAGCAAAGAAGTCAACTCGTCCAAATCCGTTTTAAGCCGGGCCCTTTCCTTACTCAACGTCTCATTCTCATCCGACAGAAGATCCCTTTCCTGACCCCAAATAAACTTATCTTCACGCAGCTTGTTATTCTCCCGCTGCAAAATTTCTTTCAGCGAATGGAGCTTGGCATTGTCCTGCTGCAATTCGATCAATTCCTGACGCAGAAGCTCAATCTCATTATGCATCTGTTTTTTTTCTTTAAGCATAGCCGTATATCTCGCAGACAAGGAGTCGCCTTCCTGAGACATGGCATCCCTCTCTTCCCTTGCGGCCGCCTCCTCTTCCGCCAATTGCAGCGCGATGAGAATCGCCACTTGGTGCACCCCTAAAAACGGCGCTTTTTGGGCCACCTCCCTCATGCGCTCATCCACATTGGCCGCCAGGCTCTGGATTTTAGCCTCGGGTTGTGATCCTCGCAGAACGTGGCGTTCCCCGAAAATTTCAACCACGATTTTCTGCGGGGTTTGTTCATGTGTCATGTAAAAATCCTCGCTCTCGTGCCTCATATTCTCAGTCCTTTTTTACGGCATCTTTCTCCAAAAAGGAGACTCCTCTTTTACGTCTTTCGCCATTCGGCCCCAAATTCCTCCTGAATTCCACACAAGATTCTCTGGTTCGCTTCAGTAACCTCTTCGTCTGTCAACGTTCTTTCACTCGATTGATAGTGTAGAGAAAAAGCCAGGTTTTTATACCCTGGGAGAATCGGGAGCCCTGTGTAGACATCAAAAATATCAACTTTTATCAACAGGGGGCCGCCCAACTCCCGGATTTTTCTCTCAACAGCTCCCGCCGGTACGGCTTCATCTGTCACCACAGCCAAATCCCGCTGAATCGCCGGAAAACGCGGATACCCTTTAGCCGTGATTGTGCGCGCTGCCAGACCATGGCCGAAGTCCTGCACAGCCCGCATCAACTCTTGAAAATCCAGCTCAAAGACCACCGGATTGTGCAGATCCCAATTCTCAGCCACTTTTGGATTCAATTCGCCCACGAACCCCAGATTGTGCCCGCCCGCAAAAATCTCAGCCGACCTGCCCGGATGCAGAAGTGCGGTTCGACCCTCGCCTCCCGAACTTTGATCAGGACGCCGGAACTCCAAGGCCACACCTAAAAGCTCCGCCAGAGCCTCAACACTCCCTTTCATATGGAAGAATCCATACTCGGAAGCCCCTTGGCGTATCAGGGAGTTCCCTTGGGCCCAGTGCTTGGCGCCTCTGCCGCAAGTGATTCCGGCGATTTTGAGCATTTCATCCGGCAATTCCCGGATAGGCTCAAGAGAGTCAGCCCTAGACTTTTTTAAATAGACATTCCCAATCTCGAACAAAGAAACACCGCTGCTCTGCCGCGACATATTGCGGGCCGCAATGGTAAGCAGACCGGGAATCAACGACGTTCTCATAACGCTCATATCCTCGCGCAAAGGATTGAGAAGCGGAATCTGGCGGTTCTCATATCCCCAGTCTCCATCCTCTTTTTGCCGGACAAAAGCATAGGTGATCACTTCATTCATACCCGCCTCAACCAACACCCGCCTGAGGCGGCGGCGCATAATCTGCTCCTCACTGCGTTCCCCCTGAGTTTGCGCCCCGTGGGGCAATGTAGCGGGAATGAGATCGTATCCAATCATGCGGGCCACTTCTTCAATAAGATCCTCTTCAATCTTTAGATCCTGCCGATAGGGAGGAATATCCACTTCAAAAACCCCGTCGTCCCTTTGGCGGCACTCGAACTCCTGCCTCTCCATGGCTTGAAGCGTCTGCTCCGCCTCCACAGTCACCCCCAGCACCTTACTGATGCGGGTGGTGTCTAAGCAAATCGTGGTTTTTTCCGGAAGGTGTACAACCTTTTCCCTGAAACCCACGGCCTGCCCAGCCGACAATTCTTTCAGGAGATCTGCCAGTCTTTCCAGTGTTGACACAGTTCCTGTTACATCCGTCCCTTTTTCAAAGCGCGTTGACGACTCCGAGCGCAGCCCCAGCCGCCGGCTGGTCCGGCGCACACAGGCCCCCTGAAAATGGGCGGACTCAAACAACACACGCCGGGTTCCTTCTGTCACTTCTGTATCCAGTCCCCCCATAACCCCGGCAATCGCCACCGGCCCTCTCCCATCGGCAATCACAAGCATATTCTCATCCAAAGAACGCTCCACACCGTCCAGTGTGATCAGGCTTTCTCCAACACAGGCCCGACGTACACAGATATCCCCATCAAGTTTATCCAGATCAAAAGCATGCAGCGGCTGTCCCCGCTCCAGCATGCAATAGTTGGTCAGATCCACAATATTACTGATCGGCCGCACCCCTGCCGCCCGCAGGCGATTTTGCAGCCACAT
The DNA here is from genome assembly GCA_009782825.1 of Peptococcaceae bacterium. Classification (GTDB taxonomy): domain Bacteria; phylum Bacillota; class Desulfitobacteriia; order Desulfitobacteriales; family Syntrophobotulaceae; genus WRJI01. The sequence goes on from WRII01000008.1 coordinate 14,276, forward strand.
GGGAGACGGCTCAACAACACTATTGTCAACAATGAGAGCCGAATACCGCCAGGACCAATCCGAGGCTTCAATCGTAATATCCGGAATACGATCTGATGCCCACAGCTTTTGGGAACTTTTCAATGAAGGCAGCGCGGCCTTCCTGTTAATCAGAGCCCCCACTTCCTGGGCCACATGAATCATCGCCAGACAATCCGGCCGGTTCGGATACAGCTCAAGATCCAGCACCCAATCCTCCAGCTCCAAATAGTCAGCCAGCGCGGCGCCCACAGGCGCGTCACCCGGAAGAATCAACACCCCCTCCCGGCTGCGCTCTGTCCCCACAGGTAATCCTGCAGCGACCCCCAAGCCTAGTTCCTTCTCCCCGCACATCATGCCAAAAGAGGTAATTCCGCGCAGATCTCTCTCCTTAAGGGTTCCCTCACCCCTCGGCAGCTCCGCTCCCGGCAATGCCACAGGAACCTTGTCTCCCCGAAAAATGTTCGGCGCCCCTGACACAATCGTGATCATCCCCTCCGCCAAACCGGCGCCCCCATTTCCCGCACCGGTATGATCCATGGGTTCGATGCCCGCACCCAGCAAGCCACCGCCCACATCCACCGCACAGACACGCAAGGTCTCCGCGTTGGGATGTTTTTCCTCAGAGACAATCTCCCCAATGATCACCCGGGAAAGCCCTGGATGGAGAGGCTCAACAGACCCCACCTCCACACCGCCGTGGGTCAATATATCCGCCAACTGCCGGGGCGAATAGCCTGTTAAATCCACCATAGACCCCAGCCACTTCCAACTGACTCGCATATCATCCACCTTCCTTAATTTGCGCTCATCCCAATCTCTTTGTGATCTCCAAGTATTTTGGCGCTTCTCAAATAGTATACAGGACTGCGGCAAACAGGACAAGGCAGAAGATGAGTCGTAGGTCGAAGTGGTTGATATTTTAGGAAAGACAGTACACAATAAGGTATGCATTGATTTCAATGCAAATCAGAAAGGGGCGCGTTATAAATGGAACTTGCTAAAATTACAATTCGCGGACAAATTACAATCCCTATTGAGATACGCAAAAAGTTGGGCGTAAAGGATGGTGACAAAGTTATTTTCGTTGAGGAAAATGGACGTATTATCATGGAAAATGCCGCCATGATCGCGCTTAAAAATGCGCAGGACGCTTTTGCGGGAGAAGCTGAACGGTTGGGTTTGAAAAACGAGCAGGACGTTGTTGACATGGTGAAAGAAGTGCGCCGTGAACGAACTTCTGAACGTGACACGCCGGAAATTCAAGAGCAAAGTGGAAACGGTTGACCTGTTGCTGAGCCAGTTACCTTATGAGCTTGTTTACACGCCCAAACAGCCTAAGCCTGGACTGTTTGAAATACGCGATGAAAAGGACTATCCCGTTTTATATTCGGCTCTTACTGAGAGTGTTGACATATTTATCACGGGCGACGACGATTTTGACGGGCTGGATTTGGAGAAACCAGAGATCATCAGCCCCGCCAGATTTCTTGAAAAATATTAAGATGAATCTATAGCCTTGGGGGACATGATTCAGTTCACAGACACTTCCAAGAATAAACTCGATATTACACCATCCACCCTTAAACCGTGCCAGACAAGGGGCTGTGACTTAGGTTTCCCTTGGCTGATTTTCTTGAGAAAATAATCCCGGAAGATCGGCTGAAATGCCTGTTTGCTTCCCGGCCACTCACCATAGTGACCGCCATAAAGTAAAATACCCCGTTTAAATAGCGGTTGCCTTGTTTCGTGCTAACATCCTTTCCTTCTGTTTTTCAAGACAATGGGCAAGGCTCCGAGTAATAAAGTCCCTTGATTCCTGAAAATCCCGACAAGTATCCCCATCATTTTGAACACACTCTATCGCTTATTTATCCGAAAAAATCGGAAATGGAGACAGTCATGTTCAGGAGAAGGCGCCTTTTTTCTTTGGAGGCGGTGGCAGTCCGGCAACAATTAAGTAATCGTGCATACCACTTGAATTGCACGAGATAACATGATATAATAAGAATATATTATTAAAGAGTTGGGGGTTGTTTCTTATGGCTGAAACGATCAACGTCACTATCCGACTTGATCGGGAAGTGAAAGAAAGCGCCGAACAGTTATTTAACGATCTGGGAATGAATTTATCTACTGCTTTCAATATTTTTGCCCGTCAAGCCTTGCGTCAAGGGAAAATTCCTTTTGAGATTTACGACCCCTTTTACAGCGAGAAAAACCAGGCGCGGCTTGCCCGCTCAGTGGCTGACGCAGAAGCCGGGCGAATAACAGCACACGAATTAATCGAGGATTGATTTATGCAGAAAGCGTGGACAGATGATGCATGGGAAGATTATCTTTTCTGGCAAACATAGGATAGAAAGACCCTGAAACGCACCAACACTCTTTTGAGGGATATTGACCGCGAGCCTTTTTCGGGGATTGGTAAACCGGAACCACTCACAGGCAATTTACAGGGATATTGGAGCAGGCGCATAGATGATGTAAATCTCTGGGGCCCCTGGTGCCAGATTCTATAAAGGTCGGCACGAGTCCAGGGAGTCGCTTGCTACGCTCCCTCTATTCCTTGGGTCGGTAGTCAAAAAACATACAAGCCTCTTCATAAGCTTGGTGTAGCATAGGATTCCTTTTCCAATCACTAAAGAACTTTCTTATTTTTTTGTTTTCAAACAGATGTTCCAAGATTCCATTAACAATAGCAACCCGAATTTCCGCATCGTTGCTTTCATATAAATCTGCGATGTATTTTTTAATCTCTAATAGTTGCTCACCATGTTTTTCTTGATCCTTCCATAAATAATTAAACCAATTTAGCAGCTCCCAACAAGCCTCATATCTAGTGCTAATGTCTGTTGTATTCTCATAGCCGTTAATGTTTTCAATAATGCACCGCTTAAAGTACGGCAGAAGAAATCCTTGATAATCTTCTATCGATAAAAAAGGGTTTATTTTTTCATAAAATGACTTATCAAAAATCAGAACAAAGAGGGCTCCTAAGTCCTCAAGAGAAGGGCTTTTTGACCACTTTTCAAATTCTTTGTATGGGATAGGATGTGTAGTGTTCTTTGCATGTAAAATTTCACTTAGGTAAGTCATGTTGTCCCCTCTCCCCAATGATTATCTTTATTAACTCAGCGTTTTTTGCATCCCGTTGGCTGTGCGGAGTATTATTTAGATTCCCACTCATGCTACGGCAAATCGGCACTGTCACGCTATAGGCCCTCATTTATTTTCAAACCGGTTACGATCTCCAGTGATGAGTCTAATGCAAGAAGAATTCCCATGATTGAAGCCTTTAAAACAGTCATGATTAAGACCTTCCCTCTATTTTGAGATTAAAACTACAGACTCCCAAAGTCCTCAGCATTTCGTCTTCCCCCGCGCCCTCAGGAATGCCGTATCAAGTCCTTTGTCAACTATGTGCGCTTTTCCCTACATAGATAAACAGCCCGACCCTCTGAAAAGCTGGGAAGCTTTCCGTTCCCTACAACAATTTCATCCCTGCATTTCAAGCCCGATGTTTGATAGGCTGTATACTGACAAACTACTGCTTCAACCGCCTCTAAATCCTCCTCGATATTTTTCTCAAGGTAAAATTTTAATACCCACTCTTCATCCCATAATAATACAACCATTCGAAAGTTTATCGAAATTTCTCCTACCAACGCTTGAACAAGCATTAGCGCTTGATCGTTCCACTCTTCTAATCCAGGTATATCGCTCATCTCCCTCTCCACCTCGGTTTGTAAAACGATGTCTGTAGCATTCTACCCATCCGGGGAAATGCGAATAGTCAGAATTTTTTTGCATCTGGATTTTTATTTTGGGCATTTACAACACCATCTTCCCATTTCCATTGTGCAAATTCCCTAAGCTTCACTCTTAATATGCACTTGATAAATCCACCTTACTTTATGAAAGGCTTCCGTATCTTGCCTCACAATATCATATCGGCTTTTCACAAGATCCGTTTTGCTTTGATCAGGAACCATAACCAATCACCTCAAATATTTTTAATATTTATCAATCAGTGTCTAATTTTGACTTTTATGCTTGGAAACAGGAATGGAAGATTAGTTTCGCACATATTTTTGGTGCTTGCTGTTTGGCTTATCTGGAATGGTCATCTTCAGCTGTCCTGATTCCAAAAGTGGCTTTAGCACGTTATTGCGGAAATATTCTCTGCTTGAAATTTTGTAGTGCTGCTGCATTTCATCTCGGCTTCTTGGAATAGCGCAATAATCCAGCAGCATAGACAAGCGTTCATCTTGCGCACCTACTTGCGCACTCCCGGTGCGCAAGTCACTGCGCAAGTCTTCTGTAGCGTTTGGGCCCAATTTTAACGGGATGACTGTCTTGAAAACATCTCCCTCGATCAGCTCCGGCTCGCCGCCTGAGTATATCTTTGCGTATTTATAAAGGTTACGGATTCCGGAACCCATCCAGTCCGCACGGCCAATGTTGACAAAGAACCACGCAAGGAGCGGGTTTTTGGCATCGGGCGTAAAATCCTCAGGGTTGATGCGCCCGTGGCGGTTTGAACGATTCCAGTTCTCCGCATAAAGCCTTTCGTTTTCGACGACTATTTTAGCTAAAAACCCCTTTGAATATTCTCTATGAACGAGTATGTTGCTCACCAACTCGCGGGCAATCCATGAGCGAACGCTTACACGCTGGTTGTCAACCAGGAAGAATCTATCAAGAGTATGACGCGATATAAAACCAATGAGTTGATCATAGGCTTCAATTAGATTTGTACCTACCATCAGTCTGTCGTCGTAGCGGTCGATGTTTTCCCTGCGAAGCAGGGCATCGGTCATATATCCGGGCGCACAGGAGCGGATTACGTCATCACGCCCAAAGAGAAGGATTGCGGCGAGGTTAAACCCTTTCTTACCTGTCCGCCAATCGTCTTCATAAAGACCCGTACTGCGAAGCATTTCACTTGGTGTCATTCCTTTCCACGGGTGGTCTGCATTGAGGGCAATTGCCATTTTTTGTGCCCTTTCCACAAGGTCTAAACGAAGTTCATTCTCTGTGACATAAGGAAATATCTCACGCTCCGTGTATGCGGAAGATTTGCGAAGAGCAAGCTGTGCAACGAGTTCGGCGGAGTTCGTTATGTCAAAATCGCCGTCCTCGTTACGATCGTATATCCTGCCGGAACAAGATTGAATCTGTGAGCTAATTGGAATATGGGCATAAAGCAAAAGCATCTCATCCAACATGACCTCCTCAAGGTTGAGAAATAACGATGGAGAGGTCTTCTGAGGATTGTTCAACATATTGGTGAAGTTCTTCTTCATTTGCGGTGCGGCGTTTGGGTTGACGCCAACAGGAGTACCATCATCTTCTGCTCCAAGGATGAGATGTCCGCCGTACCGATTTGAAAACGAACACACCGTTTCCCACACACTGTTATTAAGTTCTCTCACACATTGTTTATATTCGATTGTCAGTCTTTCACCTTCGGCGAGTATTTGTCTGATATGATCTGAGTTCATCCTTTAGCCTCTCCTTTCTTTTGGACAATTTAATAATTCCATCATTTCGGTGTTAGTGTTAATTTTCCAGACGCATCTAGAAAATTAGATTTCTATATTTTCGCAAGTAAGTCCATTTTCACAGTTTTGCCGCTATCCATAGGCACTTCAACACCTTGGAATTTGGCATAGTTCACCTTCACCCCAATTTCAAGAAAGCTCAAATCCAGGAAGCAGACTTCTCATCATCATCTCTGCTACCTCCTCCAAAACCGGCAGCCCCTCGTCTGAAATCATCTCAATCTTCAGTTTACAACAAAAATCGGAGATATAGCACCCTGTAAAATCATCACGGACATAAATACCCAATGGCCTGCCGAATTTTTCGATATATCCGATAATCATTTCCATGATAGCATCATCTAAACCCTCATCCATTCCAAGCATCTGCTGGTCAAGCACAAAAGAGGTTTCCTTGTCTGCCAGCAAGACCAGCCGCGGCATATAGGGCCTGTCCCCCTTTTTTTCCTGAATGGAAGCCGGCATATAGAAGAACCCCACTTCCAGACGTCTCTTGCTCTGTTTGTGGGTTTTCATCCGGGCAATCAAGGAGTTATCGTCATAAAACATTGTACGACTTATTGTAAATAAAAACTCTGCCGGAACCGCCGCATTGATCCACTCTTCCTTTTCCGGAGAATAAGAACGAAGCAGCATTTCCCCTCCATCAAAATCCACCTCGATCTCTTTTGCCAAAACACTTTCGCAGGCCGCCACGACCTGTTCCAAGGCCGGACTCAGCAGATCCACCTGTTCCGCGTTAAGATACCACGGGACATACCCAGGCTTCATCTCACGAAAATAGATCCACGCGTTGCGCCCTCGAAACTTAAGATCCAGTTCCTTATAAACTTTGCGATCCTCGGATGAAACCTCCTCACGGTCTCCAAAATAGCACATAAGACAGTCCTGCTCAAATCCCGGCGTCATAAATGGGTCGTCTTCGCAAGAAGCCAGCCGGAAGTATCCCTGAAGAGACTCCTTCCCCGGATACACACCGATGGCATAACATTCCCCGTTTCTCCCCATGACCGAACAATACACCGGTTCCTCATGCCCAGGCAGCATGATTGCAATAAGATCGCTGTCCCATAAAACCTTCCAAGGAGCAAGCCGTTTGATAGCATTAGCAGCAGCAAATAGCCGGGTCCATTGCTCTTTTGTGGGCTCTGCAATATCACTCATAAGGATTTCCCCTTTCTCAAATACACATCAATAGCTCTCGCCGCAGTCTTCCCCGTCCCCATAGCCAAAATCACTGTCGCCGCCCCCGTGACAATATCCCCCCCCGCATAAACCCCAGGTTTCGACGTGGCCATCGTCTCCTCATCCGCCACAATATTTCCTCGCTTGTCCAGCTCCAACCCCGGTGTTGACTTCGTCACCAGAGGATTAGGACCCTGACCAATTGCCATCACCACTGTCTGCACAGGCATCTCATAGTCCGACCCCTCAATAAGCACCGGCCGCCGCCGCCCGGACCCATCCGGCTCACCCAATTCGTACCTAACGCACGTCATCCCCACCACACTCCCCTTATCATCGCCGTTAATGCGAACAGGGCTCGTCAGCAAAGCAAACCGAATCCCTTCCTCCTCCGCGTGATAAACCTCTTCCGCCCGGGCCGGCATCTCCTGGCGCGATCTCCGATATACAATCGAAACCGTCTCCGCCCCCAGCCTCAGCGCCGTACGCGCAGCATCCATCGCCACATTCCCTCCCCCGATCACAGCCACCCTATCCCCAATCCGCAAAGGCGTGGCGTACCGCGGAAAATCATAGGCCCGCATCAAATTCGACCGGGTCAGAAACTCATTAGCCGAATACACTCCGCCCAAATTCTCCCCCGGAATATTCATAAAATAAGGCAGCCCCGCTCCTGTGGCCACAAAAACAGCATCATATCCCCCCGCCAAAAGCTCGTCCACTGACGCCACCTTACCTACCACCTGATTCACTTCAATCCTGACACCCATCTGGCGGAGAACCTCAATCTCCTTCTGCACAACAATCTTGGGCAGACGGAATTCAGGAATGCCATACATCAGCACACCCCCAACCACATGAAGAGCCTCCAACAGAGTAACCCCATGCCCCGCCCGGGCCAATTCCGCGGCACACGTCAATCCCGCAGGCCCGCCCCCAATCACAGCGACCCTCTTGCCCGTAGACGGCGCAACCTCCATGGGACACCCTCCCTGAGCCATCTCATAGTCCGCCGCAAAACGCTCCAGCCGCCCAATAGCCACCGGCTCCCCCTTGTCACCCAGAATACACTTCATTTCACACTGGGACTCCTGAGGACACACCCGGCCACAGATCGCCGGCAACGTGTTCTTGCTCTTGATAACCCCAGCGCCTCCCAGAAAATTACCCTGGACAATTTCCCCAATGAACTGCGGAATATCCACACCCACCGGACACCCTTCCACACAGCGCGGATTCTTGCACATCAGGCAGCGCTTAGCCTCCTCTATCGCCATCTCAGGCGAATACCCAAGAGCCACCTCAGCAAAATTCTTCGCCCGGATCGCGGGATCCTGACACGGCATATCATGACGAGGCACTTTTGCAGCCATCTAGTTCCCCTCCCCTTCATCTTCCACCCGTGTATACGCCAGCGCCTCCTCCTCCTTAAAAAAAACCGCCCGTTTCATTGCCAACTCAAAATCCACCAAATGCCCGTCAAATTCCGGCCCCTCCACACAGGCAAATTTCATCTCGCCGCCCACCTCCAGACGGCACGCGCCACACATACCCGTCCCATCCACCATGATAGGATTCATGCTGACAATAGTCTTAATCCCCAAAGGCCGGGTAAAATTCGCCACAGACCTCATCATAATCATGGGTCCAATAGCCCAAATCACATCCACCTCGACGCCTCTATCCAATACAGACTGGATCCCGTGGGTCACAAAACCCTTCTGACCATGGGACCCATCATCCGTCATAATGACCATCTCGCTGCTGACCCCGGCCATCTCCTCTTCTAAGATCAGCAAGTCCTTCGACCTGGCCCCCAGCACAGAAATCACATGATTCCCCGCCTCTTTCAAGGCCCGGGCGATCGGAAATATCGGAGCAATCCCCAAGCCTCCGCCCACACAAAGCACAGTGCCGTAGTTTTCAATTTCCGTGGGGCGCCCCAGCGGGCCGACAAAATCCACAAAGGCCTCCCCCTCCCGGGCCTTGGCAATCAAGGCTGAAGAGTAGCCCACATCCTGCACCACAATCGTCACCGTGCCTCTTACCCGATCAAAGTCCATGATCGTCAACGGAATCCTCTCCGAATTTTCAAACTGACGTACAATGACAAATTCCCCCGGCTTAGCTTTTGCCGCCACCGCCGGAGCCTCAATGTCCAGCATCACAATGCTATCCGCCAAGCTTTTTTGACCTACAACCTGGTACACACATACTCCTCCTTAACCCATTCATCAGCACAATCTGATAAATTCAATAAAAAAATACCCCTTCATTATATAACATCACCACATGATCCATCTACTCCTAAAAAACAAAAATGACCGAAAAACACTCCTGGTTAACTGAAAAGACCTTTCTAAAATAGGGAGTGCTTCCCGAATGGAGACGGACCTATTCGAAGATATCAGCATGTGTTCCTGTGCGGGCAAAATAGATTTCTAAGGCCTGCGGGTCGATTTTATAAATCAATAGCCAATCCGGTTCAACATGGCACTCTATATAATCCTTATATTTTCCTTGTAGATGGTGTTCTCTGTGTTTGGATTGCAGTGGCACTTCATTTTCTAAGTCAATCATTATCTCGTAAATCTTTTGCATATTAAGGCCACGACGCTCCATGAGCTTCAACTCTTTTTTAAATCTATTAGAATAATCAGGAGTCAACATTGATGCCAAGCTCCTTAAAAAGATTTTCTACAGATTGCGGATGTTTCGGAAGTTTGCCGTTTCTCATATCTTCAATCTCCTGCATAGCCACGAGGGTCATCGCATTTGGTCTATTTAAAGAGATCTCAAAAGGTATTTTTCCTTGCCGTACAGTTTGACGCAAAAAAATATTAAACGCCGTTGTCATGTTCATTCCCAGTTCAGACAAAACACTTTCAGCTTGTTCTTTCAGGTTTTTATCCATGCGGATATTGATATTTGTCGTCTCGGCCATTGAAAGTCACCTCCAAGATATAGTATATTAAACATCATGGGCATTGTCAACATATTGCGCATACAAATAAGCGCAATTCGTGATTCACGTGATTCGCTTCTCTTTCTTTTCTCCGACAAGTATATAGCTGAGAGGGAATTTATCCATAAATATAATTGACTTATTATTGGCCATTTTCCATATACTCTTTAAGATCCTCTGACAGCGCCTCAATATCGTCTGCCATCCTGAATTTCTCGCGCGTTCTTAGCCTCCTCAACGCCATCAACGCTGTCCCACACGCATTATCAGAACTCCACCGCTCCTGAGCCCAATAAAAACATCCCCGAGCCACACGCGCCGGCAACCGCGCGCGCAAAAATTCATTGGCAGCCACACCGCCAATCATAAGCACCCTATCCAGCCCCGTCTCATCTATCGCATACTCAATCATCTTCGCAAAAGAACGCAGACAGCATCCTTCCACTGCCCGAGCCACATCCGGCGGCACCGTTTTTTGTGCGATCAAGCGTTGAGCCGCGCTCTCCACCCCCGAAAAACTCACCACGCCCTTTTTTACTGATGACGGCAAGAGAGTCTCCGCGTCCCGAGAACCCTTCGCGCTCAATTCAGCTAAATAAGGTCCCGCAGGGAAAGGCAACCCCAAGCTCACCCCCACCCGGTCCACAAATTGCCCGGCGTGCAGATCCTGGGTATTTCCTATGATCTCTGTACCCCATCCTCCCTCTGTATCAGATGTCACCCGCAGAATTTCTGTTGTCCCGCCCGAGATATGAAACGCCAGAAATCGGCCAGCTGCCGAACTCTCCTCTGTTCGCTCTATAGATCGCCCTCGCTTCGTCCCCAGACCCTTCAGTTGTGATCCTTCCGACGCTTGTCTCTCCGTCTCCGGTTCTTCTGACTGCAATCCTTCCGGCCACAGCCCAGCCGACCACAACCCCGCCATAATATGGCCCTCCTGATGGCTCGTCTCCATCAACGGAATAGCAAGAGCCTGAGCCAACACCCGGGCCAAACTCACGCCCGCACGAAAAACCGGCATATACGACCCTTCTACAGAACGAGGAGACACGCTCACCCCAATCCCCTTGAGCCTAGGCCAATACTCAGACGGCATCTCCGCCAGCACAGAAGGCAGAGACACCGTATGTTGAAAAAAACTCTTCGACTGCGCCTGTCCATAGTCTCCGAGCGGCACTTCAAGCAGCTGGCGTTTTTCCCACAAACACGCCGGCACGTCATCCACCACCGCCGCCGAAGTCGTATAGGCGCTGGTATCAATCCCCAAATACATGTGAAACCCTTTCCGGCAGGTGGCAAGTGACACTCACATACAATTTTTGTTGGCCCATGAGCTCAGCGCTCCTCCTCAAAAATAAAACGATCCAGGATTCCATTGATAAATTTTGCCGAGTCATCTCCACAAAAAATCTTAGCCAATTCCACAGCCTCATTCACGCTGACCCGCTGCGGAATATTGGGACAAAACAGCATCTCAAAAAGAGCCAGGCGCATCACATTTCGATCCACCACGTCCATACGTTGGAGATCCCACTCCTGCGCCGCCGCATTAATCTTTTCATCCAGGTCACAGCAGTGATCCAGAGCCCCCCGAATCAGGTCAAGGGCAAATTCATAATTTTCCTGTGACAAAGCCCCCCTGCCCCGGTTTTTCGATCCCTTACCCCCGTTTTTCGATCCCAATTCTTCCAGCCAATACGCCAACTCGCGTTCCACATCAATATCCTGACCATGGACAGGAACATCCTCATATACAGGGGATTCCTCGTTTATTAAGGATCTCTCATTTATTAAGGATCTCTCGTTTTCAAGAAGACTATTATTTGGCAAGAAACCTGCGATATCCGCCTTGTACAAAATTTGCAACGCCACTTCCCGGGCCGCTCGTCTGCTCATGCATGCCATCCTTGCTCATACACCCAACACACACAACAACCCCCACCACATATGCCCATGATGCCTTGTCCCTTGAACATCATTCTCCTTCGACCTTATCCGCCACAACAACAGCATCTTTAAACGCAACCCCTTGAATATGGATATTGATCTCCGCCACAGTCAGCCCCGTCATATTTTCCACAGCCTCTTTGACTGCTTCCTGAAGCTTTCCGGCAATTGTCGGGATCGCCGACCCAAAATGAACCGTCAAAAACATATTGATCTTAGCTTGATCCTCAGTAATCTCCACCTTGATCCCTTTGCGTGATCCTCTGCTAAATATATTAGCAGTATCAGAAACCCCCCCGCCGCTTCCTAACGCAGCCACACCCTCTACCTGAGAAGCTGCCATAGCTGAAATGACTTCAACAACCTCATCCGCAATTTTGACATTGCCCAACGCTTCCTCATAGGCTCTTTTGTCCACAACGACCCCCCCTTTTAATCAAACAGAGATGCACTAGCAACCATTTCCAAAAACCATATGATACTATTATAGCAAAAAATCCGTCTGTGCAAAACACACAGTATTGCAAGATTGCAAGAGCTTGTACCTCCTTGTAATTCATTCTCACGTTCTTATCGAAAGCTGTAAATGCGTTTACTCGACTTGGTTTAACGGCTTATACTCCACCCCATCAGGGCAAAGCTCCGCTATCAGGCGGTCAAGTTTACTCATGGTCGCCACCCCCGTTATCGCCCAATCCCAACAATCCGACCGTTCTATCCTCATCGTCAAAGCCACTAACGATTTTTGCTATTTCGTCCGGGGACGGGAGCAACGAGCGCAGATTTTCCGGTAAATTGTCATGGATTGAATAAGTCGCAACCCCGATAGGCGTGTTCGCCGTTTTCAATGTGTACTCAACCCTTGTACGGTTTTTCGTTTTGCATATGATTATCCCGATTGACGGGTTTTCGTCCGGGAGCTTCATCGTTTCGTCAAGTGCAGTCAAGTAGAATTGCATTTTACCCGCGTATTCGGGCTTAAACTCGCCGACTTTTAATTCAATGGCAATCAGAGAACGTAACCGCCTATGGAATAGTAGCAAGTCGATATAGTAGTCCTCGTCAGTCACATCAAGATGATATTGATTGCCGATAAAACCAAAATCGCCGCCCATTTCGATTAGGAACGCCCGGACATTCTTAGTGATAGCGGATTCAAGCTCCGCTTCGCTGTGTTCGATACCCACTTCGAGAAAATCAAAGTTGTACTCGTCCTTGACGGCGAGCTTGGCTTGCAACCTGTATTTTTCGGGTACAGTATCGTCAAAATTCGTTTGATTGGTGAGATACTTCTCAAACGCCCTGTTTTCAATATTATTTATCAAAACGTCTTTTGTCCAACCGTAACGCCGCGTCATTTTGATGTAAAATTCGCGCTCTGTCAGGTCTTTACATTTTTCCATTATGACGTAATTTTTTGTCCAACTTATTTCTGCCACTAATGGTGGCAGATTTGCGTTTTGCTTTTCTGCCACCATCGGTGGCAGAGTTGACGGCTGTGAATATTCGACATAAAAATTTCGCATACGCCAAAGGTTACGCGCTGAAAATCCCTGTACGCCGGGAAACTCCTTTTGAAGCTCCTGCGCTAAAATTTCCACGACAGATTTACCCCATCCTTGTTCTTGCTGTTGGCGGTCAATTTCTTCACCAATTTCCCAATAAAGTTGCAAAAGTTCGGCGTTGACCTTTTTCATCGCTTCATATTGGCGGCGATAGATAAGGGCTTTAATGTCTTTTATGAATGAGCCGTAAAGCGTTAATCCGTTTTCCATTATTCCGCCCCCTCAATCTCCGCGATAATGGCGGCAATCTCACAGCGCAAAACATCGCCACGGGTAACAATTGACGGATTTTTTGCTCCGCGCCGCCGTGATACAGTATGCCGGGGAAACAAACAATAGCCGCTGTCCCACTTGTCGCAAGCCATGTAAGGCTGTGCATGATAAACGCGAGGTCAGCCTTTGACTTCGGCGCAAGCACACCGGCGGGAGAAAAGCGCGGGTCATTGATAAGCAGGGGGTTATCGTCACCCGCCCACTTGATAGAGTACAGGGGATTTGAAACGATAGCTTCAAAAGGTTCATCGTCCCAATGGAGCGGGTCGGTCAGCGTATCACCGTGTCCTATGTCGAATTTATCATAATCTACATCGTGGAGGAACATATTGATACGGCAAAGGTTGTAGGTCGTGATATTGATTTCCTGTCCGTAAAAACCCTGCCGCACGTTTTCTTTTCCGAGGATTTTTGCGAAGTTAAGCAGAAGTGAGCCGCTTCCGCAGGCGGGGTCGTAGACCTTGTTGACGGCGTGTTCACCATCGTTTATAGAGACGGTAAGGTTTTCCGATATGTAACGATAAAACAGCATACCAAGGACGTACTGCTTGAAGTCCCAACCGTCCACGCTCCCGCGAAGGTCGTTTGCGATACTCCATATAGTACGGTGCAGTTCTGCCCGTTCTTGCTCTTTCTTATTATCGGTCATTTACGATTATCTCCCTTGAAAAGCACGACAATGGTTATCCATCGTCATGCTTTTCTGTTGTATTACAACCACACCGTTACGGCAAAGACGCCCTTAAAATAGTAGGTGAGTTCGTGTAATACTGGTTTGGTGGAGATAAGGGGAATCGAACCCCTGACCTCTTGAGTGCGATTCAAGCGCTCTCCCAGCTGAGCTATACCCCCACAGTCCACTATGATCAAGGACACCAACACCATTGCTGACACTATTTAAACACAAAATTACAACGTATGCAAGCACCCCCTCTGACAAAAACCCCATCACCCCTTCTCCTCCCCCTTCTGCTTCACCACCAGCACAATCCCATCATCATTAATCTTCCCCCCTGCCAGCTTAACCGCTTCATCCACAATCGCATTCGCCAAATTCTGCGCCACAGGATACTCCGCCCCCTCCAAAAACCCTTCCAGCCAATTATCCCCCTTCCGATCATTCTGACAGGCATCCACCACCCCATCCGACGCCAAAACCAGAACATCCGACCGGAACGCCCGCTCCACCAGCGGCACCTCAATCTCATTAAAAACCCCCGCCGGCAAACTCGACGTCCGCAGCACATCCACCTTCTTACCCCGCTTAATATAACTCGGCGGCGTCCCCACCTTAAACAGCTTAAGCATCTGATTCTCCAGATCCACCACCGCCATATCCAACGTCACAAAACTCTCCTCCGGCGACCGCAGCACAAACATAGCATTCAAAGCCTTAAGAGCCCCCTCCGGGTCAAACCCCGTGCCCAGCAGCTGCTGCAAAATCCCCAAAGCCGACGAACTCAGCTTAGCCGCCGCCTCCCCCGTTCCCATACCATCACACACCACAAAAACCACCTTATCTCCACCAATACCCAGCGTCACATACGCATCGCCGCTGACCTCCTTATCCGTCGGCATAAACGACGCCACCCCAAAATCAATCTTGCTCATATGACGCCGCTTCCACGACTGCACCGGCCCATTAACACGATGATCAAAAAGCTCATGAGCCACATGATGAATCACCTGAGACACACTCTTATACTGCCCCGCCAGCGCCTGCCGGTTCGCCTTAACATTCTTTTTCCAGACCTGCCGTTCCATCTCCTGGCTCACAATAAAATCAGCCGCCAGCTCCATCTTATCCCGGCGGGCACACTGAAAAGCCCCCTGCCCGTACCTCTCAAACCCTTCCCGCGCCTCAGCAGCCTCAGCAGCCTCATCAAGCTCAGCAGCCTCATCAAGCTCAGCAGGCTCTCCCTCACCCATCAAGCGATCTTCCGCTCCCTCCAGCACATCCAAAAAAAACTGATAAGTCCGATAATACTCCTTATCCCAGCACCGCGTCACCGCCGAACATCCCGCACACACCTTTTCCGCCAAAATATTCATCATTTCCGACAACTCCGGCTCCTTCTCCTGGGCATCCTCCCCCGCAGCCTGCATCCCCCAAGCCACCTCTTCAAACATATTCGCCAGAGTTCTAACCTTATTCACCGTCGTCTCAATCTGCGGCATCACATAGTCCTTCAGAGACATCCCCGCCGATCCCCGGGGCGCAAAAACCAAATATCCCAAAACCGCCACACCCGCCGACACCCCATACTCCGTCAAAGACCCCACATTGAGAGCATACCCCCCAATCAAACTCAACACAAAATACGCCGATACAACCCCAACACGCCCCAAGGCGCTAAACGCCCCACATCCCCAGCCCAAAAGCCCAAAAACCCCCGCATACCCAAAACTCATCATCAGCTGACTCGCCTGCATCGGCAAGTCCCCTCCAGCAAAAGACAGAGACATACCCCCCATCAGAACACCCAGCAAAATCCCCGCACCCGCCGCAGCGCCCGCACCGCGAAACTCCGCCAACAGCATAACCACAAGACCCAGAAACACCGTCTGCGCATTAATCCCGGCCAACCCCAGCGCACCCAGTCCCAGCCCACTGCCAAGGCCCATCACCACCACAGCGCTCACCGCCAGAATCGACACCTCAAAGCGGATCCCATTCCGGTAAGTCACCTTGCTTCCCGCCGCCGCCGCTGCGCGGGTTCCCGCAACTGCACGGTTGCCGTCCGCCATTCTTTTCGCCCTCTTCTCCCCCCTTCTCACCGCCGCCCTTCTTGCCGTATCACCCTTTTTAACCGCGGCCCTTCTTCCAACCGTCTCCCCTTCCGCCGCTCTGTACCGCCCTCGCGCCTGAGTTTTAAAGGTGACCGCGTCGACCTTGCTAACTGCGTCGGCGTCGGCCTCCTCCCCCTTCTGACACTTGGGAAGTATCTGACCCTTTGTACTCCTCCCCGCATTCCGGCGGCTTCCCACACTCGCCAGCCACGCGCCAAAAGAAGGTCTATCCTCCCTCCCCCGCTTCCCCTGTGCTCCCTTGGACAGAATCCCCTGCCAGGTATCCTCCAAGCTCAACCAATGCAGCGCCACCCCAAAACCAGCCGCCGCCACCCCCAAAGCCATGGCAATCCCAATCTCCTCCGCTCCCGCCGGAAATCCACGCCAGCCCCATACCGCGCCCCCCAAGACCACCCAAATACCGACAAAAGCCCTATATCCCGAAAAAATCCTCTCCCCCAGCAGAACCTTCACCAACTGCACCCCAGCCAAAATCAACAAAAAAGACGATTTCTGTCCCCAGAGCAAATCCCCCGCCAACAACACACCGATCAAAACCCCCGCCGTACCCAACCAAGCCCCCCGGCCACCCCTCTTGATAAACACAATCATGGCAGCCAATCCCCAGATCGGCAACCCCGCCAATCTAGCCTGAGCCAACACACACCCCAGCCCCAGCATTCCCAAAGACCCCAAGAGTCCTTTCGCCCACTTCGTGCGCATCTTTTCCACCGCAGCCCACTCCACCATATACCCCCCCTTTTTTACAGTTAGGGACTGTAAAAATATCACCTGTGCCGAAAGATATCCTCTATATTAACAGCCAAATGTATTATAGCTTGTCCCCCAGACAAAACCATGTCAAAACACGAAAGGATATTTGGACGAAAAAAAAGGCTCTTAGACGACCCAAGCAGGATCTCCAAGAACGCCACACAACACTTCAGACAAGTCGAACATATCCATGAAAATCAGCAAGAAGCTTACTATTCCTCCCTAGGAGCAACAATAATCTCACCCTTGCGCACAAGACCGAGCCGCTCCCGGGCCAACTGTTCCATGTAAGCCGGCGTATTCAAGCGTTCAACCTCCTGGCGATACTCCTCATTCTCCGACTGAAGGTCCGCCTTCTGTTGAAGCAGCTTCGCCGTGTGAGCATCCAGCTCCCTTTCCGTCTGATTCAATTGCACAAAGGTCGTTATAATCACAACAGAAAAGATAACTGTCAAAACCAAATAGACACAACTCATCCGGCGCCGTTTTTTGCGTCTCTGGGCTTTAGAAGACCACGTGTTTTGCGTTTTGCTCGTGTTATTCGTGTTATTCATGTTATTCATGTTATTCGCGTTATTCGTGTTATTTGTGTTATTTGTGTCATTCGTACTGCTCACATCGTTCACATCCTTCCCCATTCTCCAACTCGGTTCTGATATCGAGTTCTGATATCGATTTATATAAATATTAGCGTGACTCACCAAGCTTCCTATTAATTAGAGCTAAAGGACGTCACGTTACCAAACTCCGTATGACATGTTCTTTTTGGACAGGTTTCCAACTCAGTCTCTTATCTTATCTTATTGTCAGCTAGATCTCTTGCTTCGATTTATAGTATGATAGATCATCTCAACGGCAGTTTTTCTCTAATATGACTATGTACCCCTTTACATAGCACCCATATACTATATAGATAACAAAACACAAAACTAATAAGATTGGACGCCGCTTTCCATGCTTCTCTTTTCCACATTGGAGGGGATGTTTCCTTCTTTCTATGGCTAGCAATATATACTAATGCGGGCTTTGCCCGCAAGTGGTTAGTGGTCAGTGGTTAGTGGTTAGTGGTCAGTATTGGATTTTCTTATTTTTTATTGATGCTTCGCGTCCCTAAGGTACTAATGCGTCCGTAAGGGACTCTTTTACTTCCTCTATTTTCTTCTTTTGGTTTTGTGGCGCCTTTGTCCCCGTTCCCACACCCGTTTCTGTGTGCGTTCCTGTGTGCGTTTTTGTATCTGTTCTCCCTGATTCTCTTCCCCCTGTCTCCTTCCCCTCTCTTGCCTCCCGGAAGTACACCCGGAAAAGCTCCGCAAGACAGCTTCGCCAAATCGATAGACCAACATTCCAAACCATCTGAGGATTTCGTAAGGTATAGCCAGCAACACGCGGCATAAGCCCCCTATTCCCCTGAAAAAACTCTTCCTCCATCCCGTCACCGTACCTCCGACATGTCGTGTCAAAGAAAAAAACCGAGCCAAAAACCTTTTGACCCCAGAACTCAATAACGCTAAATAAAGCACAAGACCCATCAAGCTTACAATAAAAAGATACAAACGAAATTCCAAGAAATTCGCTTCTCGAAAAAAGAAAATCAAAATCCCCAGAACCAACACCGAAAAGACCAGGTCACTGAAAAACGTCAGCCATCTAGAGAACCCCGCTCGATTCCGACGTCCCTGCCTCCTCAGCATCCTATAGAAATCGAAAAGCAGCCCCGACAACGCACCGCCCGCCAATAAAAGCCCCATGGTTATAAGGTCCGTCTTCACCTAAACAACTTCTCCCAAATCTTTTTCCTGCGGGCGCGGGCGCTGCCGTCCAAATAACTTAAAACATGAATCGTTCCCTGAATATCCAACTGAGCTTGTTCCAAGTTCAAATTCTTGATCCCCAGATCCTCTCCCACAATAACAAAAGCCCCTTCTACCGTCTCCAAATGGATTTCCTTTTCGTCAAAAGACGTTACGCTGCCCACACCCGTCACCTTCAGCGAGTGGCGGCCAATCATTGTCAACGTATGCCCCTCAGCCGATTTCAGGGTGCTCCTCTGGGAGGAAATCTCCTTCATCTGTGTCACAACTCCAGCCCTCCTGTCTTAACACACTTGAGGGTATTAAAGCACTTGGAAAGCGCCTTACACTTAATAAGTGTCTCACACTCAAAGGTATTATACTTTTTTCTTGTACTAAAAAGTATTCACCTTGAGCTGGAATTAGACATCTTTGGAGTACTTGTTAAACTTAGTTGATATCCTTCACCTTATCCACCAAGACCTCATACAAAGTCTCAGCCTGTTCCGCCCGCGCGGCAGCCGGCGTCGCCAGAACCTTAACCTCAAGAATACGATTCTTCATATCGATCGTTATGATATCGTCAGGAGCCACCTGAGCCGACGGCTTGACCACCCGATGATTCACACTCACTTTATCCCCGTTGCATACATCTTTAGCCACAGTTCTGCGCTTGATCAGCCGGGAAACCTTTAAATATTTGTCCAGACGCATCTGCACACCCCCCTGTCTGCCTTACAGTCCTTAAGCCGCAATCCCACAAAAAAACCGGGGCCCAGCCCCGATTTTTTTGTATTCCAGTTATTGAATCCTCATTGAACAGCTTCCTTCAGTTGTTTCCCGGCTTTAAATCCGGGCACATTGCAGGCGGGAATCGTCATGGGCTCATTGTTCCGGGGATTGCGGCCAATACGCTCTTCCCTATGTTTGACTTCAAAAGTACCGAACCCCACCAACTGAACCCTTTGTCCGTCCGCGAGCGCGTTGCTGATCGTGTTCAAAACCGCAACAACAGCCTTCTCCGCATCCTTTTTTGTGAACTCTGCCTGTTCGGCAACCGCAGCCACCAATTCTGCTTTATTCAACAGCAGTCCCTCCTATAAAAATTAAATTCTAGTGGTTTTGTCCTATATTCGCTATACGTAGCCATTCTCCTGCTAAATCACTTTAAAAATCCAAAAAAGTCCTTAACTTCCGTCCTTCACACGGTTCCAAACCTCATCCAACTCTTCCAAAGATATATTTTCAATTTTTTTCTCTGAAACATTTATAATTTTTATCATCTCTGTGAACCTCATTTGAAATTTCCTCACGCTGCGTCTTAAACTCTCCTCAGGGTCAACATCGATAAACCGGCACACATTCACAAGAGAAAACAGGATATCTCCCATTTCATTACACAAGTCCTCCTGTGACCCTCCCTCCATAGCCTGTGCCAATTCCCCGATCTCCTCATGAACCTTCCTCCAAGGTCCCCCTCGATCCGGCCAGTCAAACCCCCACTGGGAGGCTTTTCTTTGAACCCCTTCCGCATACATGAGGGCCGGCAATCCCTTTGGAACCTGGAGATACACGGTTTCATCCTTGGATCCGCCATTGTCAGCCCTTTGCTGCTTCTCACGCCGTTTGATCCGCTCCCATGTTTTGTGAACCTCAGCAACACTGAGAGGCGTTTCAGCGCCGTCAGCGCCACCGGAACCGTCTCCACCGGAGCCCGCACCGGAGCCCGCATTCCCAGAATTGATTCCATCACCACCGAGATCCGTATCACCAAAAACATGAGGATGACGACGCAGCAGCTTCTCCACAAGCTTTTCGATGATGTCCTCTAAAGTAAAATCACCTTCTTCTTCCGCAATCTGTGCGTGAAAAACCACCTGTAATAACAAGTCTCCCAATTCTTCCCGCAAATTATACACGTTTTCCTCGTCAATAGCCTGCAAAACCTCATATGTTTCTTCCAAAAGGTATTTTTTTAATGAACTATGGGTCTGCTCACGATCCCATGGACATCCCTTTTCCGAACGCAAATGCGCCATAAGCATTTTTAATTTTTCTAACGGAGGCCGCTCCTCACTACCTCGCTCCTCACTACCTCGCTTATCACTCTCTAAAAACAAAATTATTCTCCCCCTTCGCGGTCGCCCTAATGTCACCTTTATTCCTCGCCAGCCCCCTACCAATTACCAATCGAAGCTGAATTACCAATCGAAGCTGACTGCTTGCACAAAAAAGCTGCCGGATCCGGCAGCTTTTCATAACCCTTACTTGAAACACCGGCGCCGACGAGCACCCGCACCCCCATGAACACCTCGCGTGTGACACCGATACTTGTGAACACCAAGACATCCCAAATTCAGGGAGTATGGAAAAATTATTGTTCCATCTGTTTGGCCAGAAATCCAGCCGCTGTTTCCACCAGCTTAGTTTCCAGGTCGCCCATCTGGGTGTTGGGATCCTTGGACATAAGTATAACAACACCTATAGGATCTCCCTCAGCAATAATCGGTGCAATAACTTGGCTAACCATATGGCCTTTTTCATCGCCTTCGGACAAGACGCTCCCATCAGACGTAAATATTGTCTTGCGCTCTTCCATAGCCTTTTCAGCTTCATCACTCAGTGATTTATTTAAAAAATCTTTCTTGGAAGCCCCAGAGACAGCAATGATAATATCCCTGTCCGCAATACAAGCAATATGACCGGTTGCTTCAAAGAGAGAATCAGCATACTCTTTCGCGAAGTCACCCAGCTCGCCAATCGGAGAGTACTTCTTCAGAATCACTTCTCCTTCTCTGTCTACAAAAATCTCCAGTGGATCCCCTTCACGGATACGTAAGGTCCTACGAATCTCTTTCGGGATAACGACGCGACCTAAATCATCAATTCTTCTGACTATTCCTGTTGCTTTCATTATCTCCCTCCTTTTCCTTGGCAACTAGTTCAGTGTTAGTATATATCCTTTTCGGTTTTGTTATTCATGTTTTCCATTTCGTTAATAAGTGATTTAATCTGTCTCTTCTTCCGGCAGCGGCTCTGTCTCTATTGCCGACTCCTGATCTCCTGAATCTGAGTCCGGATCCGGGCCTGGATCCTGTTGTTGTTCCGGCGTTGTGGGTTCCGCATAGCGATCCAGATCTTCATATCCTGACGCAAATCTGATGTCAGCCTTCTCGATCATCTCAATAAAATATTCATCGTATTTAGCACCCTTGACACGCGCCTCGGCCTGATCCCATTCCTCTTGGGAAATCTGTTCTCGAGTCTTCGGAGGGTTCTGCTCCATAACCTCGATAATATGGTACCCATATATTGTCTTGACCAAATCTGACCGTTCGCCGGGCTGGAGGGAAAAGATTGTGTCATCAAATTCTTGAACCATCTGACCCCGCCAAATACCATTGTACACTCCGCCATTGCCTTTAGAGCCCTCATCCTGAGACTTCTCTTTCGCCAAGGTCTCGAAATCTTCTCCGTCGTTCAGCCTGTCCAGAATGTCTTGCGCTTCAGCCCTAGCTTCCTCGTCAGGTTTCGCGTCAGGATCCTGATCCTGTTCATCTACACCTTCTTGCTGTGCCTTAATAAGAATATGACGCGCCTTCACAGTTTCGCCAAATTGCTTGTTTTGTTCACGGACTTCCTCTTCCGTCACTGTCATGCTTTCTGTGACATGGTACAGATGAGCCCTTATCGTTCTGAGCTCCTTTTCCGTGTAGCCTAAGCTGTCCAATTGATCCCGGAACGTGTTTTTGCCCATCTCTTCCTTAGTTTCCTTGATCCAGACATCGACCTCAGGAACATTGATCTTCCAATTGTTAGCTGCCATCTCCGCTCTTATAAGTTCATTCGCGATCAAAACATCATTGGCAATACAATTCCTGATATATTCTTTTGCCGCCTCATCGAAATCCCGTCCCTCCTGCTGATAATACTCAACAGCGAATTTTTCCACCATGGTGTATTTCTTATTGAGATCTGACACCAAAAGCTTGGTCCCATTGACTTCGACAAAGTACTCATTGGAACATCCTGACAACACAAATATCAGGCTTATCATACCTGCCACACCCAGCAAAACAAGATTCTTGCGTCTGTTTTTCATGATATCGTTATACACCTCCTCTCTGCCGCGTCTCCCTTTATTGAGAGATCATCCCACAACACTTCCTCTTATTGTAACAGATTCTGGCAAATAAAGCAAATGCTTTTGACGTTACGAGCTTTTTTTCCATGCTTTTATGAGCCCCTTTTTTATTTCAAAGACTGTAAACTTATTGAGTTACAGCCCCTTAGCTGTTATATGCTTGTTCAGCCCGCTTTATTTCTACCCACTTCCTGAATGCGCCCCAACATTTTGAGCAAGTTGGGCAGAAAATTGATTTCGCCACCCAGACGCATTTTCAATTCCAAGGACGACGCGTCAGCGGCGGCAATAGAAATTTTATAGGCCGACTCCGCCGTAATCTTGAGAAACTGCTCGCCGGAAATCCCCGGATCGGCGCAGAAACGCAGGCTGACCACATCACGAGTCTGTACAATTTGGTCAATCATCAGCTGCTTCATCCTCAGCTTGATCTGGATAATCTGAAAAAGGCTCTCAACCTCAGAAGGCGGCGTGCCAAAACGATCCACCAGTTCTTCCCACAGGTTCTCCGCTTCCTCTTGAGAATCAATAGCCAGAATCCTCTGATACAAATCAGCTTTCATGTACCGATCCACAATATACTCATCCGGCAGCAAAGCCGGAACATTCACATCGATGGTGGGAATAAATTCTTCCTCAGCGTCTCCCGCTCCCTCTTGACCTTCTTGGCCGTCCACTCCCTGTCCGGCAGCGCGGGCCCGCAGTTTTTCCACCTCCTGTTTCAGCATTTGCATGTACATATTGAACCCGACAGCCGCCATATGCCCATGCTGTTCTCCGCCCACCAGATTGCCGGCGCCTCTGATCTCCAAGTCCCGCATAGCAATCTTGTAGCCCGCCCCCAATTCTGTAAACTCACGGATCGTCCTGAGCCGGGTCTCCGCCTCTTCCGTCAACACCTTCTGAGGAGCATAGAGAAAATAGGCATAGGCCTTGCGATCAGAACGCCCGATCCGTCCCCGCAGCTGATAGAGCTGATTCAGGCCAAAAAAATCCGCTTCATCCACAATCAGCGTGTTGACATTGGCAATATCCAAGCCCGTTTCAATAATGGTGGTGCAGACCAGAATATCCTTTTCCCGGTTAATAAAAGACACCATCTCCTTCTCCAGCTTCGTTTCAGGCATGCGGCCATGAACCATGCACACCCGGGCTTCCGGCACCAGCTTGCTGATATAAGCCGCACTCTTCTCCAGCCCCTCAATGCGGTTATACACATAAAAAACCTGGCCTCCCCGCTGCATTTCCCGCCGAATCGCACCCCGGATCAACTCCGGAGAATACTCAGCAATATACGTCTGAACAGGATAGCGGTGTTCCGGCGGCGTGGTAATAAGGCTCATATCCCTGAGCCCGACTAAGGACATATGCAGTGTGCGCGGGATAGGCGTGGCAGACAACGTCAGAACATCCACATTCTTTTTTAGCGCTTTAATTTTCTCCTTCTGTTCCACGCCAAAACGCTGTTCCTCGTCCACCACAAGCAAACCCAAGTCCTTATATTTAACCGTATCCGAAATCAGGCGGTGGGTTCCCACCACCACATCCACCGAGCCGCTTTTCAACCCCCGGATAGCCGCATTCTGTTCCTTCACAGAACGCAAACGGCACAACATCTCCACGGAAATCGGATAGTCTTTGAACCGTTCCTGAAATGTTGTAAAATGCTGCTGCGCCAAAATTGTCGTCGGCACCAGCACGGCCACCTGTTTGCCACTGTTCACCGCTTTGAAAATCGCCCGCATAGCCACTTCGGTCTTTCCATAGCCCACATCCCCGCAGAGCAGACGGTCCATAGGCTGGCTCTTCATCATATCCTTCTTGATTTCCTGAACACAGCGGTTTTGGTCAGGAGTTTCCTCATATTCGAAAGCATCCTCAAACTCCTGCTGCCAGACATCATCAGGCGGGAACGCAAACCCCTTAATCTTCTCCCGTTCCGCATAAAGAGCCAGCAAATCAATAGCCAGTTCGCGGACAGCGGACTTAGCCCGGCTTTTCGCTTTTTGCCAGTCGCTGCCCCCCAGTTTATGCAGCCGCGGAGACGCCTCAGCCTCCGCCCCCAAATATCTTTGCAGAAGCTGGACTTGGTACAACGGAACATAGAGCCGGTCTTCCCCCGCATACTGCAAGCTGAAAAAATCCCTATCCACACCGTCAACCTGAATCTTTTCCAGTCCGATAAACTGCCCCACGCCATGATGGGTATGCACAATGTAATCCCCAGGCTTGAGGTTCCCCAACGGGATAGCCCCAGAGGAACGCTGACCGGAGGAACGCTGAGCGGACTCAGATCCCTTCTCCTGCCACGCCGCTCTCTCCTCCGCTCTCTTAGCCGCCATACGCCGCTCCTTGCGGTCCCGGTGGTAGATTTCCTGTTCACTGAAAATCACAATCTTGCTGTCCGGCAGCTCAAAACCATTTTCTATAGAAAAATCCGCTACAAAGACTTGCCTCCCACACAGTCCCCGCTCAGAACACAACCTCTGAGCCGGCAGATCCCTTTCCCTCAGACCCTGCAAAAGCCTGTCCGCATATTCTGTCGAACCCGCGCACAAAAGCACAGCATACTCCTCTTTGAGCCAGCGGCCCACATCGTCGAGAAGCTGAGGGGTTTTTAGATACGGCGTCAGAGACTTCCCCCCCACAGGCAGATGATAGCGAGGCGTCAGCATGAGCATGCTCTGTTCCAGGGAAGACATGCCAATCACCCCAAAAGACTTTGCCGCCTCCACAATGTCCTCAAAACTGCAGAACATCTCTTCCCCTTCCAGAAACGCCTCTCCCCGCTCCAGACCGGCCACATAATCCTCCTGCCTTTGCTTCTGGAGAAAAATCATGTGATCCTTCATCTTTTGAGGCTCGTCAAAAATAATCCGGGCATTTACCGGCAAATAGTCAATTAATGAGACAAATTTTTCATTGAGCAGTGACAGGTAAAGGTACAAACTGTCGTCCAGACCTCCCTGGTCTAAATGCTCCTCCAATCGCTTGACGCGACTCTCAAGCCGAGCCGTTCGCGGGTCAAGATCCGGTGTTGGCCGGGTCGCCTCCCGCGTCTCGCCTCCCGCATCCCGATCATGGGCCAGTTTCTCCAAACGGCCGCGAACCTTTTGGGCTTGCACCCGGGCCGACCAACGGATGGTCTCAATCTCCGCCGGGCTCAGGACAATTTCCGCCACAGGCGCTACAGTGACCTCGCCAAGAGTCTCCAGAGATTTCTGCGTCTCCAGATCAATGGTGCGGATAGAATCAATCTCATCATCAAAGAATTCCAACCGCAAAGGAGACGCCGCCAGGGGCGCGATATCGCAAATCCCGCCGCGGACCGCAAAACATCCGGGCCCTTCCACCATCTTTTCACGCTTATAGCCCATGTGCACAAGCTCCCGCACCAACTTCTCCGGGGCATAGGTATCCCCCACCCGCAAGGATAGACAACTGGATTTCCGGCGCTGAGGCCTTACCACCTTTTGCATGAGGGCCTGAATTGGCATGACTATGAGCGGCAAGAGACTCTCCTGGACAGGCGTCGTCATGGCGTCCTGGATCCTGCTTGTATCTTGGGTCCCGCTTGTATCTTGGGTCCCACTTCTGTCCCGGGTCCCACTTCTGTCCCGGGTCCTGCTTGCACCCTGAACCCCAGCCCGGATTAATGCGTCAAAAACCCGGCAGCGCCCCTCGGCATGAGGTCTTGTGTGGCTGACAATATCCAAATCCGTCCATTCATTCGGTAAAAAAAGGTGAACAGGCCGCTCCGGCAGCCAGGACCGAAGATCCTCCACCCACTTTCTGGCCTGCTCTTCCCCATAAGTCACCACCATCCCCGGATAACCCTCACGGAGCCAACACGCCGCCCAAGACGTCTTTTGGCTCCCGTTGACCTGATAGATATTTTGCGGCCGCAGCCCTTTCGTGAAAGCTGCCTCGGCTTGGTCTACCTTCAGTCCTTTGTTCAAATAATCATAAAGTGTTTTCATTCTTAATCCTTATTTATCTTAATCTTTCTTGTATTTTTTGCGATGATTATTATGACTTGTTGTCATAATGGCTTGTGTCATGATGGCTTGTGTTTATTGAAAATACATATGTTCATTTTTCATATCCTTCATGCACCTGCTGCACAGACCATAAGCGACATTGCCCCGGATCTCCATATCTCTGTGTGCCTCGTCCAAAGCATGTTCCTCCAATTCGCCAATAATGGCATCACAACAATGGCACACTTTCAACATGTACATAAGCACACACTCCTATCAAAATAAAATGACCTCTATAGAATATCCTTCACTTCGCGAGGTTATACCCCCGCACTTGTTTTTCATCCATCAGCCGAACCTATTAAGATTCGTCACCACCCAATATGGCAATGCATTTTTCGCAATCGCCATCATTAATCATACCTACAACATATTGGTTCATGCCATCAAAAGTTAATTACACTGAAATATATCTTATCTTATCTTCGGTTAGCTCAACTTTTAAATGCTTCGACGGCCCACGGGTTCCCAATAATACATGAAGACGGGCAGCTTCAAATAGTTTGCCGTTGTTATTGCACAATAGATGCCCTTCCTCATCAAGACCAAATGTTTGATAACAATACTCCACCTTGCTCCAAACTTCGGCAAAACAACAATCTATGATTTCGTAACCATCTGGCAGTACATCAACAATCTGTAGCAAGTCTCCACACCACTCTTCAGCCAAGTGTTCTGTCGAATCAACCGAAACACCATTAAATAATGCCATGGGGGTGCCGCCGCCTGTTTCTGTTAGTACAGGCAAAGCATCTATTGTTCTGGGTTCGCCTTTTCGGGTTAATGACTGTGACCGTTCATGGTAATCTTTAAGGTCTACCGCTAGCTTTTGCGTATGATTTACCAAATACCCGCAATATTTGACTGAATGGGTATTCTCCCAATCAAAATATTCCTTAGCTTTTTCCCATACCTTTATTCTGTTCCAAAGACTGTTGCTGTCACCAATGAACTTTACTTTTTCGTAGTAACTCTTATTTTGGATATCTTCGTTGTTTCTTTCGAAGTCATCGTAATCATTATACGTGGATATGCCAAGCAAATCTTCTGTTCTCGAAAATTCCTCAAGGCTATCATCAATGACAACATATCCTCCACCCCACATAACACGATATGGTTTTTGGCGCAGCAAATAGTGCATGGATAAAACCGCGCCGCTATGTGCATAGCAATTCGCGTGAAATTTATCAGCATCCATTACGCAACATGTTTTTGTCTCAATATCATATGCACAGGCACAAAATATTTGACCCATTTTGTTGACTCCTTTACTCCTTTTTACTGATAGCTTGGCGTCTCCTTCCCTGTCATAATGATATATGGTTAAACGAATAATTGCAATATACAGATATAAGAAGATTATGAACAAATTGAGTGGATCGATGCTATCAAAACTAACAAAGGACACAGAGAAGAGCATAGGGACCCAAAGTCCCCCGCCTACATCCTTAAGACACCGTATGAAATGAAAGCTTGATTTGATATGTATAGGGGGGTATTATATGTATAGGGGGGTATTAATTGAATGAGAAATCATGTGAAAATCATTGTAAGTAGTTTTTTACCTTTGCATCGCTGCGCCGCAAGACTCACAGAACTTGGCTGAGTTCGTGGCCGCAGGAGCACCGCAATGAGCGCATGACCGAGGGCCGGTGGGTGCGCTGGGGGCTGGAGGGACAGGGGGTGGCACGGCATATACGCTCTGCTTTGAAGGAGATTGTGCCGCAGGACGCCGCGGGCTCAGTGCGTTCTGTATCTCTAATGTCTGACGCTCGTATTCCCTGTGCTTAATCAAGTTGCGACAATCAACTCTGTTAGTGTTGAGTTTAAATTCAATCACACTAAAATATGGCGAATTAATGGTAATAATCATGTGAAAATCATAATAAAGATCGTAGCGCGGCGGATTGTAACTGACCCATTTCCCTTCCCTATTAGTCATCTTGATTTCAGCCCTGGATTCCCGAATATCAAGATGACAGCCGGCGACTTGGGCAATATCAATCACATCTGGGTTTTCGCTCTGCCAACGGTTTGTCGATGTAACAATGAATGTGCTGTTATTATCATCAAGAAGTACCTTTGTATTACCCCCGAACTGCCGGGTCACGTTGAACCGCTCCACCTTCGGTTTATTCATCTCGCGATAGGTAAGATGCGCTTTGATGTCATCCAGCGTGGTTCTGCGCCGGTCGGTGGTAAAGGGCGAAAGTTTTTTTGCACAGTGATTGCACATATTCCCGTCTTCTAATTTGCGGTTTCCCAAAAGACCAATCTTTTCACTGCATATGTCGCAATATTTTTTGTCAAAAAGACCCACTATTTTTCCTCCTTATTTATTTCATGTCTGCTTTCTTATTTCTATGTATGTATAGTATAATGAAAAAAACCGGAAAAGTCGAATGTTCCCAAAAAATTAACAATTTCTTAAGGGGGGTTTTCTATGATTTTATTAAGAAGGATCCACCCGCTCACCGCAACAACTTGATTCATGTATGTGTTGGATAGTATTAAATAGTGGTTAGCATCTCTTTAAAGGTTTTTACTATTTCACTGCCTGCTTTTTTATCCTTGGGTTTGGGCGGTTGGACTTCGTCTGTATTATCCTCATCTGAAACTCCGTAAACTTCAAATACAGCGTATAATGCCCTATAATCGCCGTTGATTACTTGCTTTCTAACCTGTACCAGCGTATCTAAGATATGGTCGCCTGTAGCAACGATCACGCCGTTATTTTCCTTGTCTTCATCTTCGTCTTCGTAGTCCTCGTAATCTTCATCTTCATTCCAATACGGCCCAACCTCCACAACGCAATAGATGGCGATGATGACCCTCTGCTCGCTTCTCGTTATGCGAATGCCCAAATCGTCCGCTCCGTCAAATTCGTAGGCGCATATTGACTCGTATTGTTCATCATTGGAATTGAAGGCTATGGCAAGCGTCCACCAACTATATTCTTCACTGTACATAACATCGTAGTATTGCCCCATCAGCTTTTCCCATCCGCCGGGAATGTCATAACCTTCAACATTGTACCTAAAGTTCACCCGCCTTGCGGTTGGGTTTGCTCTGCTGGACAGCCGAGAAACGTCTGAGCGTTCTTTTTTGCCCAATGGCTTATCCACCGCCAAAAACTCATATGATGTTGAGCTGTGATCAGATGCAAAGCCGTGCCTAATACTTAAAATCTCCATGTATACCAACCTCCTCATTTTGCCTCAAGGGGCAAATGGGTTCTCCCCCAAGGTCATCTTCTGCAAAAAGACGGCATCCCCCGCAAAAATCCTTGGCTATGCAAGTTCCACAGGCACTATGAGCAAAAGATGCACTTTGCCTGAATTGTCGATAGTGGTTCAAAACGTCGCTGTCCCGCCATATTGTTCCTAGGGGACTAAGTGCCAAATTTCCCGCCTTGTATTCTGGCCCCACAAGTTGCGAACACGGGTACACCAAACCGTCCGGTGAAACCGATATTATCCTGTCGCCAGCCACACATCCTTTTATTCCGGCTTTGAACGCGGCCTTATTGCCCACCTTTTTCATCATAAATGCAGATGCACAATCCAATCTTATCATAAGATGGGGATACTGATGTTTTATGTAAAGCAACCCACCCTCAAAGGCACACCAATCGTCTTTGTTCGGGCTTTCTCTTTGCCAGCGCGTTATATTATTTATGGGCTTGTACCGCAAGAATATTAACCGCTGGAAACCACACAAGACCATCAATTCCACCAACCGAGGCAGGTTTTGGATGGTGAAGCGCGTCATAATAAGATTTGCCCCAATAAGAACATCGGCTTTAGCGGCATAGTCAACCAATCCGCGCAACTCGGCTACGGTGTTGGTTGTGTCCATGACAAGCGATTCTGAGCGAATTCCCACATGGAGGGATTTAACATACCGCAAGACTTCAGCGCTACGGCTGTCAAAACTATATTTCCCTGTAGTGATATGCGTTACTAACCCCTTGTTTGTGGCATAACACACAATGTCCCTTAAATCTGACCTTAGAAACGGTTCGCCGCCCCCAATTGCCAACTGGAAAACGCTCTGTCTCGCTATATCGTCTATTATACCGCACATAGCCGCAGTGTCCAACTCCCCACTGGAAGCATAATTTCGGGCATAGCAATCCGGGCAGTCTTCATGACAGCGGTATGTTACCGCTAAATGGACAGTTTCAGGGGCGGAAAGTACCTTGTCGATAATTTGGGGTTTATTCCCTTCGTTGAAATTATGCTTGAAATTAGGTAGGCATTTATCTGCGATATAGGGATTTTCGGCTGTGCTTGATGTGCATATTGTAACAACATCTGTCGCTAATAGCATAGGTAGTACATTGCATGATTGTTTTCGACTCATAAGTGTGCCGGCATCTATTCGACCTGCCTGTCTTAGCCAACATAGGAATTGAAACGCCTCTCTATCTACTTCAAGCGTAGCACCTGTTTGCCTATGAAAAATAAGCCCGCCGAAGTGTTCTTCCCTAAGCATTACATCGTCAGATATTCGCAAAAATCCGGGTTTGGGTATGGCATTGGTTATCATGTTAAAATCTCCTGCGGAGCATACAGTGGGTACATTTCTATATGATGCACAGAAGTCCTGAGGCAAAACAACAAAGTAACCTCGCCTCATCGGCAGGAAACCATTTGATAGCGTCTTGGGGTTCCGCTATATCTCATCATAATATTCAATCGCCCAATCCTTTATAGCGTTGAAGCGATCTATTTTTTCAGGCTTGATAGAAAACGCCTCAGCAACATGCTTCTCACTCGAACTCTTTGTTTATTGTACCATATATCTTGAAAGAGTAAACTAAAGCCCTCGACATTTTTTTGCCGTAAGCTTAGCATACTCATTCATATTATTGGTCGGGGCAGAGGGATTTGAACCCCCGGCCTCCTGCTCCCAAGGCAGGCGCGCTACCAAACTGCGCTATACCCCGTTCGACACCAAGTAACAGTATATCGTAGCAGCGAAGTCTCGTCAAGAGCAAAAATGTACATGTAAATATATTCTATTAAACCTCGGCGGCGCCCCTTAGGGACTGCACCTAAATAACTTGGACATCCAAAGCACTATCACTTGTGTGGGTCTGAAGGCGAAAATTCTGCGCCCTAATTACACGGTACCTCCACCCAACCCTTCTTCACATTCCCCTCCACACTCTGCTCAAACAGCTCCAAAATCTGCTCCTCATCATCCGAAATCATCACCTCACGCTGCAGCGGCTCCTTCCGATCAGAACTAAAATTCGTATAATGAAAAACATACCCCGGATACTCCTCAGACAGCTTATTCGTCTTCCAAACCAGAAACTTCTGCACCATCAGCTTCTTGCCAGACTCCTTCCTGTAAACCACACGCTTCATGACCTCCGAAGCCGGCAGCTTCGCCGGCGCAGCCTTCCCCGCAGCCTCCGTCTCAACATAAGAAAACTCATTGATCTGTTCCAGCCGTATATCCTCATACACAGCCCGTTTATCCTCACGAAACCGCACAAAAATCGGAAAAACCACACTGATCCCCTGTACCGTCCCCTTACGGATATACTTGCCGTCTTCAAGTCCCAGCACAGCGTTTTGAATACACCCCGTGGACGTATCAAAAAGCACATCATTGATCATCAACTCAATAATAACCTCCGGCTTAATCATATGGAACGCCACATGATTCGAATCCGTCTCAATATATTCCGAGTCAACCGTCAGCGGTTCCAACCGTTTCAGCAGCTCACTCCGGGCCTCATCGCTGAATCCGTTGCCGGTTTTGCCAATGATTTGAAACTCCCCCGGCCCGGGCATCAAAGCCAGCAGCAGCGACCGCACCTGCCCTTTGCTCTCCCCGGTTCCCTCCGAATACCCAACTACAGCCACATCAAGAGTATACCGGGGCTTCACCTTATAAACCAGCGGCAGCTCAGTGCGCACCACCAGCCCTTCCCCTCCGCCTTGTTCGACCCATTCCGTGTAAACCGCCTTCACCTGAGACTTATTCGAACATTTGCGGCAATCCACAGGCCCACAGAGGTGCGCCCGATCAAAAATATCACTGAGTTTCTTATGAGTTTCCCCATAAGAAGCAGCCCGAAAACGCACATCATCCAGTTCCAGAATATCAAACATCGCCAACCGCAGCTTCGCCGCCTTCCCCGCATCCGCCAAAGCCGTCAGCACATGAAACACCCGGGTTCGCTCCCTCCCTTCATCCGCATAAAGCTCCGCCGGAACAACCGCCTGGCGGATACCGGCGGCCTTGAGAGCATTCACAGCATCCTCCAGACAGGCCAGCCCTGTCCGAACACGCCCGGATCGGTTAATCAAAGCCGCTTGATCCTGCTCCCCGTCAAAAAACAGGACATTCATCTCCCCATCATACTTACGGGTCACATAAAACTCACTGCCTCCCAGGCGAAAATCAATCTGATCGCTGCTCACATTGATATAGTTTTTGCAAACATCCTTTTTATAAGAAATAGCCTTCTGGGTGCTGGCCTGATCCACAGCGTCAGCTTCGCCTTCATAATAGCCGTGCAACGGCGTCATCTTGCTTCTGTCAATCATCATGGCACATCACCTTCACTCCCATAGTTTGTAGATTCGCATTTGATTCTGCTGCAAATAGTTATTTCCGCTGCAAATAGTTATTTCCGCTGTAAATAGTGATTCATCTTACGAAGATCGAATTACAGCACTTTCACTTCCATATTGGTCAAATGCAGAATCAGGCAATAGCCCTCCCCCTGGATCCGCCCTTCCAAGAACCCCCGGTATGGCTCTCCCCCCTGGGTAAGAATCAAAGGGTCATTGCCCTTTTTGCCACCGCCAATAAACATCAGCGAATCCGATTCATGTAACCCCTTCGCCATATTATACAAAAAATCATAAGTGAGTCCGCTGATATGCTTCAGCTGCAGCTTGCGCTGGAAGACAAACCTTCGGATAATAACGCTCTTGGGAAACTTC
Source organism: Peptococcaceae bacterium (assembly GCA_009782825.1). Taxonomy (GTDB): domain Bacteria; phylum Bacillota; class Desulfitobacteriia; order Desulfitobacteriales; family Syntrophobotulaceae; genus WRJI01. The sequence continues at coordinate 48,305 of WRII01000008.1, forward strand.
TTCCCAGTCCACTGCACAATCGATTCCCCTGTCACATTGGACATAGCCTTGGCCAAATCCCGGCGCTCCTTTTCATTCCCCTGAGGATCCTTGATAATCTGCGTCATATTGACACGGTAAGCAATCTTATTCTCCTGATCAAGATAAAGCTTTTGCGTCTGTGTAATCTTCTTGCCAATGACCTCCATATCAATTTCAGGATCACCAGCGATAATATCCTCCCCCATCTGCCTCAGATCATCATAGTTTTGGCTCAAGGTCTCAAAAGCCAAGGCCAGATTCTGTTTCAGCACCTTGATATTGATATACTCCTCGCCATTTTTCAGCACCCGCCTGAACCCGGACGGTTTTTTAACCGTCTCCATACACACCTGAGCATCCCGCTTTTTCTCGTTAGTTATGTTAATCGTCCTCATCACTTCACCCCTTGCTTAAAACATTTAAAGCATCGCAAAATCAATATCATCGCTTTCGTCCTCATCCTCCGTATCACTGTCATCCCCCACAGCAATTTCATTGGGGCTGATAAATTCAAAGGCGTTGAGCGTCCCAATAAACATAAACAGTTCCTTATTGCCATCGATGTCCGACAGCAGCAAAAAAGCCGGCGAGGTTTCAAAGCTGTCCCTGTAACAATAGGCAAAAGTATAGATGTCGTCCCCGATCATGGCGATCAGATCAGGATCAGCCTCTTTCAAATGGTAAAAAGCCGTAATAGAGCAGTCAAGGAGCTGCTCTATACTCGCTTTTTCAGCTAACATAGTGACCTTGCCATAAGACGACGGTGTTATCACCGCATCGCAGCCATCGTTTGTGATGGTTTTAATTTGACTGCGTTCAACCCATTTTCCGTCATCTGATACCATGCCCAGACCGATACCACCCTTGGGAATAATGATGGTACCTGAGGCGTCTGTGGAAACCAACACACATTCATTGCCCTCGTCATCAAAAGCATGTTTCTCACTCCAGCCATAGAGCTTTTTTCGATCGATTTTAATTGGTTCAACAGTAAATTCTCTGCCGTCGATGGCAAAGGCCATTTCTTTAGCCATAATTTTGCTCACTCCTTTTGCGCCCTCATCTCCATTATACTTACTATTGATTCTCCCTGCAAATAGTCACTTTGCAGCGCTGTGGTCACTTTGCAGCGCCGCAGCGCAAGAGCCTCAACGCCTTTGCTGACAAGCATAAAACCCTCCTTGCCGGTCTGCCTCCTTCCATGTCAGGATCATCTAATCAAACATCACACAAAATACCCAGCCAACGCCTCAGGCCCTTTAGCCACAGTCCGGGCCACCTTCAGAACACCCTGATCATCACACTCAACACTCCACTTAATCAACGCGATGGTTCCGCTTACAATCTCAATCGATGTGACAACTTCCTTGTGCACACAACACCCATCATTGAAGTACCTCGATTCCCCGGGCTTTGGAAACGCCTCCAGATGCGTGTGCCCAGCGATGACCATAACATTCTCTTTGGCTGCCCAACGAGCCAGATCTTCAGCGACAGATTTTTTCTTTTTGGGGCTGCCGGCCGCACTCAGAGGATTGTTGACGCCCACAAAGCCCAGAGGCCTCCAAACATACTGCACAAGAAAACGAGACACCTTCCAGAAATCATCGTTTAAGGGATCCACCTGATGCCCATGAAACGCATGGATTTTCCACCCTGTCTCCCGATGTTTAAACACAAGACCCATGGGAAAGGTGATTCCGGGATACAACTCAACAGAGTGCTCCCCTTCCCCCACGTTCATATGCTCCCGAACCCATTTAGGCTTTTTCTTGACCATGTCATGATTGCCCACAGCACAGAGGAACCGCCCCTCCTTGTACAAAGCGGCAAGGTTCTCAAAAATTTTACTGTAGGCCTCTTGGATCTGACTGAACCTGCGAGTCTTCCAAAGCTCATCGCCGTCACCCAGCTCCACATACGTGAATCCGCCCAAGGCATAATAGTTCAGAGCCATCACATAAATATTTCTGTTTGGATAAAATACATCCGCACCACCCCCATCGCCGCGATGACAGTCACTCATGAACACCAGTTTTGACGTATCATCAAACAGCATTTCCGGGGCGCTCTCAAATACTTTGGCAATTTTTTTATACCTGATATTTTTATTCCTATTAATTAGTCTCATTTAACACCATAATACTTTCATAAAAAATTCACAACACAATTGAGTGCGCCGCAAAAAATCATCACAATGATTTATAGGTTTCTCTCAGCGCCTCTTTCGTTTCGGAACCCTGAGTAAGATCATGATACATCTCACAGTTGCTTCTGTTGTTCGCTTGGGCCAACATGCGCACAACTCCCCGGCGGGTTATCGGCTGAAATGAATAAGGGGTATCGAATACGAATTCGACAGTCTTTCCATCAGCCAGAATAGAAACATGATCATACCCTCTCTGCCCCAAAGCCTCCACAAAAGCTTGGCGCATAGCTCTCGTCTTCAGCGTAATCCGGAACCGCGCTGTCAACTCCTCCGGCTCTGAGAATTCGCCAAGGACAAACCCCGTCAGCCACCAATGCCTCTCCTTCCGCGTGAAAAGAACTTCATTGTTCTTCATCATGGTCATGGACATCAACAGCTGCTCTTTTGGATCAACTGCCCGGTACAACGTATCGCCCAAGAATCTCAGAATGCCCCATACGGCTCTCTCTGACCAGCTCCCCTCCCGCCAAAACTCTCTGTCTGCCTTAGAATCTTCCTCCGCTGCATAAACGCCAATTTCGCATCCCGTGGTCATGCCATATTGACCTTTCCAGAATTCAATAAGCCAGTGTTTCCCATCGTAGTCGAAACGAATAGGCTCCGAATCAAAGATCAGGCTCATGAAAGGCGACGCCACATCATAGAACCGGCAATATCCATATTGCCTTTGCCAAGGCTCCTGAACTGAGTAGAAAATATCCTGCTCAGCATCATAAGCAAATCCTGTTTCCTCCAGCATCACTCCTTGGCGAAGGGCTTCCCCTCCCGGATGAACAAGCAAACCTTCTGAGCTGTGGAGTTCCGTTTCCTCATGTGAATCTATGGATCTTTTCTTTTTTAATAACGACATGATTTTTATCCTCTCTTAGATGTGATCTGCATAGCCGATATTCTTCATCTTTAGCCATATCTATCGGCTTACCGATTATCTTTTTCAGTTTATATAGTTTATTCTTTTATATAGTTTATTCTCCTGACTTCCCATATGTGAACAGGCTCATTGCTTCCATGAAAGATACCGGCGGGAAGCATGTTCCGCTCTATGTACTGCGGCGCCTAAAAAGGCTGCTTTTTGTGATCAGGAAGAAAAATAGAAAAATATTTGATTTTTTTTGTAACACTTCGCCTTATTAAGTGTATATATAATTAAGCAACTATCAAAATACTTTAGGAGGTAACACGACATGTTAACAGAAGAAAGAGCCAGTATCCTTACGGAAATCCTCAGTGCTGATGAAGCACGCGCACAGACCCTTTTGAGCCTTGATACGAAGGAAGCCTTGAAGCAAATCAACGCACTGGGCAACGATTTCACGCTGGACGAACTGAAAGAGTACGGAAAAGCAATGGAAGCCTCTTCCGCGCAAGGCGAGTTGGATGCTGACTCCCTGGATGATGTGGCAGGCGGCATATTTCGCCCAGTGCCATTCCCCAATCCCTCTTGGAACTACTGGAAACAAAAGCTTCCCAACATCCGGCCCTGGAAATAAGGACCTTCATGAGTACAAGCGCACCTGGTTACGATGAAATGACCCCGTAAGCAGGCAAGGCGTTGGACGTTTAATTTAAGGGCTTGATGAGTGCTCCGGCGGATGGCATCGTTGCCATCCGCCCCTTTTTTCACTACGCCTGGAGGTGGAGCTCCTATTCTTCTTAGGATAAGGGACTGTAACTAAATATCGGATACAAAAAAATATTAAAAAAAAAATTTAATTAAACACTCATTTAACATTTGTCCTTTATACTTAAGTCATGGTTAACGTTAATGAATTTCTCAACGTAATCATCTCCTCCTTTACTCTGGGCGTATCAAGTTTTCTTTTAGCAGATATAATCTGCATTAAGAAAAAGGGATACGCCCTTTTTTTTGATATCATTTTTTTGATGTCATTCTTTTCCGACCTTTGCTATCCTAACGCGGGCTACGCCCGCAAGTGGTCAGTGATCAGTGGTCAGTATTGGATTTTCTTGTTTTTGAAGCTTCACGTCTGTGCTAATCACCACAGTCGAACAGATATTCGTTTTTCAGCAATTCGTCTATAATGCCGGTGATATATCTCAATTCGGATTTCATTCGCGTCCGCAATTGCCGGATATCAGACACATCCGCACCCTTGCCGGCTTCAAAAGAAACCCTCCTATTATCTACGGCTATGTGTACCCACATATCCCCGATATATAGGTATGTCCGCGCGTCTGCCGTCGCCGCGGCGGAGACGATATGCTCCATAAAACGCGGTGTGAGAAGATTAAGCGCGCTCTGCGGATCATCTGCTAAAATTTGAAATTTTTCGTTAAAGGCCGCATTCTGTGTGACAAGGTCGCGTTTGGTTTTTTCAAGCTTGTGCATACTCTTTCCTTTCGGACGTTCGCGCACGAGCAGAGGCGTTTCGATTTTTTTTCCGAATTCACAGGCAATCCATTGCCCCTTGAATAGTGTTGTGCGGCGCGCCTTATTTTCGTCCTCGGTAACGCGCTTGAGATGAATATCCGAGAACATGCATTCCACTCCCCGGTACTTTCCGCACACATAGTTGCTGCCGCTGCACTCGTCCCAATGGGGGATCACCTGCGTGGCGGCAATACATTCCCGGTCGATGTATTTGTCGGGCACATATTCCTTCAATTCGAACACTTCTGCCAAGATATCCCGGACAAGATTTGCACCGATAAGATTCTTCGTTTTTCTCTTCAGTTTTCCCGCCTTGCCAAAGAAAAATACAGACCCGCCAAGAGCCGCTAAACACCCTACTATAGCTACTGCGCCAATGAAATAAGACATAAAGGGGAAAAGAATGAACAGGCAGATTAGGGTTATGCCGAAAGCCGTGAATTTTCTCTGTTCTTTGTGCCAGATCGTTAATCTTTTGGACAATTCCTCGTCGCTCAAACGGGGGTCGGCGGCATTTGCGTCACTTGCCATACCGCAGACCTCACAGCGCACCCTGTCGCCTTTGAGCGTCTCTCCACAGAACGGGCAGATCTGTTTCTCGTTTTTCATGAAAGTTATACCTTTCTTCTTCATTAACTTTTAGTATATTTTAGTATACCCTGTTTAGTGATCAAAAATTGATTGTACACAAGCCCTTAATTTAAAGCTTCTTCAAGCAAACGTCTGATGATGGCGGGATCGCCGTTGCCACGCAGGGTACGCATGGCTTGACCGAAGAGGAAGTCCTTGGCTTTGAGCTTGCCGCTCTTATAATCGTCCACGGATTTGGGGTTCGCATTAATGATGTCGCGGATGACTTGTGTGAGAAGAGTGTCATCGGTTTCATTGATCATATTATGCATGTGACTGTAGGCTGTGGGATCGGCGTTTTCCCAGTACATAGCGGCGAAGATTTTTTTGGCGTTGAGACGATTGACTTGGTTGTCGCCGACCATTTTCAGGAGCTGGGCTAAGCGGGGAGCGTCGATTCGAAGGGTGTCGGCGCCGGAGTCTGAATTTTTTTTCATATGGGCGAGGAGTTCCCCGTTGATCCAATTGGCGATTTCTTTGGCTTCAGGATAGAGCGCGTGAGTGGCTTCAAAGAGGTCGGCCAGGTCTTTGCCGGCCGCCAGAAGGGTGCTGTCGTAGTCGGACAGGGCGTACTCTTCCATGTACCGCGCTTTTTTGACGTCCGGCATTTCGGGCAGCGTGCGGCGCACTGTTTCGATCCACTCTTCACTGATTTCGATGGGAGCGATATCGGGATTGGGGAAGTAGAGATAATCAGTGGCGTTTTCTTTGGTGCGCATGGCGAAACTGCGGTTTTGAAGATCGTCCCAGCGCCGGGTTTCCTGGACAAGCTCTTCTGTGCCCTGTTCGAGAGCGTCCACATGACGGTGGTATTCATAGTCGATGGCCCGGGCAATGGCTTTGAGAGAGTTCATGTTTTTGATTTCTGTGCGAACGCCGAATTCAGACGCTCCGGGTTTGCGCACGGATATGTTGATGTCGGCCCGCATGGAGCCTTCTTCCATTTTGCAGTCGGAGACGCCGGCATACCGGAGGATAGCCCGCAGTTTCTCCAGATAGGCCAAGGCTTCGTCTGCGGAACGGAAATCAGGGTGGCTGACAATTTCGATCAGGGGAACGCCGGCTCGGTTATAGTCAATCAGACTTTGGTCGGTGTGCGCGTCATGCAGGAGTTTGCCTGCGTCTTCTTCGATATGGATTTGCTTGATCCCGATGGTTTTGGCGCCGGTTTTGGCGCCGGCGGCGCCGGCGGTTGTGATGTCTACATGGCCTTCGGTACAGATTGGGGCGTAAAATTGTGTGATCTGATAGGATGTGGGCAAATCGGGATAGTAATAGTTTTTTTTGTCGAAGGTGTTGCGGGGGGTGATGCGGCAGTTGGTGACAAGTCCGGCGGCAATGGCCAGCTCGACGGCTCTTTTGTTGAGGACGGGCAAAAGTCCGGGCATACCGCTGCAAGCGGGACAGACGTTTTCATTGGGTTCGGCTCCGAACGCGGCGGAGCAGGTGCAGAAGAGTTTGGATTGGGTGGCCATTTCTACATGGACTTCAAGACCCATGACCAGTTCATAGCGCACGGCGAATGCCTCCTTATTCTGTTATATGATTTTGTTGGATTTTGTGATATGCGATTTTATAGATGCGGCGCGGGGTTTGCGGATAACACGGATAGGACGTCATATAGTTTTTGTTCCCCATGAATTCCGGCGATAAGTTGAATTCCGGGTGTGTTGGCGCCGTGTTGCGGATGAACGGGGGCCGGGGCTGCTGCGGCTGGGAACCCGGCGAGGGTGGCCGGCGCGGTATAACGCATGTCTTCAAAGCTGAGGCGGGTGTTGGCGTTTGGTCGGTCTGGATGGTAGGGTTTATGAGAAGAAGCTGGGAGCAGCAGGCAGTCAAAGCTTTGCAGAAGGTGAGTGAGCTGATCCTGGATCAGGCGGCGTATTTTGAGGGCTTGAAGATAGTATTTTTCGTAGTTCTGTTGGGCAAGAACGTAAGAACCGAGAAGAATGGTTTTTTTGACTTCCAGGCCAAATCCTTCGCTGCGGGAGCCGACATAAATGTCTTCAAGGGATGTGATGGTCTGGGGCCTGTGACCGAATTTGACACCGTCAAAACGGGAAAAATTAGTGCATCCTTCGGCGGCGGCAATAATGCGCAGAACCAGATGGGCCAGGTCGAGTTGGGGCAAATCGCATTCGCAGATATCTGCGCCCAGTTCACACAGACGGTTTATGGTTGTGTTCAGAGTATCGAATCTCTCGGTGCTGGAAGACCTGCTGCCGGCGGACATGCCGTTTAGGGTGTCCCAATAGGGAAGCACCCCGACACGCATGCCGCGCAAGTCTTGCCGGGGTATTAAGGTGAGGGGGGTGTGATCGGGAAGGCTGGTACCGTCTTTGGAATCGTGTCCCGCGATAATGTTGAACAGGGCCGCAGCGTCATTAAGAGTGGCGGCGGCCGGTCCGATTTGTTCGGCGGAGGAAACATAGGCTACGATGCCAAAGCGGGAAACGCTTCCATAGGTGGGTTTGAGAAAGACTGTGCCGGATAGGGAGGCAAATTTGCGCGGGGTTCCGATGCTGTCACAGCACAGGGCAAGGGGGACAAGCCGGGAAGCGATGGCGGCGGCGGCCCCGCCGGAGAGTGTTTCGGGGTGGCGGGGATTGAGGGTGGGACCTTGATAGCAGGTACTGCCGCTGCCGCTGACTCCGAGTTCGTCGGTATTGGTGCGGCCGACGGGGACGAGTCCGGCGGAAAGGATTTTGTCCACAACCGTGGCGCTGAAGGGCGAAACGAAGGTGTCAAGCATGCGGGATCCTGCTGTGCAGCGTTCTTGGCGCATTAAAATTGTGTCGTCGATAGCTATGGGGACACCCGCCAGGAGCGAGGGGCATATGCCGCTCTCAAGCTGGGTATCGACGGCTGCCGCGGCTGCCAAAGCGGACTCGGGCGAGGGGCTCATGAAACAGTTGCAGGGGTCTGAGGCGATCTGCTCCAGAGTATGTTTGGCAACATCAAGGGCGGTAAGTTCGCGGAGACGGATTTTTTCCGCCAATTCAAGGGCTGTGAGAGTGTTGAGGATATTCATTGACATAATCGGCCTTTCTTTATCATTCTAATCTCTAAAACCTAATCTAAGACTTTGGGCGCGACAAAACAGCCTTGGATATGTTCTGACGCGTTGGCCAGAATGTCTTGGCGGGGCGCCATGCGGACGACGGCGTCTTCTCGCATGATATTGCTTAATGGAACCGTTTGAATCAAGGGATCCGTCTGGGTGGTATCGACATTCTCCAGAACCTCAAGGGCATCAAACAGCTGGGAAAAATCGTCAAGAATGTCTTGTCGTTCTTCAGGGCTGAAGCGCAGTTTATTGAAAGAAGCCAGGGAGTCAAGGGTTTGCTCGTTCATACGGAAATCATACCTTTCTGTTGGATAAACCTCTACATATGAGGTCGAAATAGGAAAAACTCAAAATAAGAATAGCAGTTTTCAGCTGCTATGTAAACCTGATTGCGCGGTGTATTGAGCCTCATCCTGTTAAATTAATAGTTTTCACAGCGATCGTGTCGCAAAACACCTGGTCATGCTCTACAAAAATCATGGTCGGACGATGACCCATAATCAGTTCCTCAATCTGCATCCGGGACAGCACATCGATATAGTTCAGCGGTTCGTCCCAGATATACACATGCGCCTGCTCACAAAGGCTGCGGGCCAGCAGAACCTTTTTCTTTTGCCCGGCGCTGTAATCCCGCATATCTTTCTCAAACTGTACCCGGGGAAAATCCAATTTACGCAGGATGGTCTTAAACAGGGTCAAATCAATCCGCTGCGCGGTGGCATATCCGTCTAAATCTCCCGCAAGAAACGACGCGTCTTGCTGCACATAGGAAATGATCAGCCTGCTGCCGACGTTAATATGGCCGGTGTGTGGGATATCTTCTCCGCAGATCAGCTTGAGGATACTGCTTTTGCCCGACCCGTTCCCCCCCAATAACGCCAGCCGGTCGCCCTGTTCCAGCGTAAAATTCAGGCTGCGAAAAACCTCTTTTTCCCCATAGGAGATTGTCAGGTTTTCCGCCGACAACAGGCGGGACGCGTGATAGCCCAGCGCGTGGATTTTCAAGGGCTCGGCGGTCTCGATGTTTTTAAGCAAGGTGGACTTTTGCTCTAGTGCCGATTGCTGTCTGCGCTCAAGATTTTTCCTGCGTTGTTGCATACGTCTGGACTTCTCGGCGTAGTAGGCCATCGTATCAATATTGGCGTGTCCTCTTTTCCGTGTAGCGGCGGCGCCTTTCCCCATCTTTGCTGATTCAACCTTGTCGGCCCACTGAGAGCTTTGCCGCGCTGCTGCTTCCAAACGTTTAATATCTTTTTTTAATTTTTCGTTCTCCGCAAGCTCAAAATCGTCCCGCATGTGCTTATTGCGGAACCAGCTGGAGAAATTCCCGTTTTGTATCTCAAGAGTCGCCTTGTTGATTGACAAGATATGATCCACGCAGCCGTCCAGAAACGCCCGGTCATGCGAAACCAGGATAAACCCGGTTTTTCCGTTCAAATACCGCGCTGCGGTCTCGCGGGCGGCTCTATCTAAATGGTTGGTTGGCTCGTCGATCAATAAAAAGCTGTTTTCCCGCAGAAACAACCCGGCCAGCAGGGCTTTGGTTTGTTCGCCGTTGGAAAGGGTAGAGAATGGGCGATAGAGAGCGTCTTCGCTGACCGCCAGTTTTGAGAGCTCCTTCTGGATTTGCCACACCTGGACCTCCGGCGCGAGGGAAGATAAAATATCCAGCGTGTTTTGCGACGGATCGGAGACGGCAAACGGAAAATACTCGAAGTCCACGCTCGCGGAAATGCTTCCTCTGTATTCATAACTCCCCATAAGCAGCTTCATAAAGGTGGTTTTTCCTCGTCCGTTGCGCCCACAGAATCCCAATTTCCAGTCTGTGTCGATTTGGAAGGAAACATCGGTAAAAACGTTGTCATAGCTGCCATCATAGGCGAAGGTGAGGTTTGATATATTGATAAGCGACATATAAAAATCCTTTCCCCGTTGGAAAAGGATCCTAAGCGCATATAAGGGGGCATAGACAATAACAGCCCGCTGTCCTTTTGATTGCGCCAGTCCAATTCCAACATAAACTAAGCCCTGCTGAGCTTCCGGTCACTCATGTCGGCGATCAGACTAACGAATCATCTTGACACCTCGCTCTCTCATGTTGTTATTAGGATACCCGATTTAAGGAAAAAAGGCAAGATTATTTTTTTAAAAAAATACCTTTTCGAAGAGCACCCTCCACAATCTCCGCTGTTACATCTTCAACACTCTGTTCCCCATCCACCTCCATAATAGGATCCCCTGCGTCTTTGGCCTCAGAAGCCAGAGTCATAAAATTCGCATACACCCGCTCCAGCATAGTCTCTTGTTCAAAAAGCTCAGCACGCAAGCGTCCCGCCTCAATCCGTTTCATACTCACAGCCGGCCTCACTTTAATCAGAACTGTCAAATCCGGAACAATACTGAACTTATTGATCTGCCGCAGCCACGCCTCATCAAGATCCAACCCCTGATACGCCAAGGTTGACCACAGATAGCGGTCACAGATCACAATCCCGCCGGCTTCCAGAACCGGCCTCACTTCCTGAGCCAAGTGATCCTGCCGATCCGCCGCAAACAGCAGCGCCAAAGTCGTCGGATCCACACCGTGAAGGCGCTTCGCCAGAACTTGACGAATCAACGACCCCACCGGACCTGTGCCGGGCTGCTTAGTTGTCATGATTTTACGATATGGCGTGACGCATTTTGCCGAAAGAACCTGGCTCACACGCGCTATTTGCGTGCTAATCCCCGACCCGTCAATCCCTTCCAACACCATAAAATATCCTGGGTAGTTTTTCAAAATCTTATATTATACACTTTCATGGCTTACACCCTCCGTTAGTTACTATTATGCCATTTCCATCTAACAACCGCAAGGGTGCATGGGATAAGGGGATAAGGACCACATATCACAACATATCACATAGGACATGTTGCCTAAAGCCGATAAAACATAGTATACTCAATAGAGGTTGTCCGGCCTACATTTAATTAACATGAACAGCATCCAACAAATGACGAGAAAACTTTAAACAAGAGCTTTTAACATGGGTTCCCGTGAGAAAGAAAGTCGATCCCAGTAAGAAAGGAAATCATCTCTGATGGAAAGATTGTTAGGAAACAGATATAAAATTGAAGGCAAGCTGGGCGCGGGAGGCATGGCTATTGTTTATAAAGCTCAGGATACGCAGCTGGAAAGAACCGTCGCTGTCAAAGTCCTCAGGAAGCAATTTGTCAACGACGAAGAGTTTGTAGAAAATTTCCGCCAGGAAGCGCAATCCGTTGCACGCTTGTCTCACCCCAATATTGTGTCATTTTATGATGTGGGACATGACGGTGATGTCAATTATATTATCATGGAATATATTGAAGGCAAGACACTAAAACAAGTTGTGCGCGAGAACGGATCCTTTCCGCTCCCGGAAGCGATCAACATTATTGACCAGGTGGCAGAAGCCCTGAATCACGCCCACGCCAAAGACATTGTACACCGTGACATCAAACCGCAAAATATTATGGTGACTCCAAACAACCAGGCGAAAGTGACAGATTTTGGCCTGGCCGGCGCTGCGATGTCAGCAGCGCCGGCTCGCATAGGAGAAGTTGTCGGGTCTGTCTACTATTTATCGCCGGAACAGGCTCGGGGAGATCTTGTGACAGAACAATCAGATATTTATTCATTGGGCATCATTCTGTATGAACTGATGACAGGACAGCTCCCCTATGTCGGAGATTCACCCGTCAGCATTATCCGCAAACATCTGCGGGAAACGCCGCCTCTTCCAGGACAATTGGGCAAAAATAGCGCATTGGACATTGTGATTGCCCGAGCAATGGCCAAGTCCGCAAAGGATCGTTACCGGGACGTGAAAGAATTGCAAACCCACCTGGCCTTAGTACACCCTCAAGCCTAACGCGGGCTGCGCCCGCAAGTGGTCAGGGATCAGTGGTCAGTGGTCAGTATTGGATTTGTTTTTATCCCTAGTTCATCATCGAAGCAATGTTGTAAACGCCAAAAGGGAAGACAGAAAATTCGACCTTTTCTTATGTTTTTATGCATATCACGACAAACTCACTTTCGGCGATATAATTTGTCGAAAGATTGAGCTTAAATCGGCCTCATATTCAGTATGTAAATCCTCCGCCTGCCGGCTCTCCAGCCCCAGCAGGCGGCCGCCACCTTCCTATCCTATCCTCCGCACTCGTACCTAACGCGGGCTACGCCCACAAGTGGTCAGGGATCAGTGGTTAGGGATTTTCTCGTCTTTTATTGACGCTTCACGCCCATAAGTACCTATCACCCTCCCCCCACCAGGTGACAGCGTCGACCTGAGTGACAGCGTCGACCTGAGTGACAGTGTCAACCTGAGTGCGTCTAACGATACAGTGTCCCATTAACCGACCTTACTCAACATACGCAACTTGTCAGCCAAGAGGGCAATAAACTCCGAATTCGTAGGTTTTTGACGCTCAATATTCATTGAATAGCCGAAAATACGTTTTAACGTTTCCATATGTCCGCGTTCCCAAGCCAGCTCGATGGCATGACGGATACCGCGTTCCACCCGGCTTGGAGCCGTATTGTACTTCTTCGCAATCGCCGGATAGAGCTCTTTCGTCACAGCGCCCAACAAAGAGACATCTTCAATCACCATTAAGATTGCGTCCCGAATATATTGATACCCTTTGACATGAGCCGGAATGCCCAGCTGATGCATCATATTGGTCACCTCAACACTCATCTTAACCCCCGGACCTGCCGGAACCACCGAGGAGCAGATCGACGGCGCGTGCATGGGCACATTCTGCAACTCCGTATCCTGGGCCAGCGTCTTAATCCGTTTCATCAAAATATCCAGGTCAAAAGGTTTCAGAATAAAGTAGTCAACCCCCATAACCATCGCCTGATTTGTCAAAGATTCATGTCCAAAAGCCGTCAGCATAATAACCTTCGGCCGCGGGACTGAAGCCCGGGCATTGACGCGTTCCAACACCTCCAGACCGTCCAAATTCGGCATAACTAAATCCATAATGACAAGATCCGGATCATGCTGCTGGATCAGATCCCAAGCATCAAGCCCATTATAAGCCACACCTACAAGTTCCAAGGATTCATCCCTTTGGATATACTCTTGGAGAATCTGGCACAGATTTCGGTTATCTTCCGCAATGATTAATTTGATTTTCTTTGACATACCACTAATCCCGCCTTATTTAGAATTTCCGATAGAATGTATCGGTGTCTTTATTATAGATGAGGCGCCGTGTCGAATTCTTAAAAAAAAGGTATTCACAATTTATTATTTTCAGAAAAAAAAGGCTTTGAACAAGCCCTTTCTAAGCCAGCTATTGAAATTTTTTTTCGAGCAATAGTCCCATAATCCTAATCGACCGCATTTTTTTGTCAGTTAATCCACTCTGATAGCTTCTGAGGGGCAATTATCTGCTGCTTCTTGAACAGCTTCTTCGTAGTCATCAGGGATTTCAGTGACGATCATTCCCGCCAACCCGTCCTCCTGCATTTCAAAAACCTCCGGACAAATATCAGGGCACAATTCACAGGCGATGCACAATCCCTTGCTTACTTCCGCATACATTCAAATATCCCTCCGCTTTAGGTAATTTAATTTATCAGTATTGTACCCCCATGTAATTGAATCATGCAGGAGAAATCATACTTTTTTTATGGTCTTATTAAATTGGAAATCACCCATTTCCCTTCCCGATTTTGCACATCACAAAAATAAACCACATCTTCCCTGTCACTAATCACCGAATTCCACCTCATATTGACCAAGTACCGTCCGGAGACATCCGTCGCCACCACCGTCGTATTTTGTATGCTGAGCAAAGGATTCTCCGCAAAAAGGGTAAACAGCTCCTGAACATCGGCTCTGACCACCATATCCTGAGTCACAAGAGCTTTTGCCGAATCTATTTGCCGCAAATCCAGCTGGCGCCAAAAACTCCGCACCACCCCTTCCGGCTGAACCTGAGTTTCCATAGGCTCTCCCTGAGCCATCGCCGTAATCGCCTGCCCCCAATCGCCCAAATCAGCAAAATTCCACCCCCTCTCCTCCCCATCAGAGCTCAGAAAATGACTCTGGGACCATAACAAAACTCCCATGCAGACTAGGCATGAGAGCATAAAGACAAAGTGTCGGTTCTTATACATAATCTCCCCTCCTCATGATCGTATGTTACTATCATAGATGGGAAATCATGCCAATATGACTCTTTCCATACGTCTTTTTGAACCTTTTTTTGAATCTTTTTAATGAAAAAATTTTTTTAGAAATCTAAGTATAGGTCTTGGTAAATGTAAATAATAGATTTTCAATTTCCTTCCCTCCCTTTATGGTCATATTGGGTAATTTTTCACGACCTCCTCAAGCTGCATGACCAATTCGACATCATCATCACTCTTGGCGGAAAAATATAACTTTCCTATGATACCCATAATCATTTTAACCATATCATCTAAGCCGAGGCTGTCCTTCATGGCTACTTTCTCACTTGTTTCAATCATGGCAACCCCAAATTGATGCCCGACCCCTTCTTTCATCATCTTTGTACATGTCTTTCCCAATAGCCTAATAACCACTGAGGCTTCCTGAGTATCCAGCTGTTTAACAGCATCGAGAGTGGTCGTCAGCCCTTGAACAACACGGGAACTCACATTTGCCCAATCTGTATCTCCCACAACTTCCCCTCCTTCAGAGCATCTTTATCACTACCCGTTCTTGTTCGAAACTCATAGAAAAGGGAGAAAACCATGAGTTGCATGAGGCGCTCACCCTTTACACCGAGTTTCTAAGCAGATTCAGTATTAATATATGCACGAAGATAGGGATGGTGAAAATCACCTTACACCCAATCCCCTATCTTTTTCACCTGCATATCTACCGCCAGATACTTAAAAGGATTCAGCGGGGAATTGCCATCAGTGGCAAGCCCAATAAAATCCTTTCCAAACATATCATACACATGGGAACTCATGGCCAACTGCGGCAATCTGCCACATAAACGGTCTCCGTCAAAAAGAAACGCGGTTTGAATCGGTGAGGCAAATTCACCCCGAGGGGTAAAGTCACCCCCGCTCGCGATCACCACGCAGACAGCTGTGCGTCCCCCCAGCAGTTCCTTAATTCTTTTGCCACTGTCCATCACGCTGAGCCCCCCGCCGGAAGCGTCAGGAACAGAATCGTAAGCCCCGGCGGCGGAACCTGTCACAGCATATCTGTAGTCATGGGCCAGCTTTTTGGAAGTGTAGGGCGATTTCAACACCCCATTTTCAATCAACATAAAACGATTGCCCGGCAGCGTTGTTCCTTCCGCATCAAAAAAGCAGTGATAAAATTCTCCGGGGTCTCGATCCACACATAAAGAGAAACGCTCGCTAAAGAGCTTCTGCCCAATCTTTTCGGAAAACAGGGACGCTCCTGTCCCCATCTTGCGGGCGTGTAACTCTGTCGATACTTTGCCCAGCAGCGTCTCGTGGTCAGACAGGATTATCACAGGCATCTTGCCCTCTTGAATATCCACTTTTTCATCATAACAGGCGCAGGTCTCCCCAACAGTCCGAACCACATCGTCGACATCGTATCCCCGGGTCAGACTAAGACCGAAGCTGTCATACAGGTTCTTCGAATTCCGGTGTTTGATCATCAATTGTACCAGAACATGTTTGTCCCGATAGGAAAGCTCCGCACCGCAGGTATTGTGTAACAGCATCTCTTCTTCCTCATATGTAATCTTGTGATTGAAAGAAAACAGCGGATATTTCTGTCTCAAGATTTCCAGCAGATGCTCTGACGCGGCTACAAATTCTTCCTCCGTCAGAGCGAAGCTGTCAGAAAGATCCACCTTGCGCCGAATCTCCGCAGCGGGCTGACCCGGATATGGGATTTTAAATTTCAGCATCTGTTTGGCATGATCCACAAGCCGGTTTTCGTCATAGGCCCCGATGGCCCCTGCGATACCGATACAGCCATTACCGCCGTTGTTGTTGCAGCCGTTGCCGTCGTTGCCGCCGTTGCCGTCGTTGCCGCCATTATTGTTATCATAGAGCCGGATTCCTGTTTTTACCGTATCCGACTTTGATATGGCACTGATTGTATTCTGAGTGACGCTGAGTGTGGTTCTTTTAGATTTCACACAGTAGGTTTCTTTGATCACGGTATATAGCCCTCCCACTTCTCACTGAATCTGCATATCCCGTACCCGAATATGCGGCCCGCCAAAACCCACAGGCAGCGGATATTGCCCCATTTTTCCACAGCCCCCTGTCACAAAGGCGGTGATTTCCCTGTCGTTGGCAATTCCGTCAATGCAGGACAGGGACTCGAACACATTGCCCGAAATCACCGAGATCCGGACAGGCTTGTCGATTTTGCCTTCTTTGATGGTGTAAGCGCGCAAAGGCGCCAAGGTGAAGGTAGACATCCCGGACCCATGGCTGATACTTTTGACGTAAATCCCTTTTTGGGTTTCGGCAATGAGTTGGTCAAAGGATTTTGTTCCATTGTCAAGATATGTGGTCGTCATGCGCACAATGGGTTCATACTCAAAATTAATCGCTCGGGCGTTCCCTGTGACGGCTTCGCCCAAGTCGGCGGCGCTGGCCGCGTTATGAAGACGGCCAGTCAGTATCCCGTTTTTAATCAGATAGGTGACGGTGGCAGGGTTGCCTTCGTCGTCAAAAGGAACATACCCCATGCCTGGAATCTGTCCTGATTCGACGATGGTCAATTCCTCCGGCCCCACTTTTTTGCCCAAAACCCATTCCTTTTTTGTGGCCTCATCACCTATCATGAAATCCGCTTCACTCTTATGCCCGAAGCATTCGTGAGTAAAAACCCCTGTCACCATGGGGGCCAACACCACCGGATAAAGACCGGGGTCAACCGCTTCGGAGTCTAGCAGAAAGCTCTGGCATTCTGTGAGCAGGGCTGCCAGCTCATCCTCATGGCCGCCCAGTTCCTCGAAACGGGTTTTGCCCACTTGAAAACTTTCCCGAAACTGCTTGTCCCCGTCCGCCATTTGAAAGGAAACCCCATACCCGGCCCGCTGAACGTTCCAGGTCAAGGCCGCGCCTTTGCTATTGTAGAATTCTTTCTTCTTATAGGCATCCACATAAATGAGACGCCAGAGCTTAATATATTCGTTCTGTTCTACCAGCGGTATGAGGGTTTCCAAGAATGCCGCCTTGTCTTCCAGAGGCACATCAGAAACTTGATGGCCGGTAAAAATGAGCTTTGTCTCCTTGTGGGAGCTGAAGTTTTGGTGGATTTTCATGTCCTGGAGTTGAGGATCTTGGAAGCGGGAGGGCTTTCGTGCAAGTTTAGCCAGGGCATCGATCTCTGCCTGCACCGCGTTCAAGTCCGATGTGCTGGCGTAATACCATCTGTCACCGTCGAACAGGCGGATAAAAGCTGCGCTGTATTGCCGCACTTTGCATTCATCCAATGTTCTGAGTGTGTACACGATTTGCGTCGAAAAAAGATGCTCGACCCGTACGTCTGTGTACAGGTCTTCAGGAAAAGTATACTGCATCGGATTCCTCCTTTGTGTTGTTCCGATAAGAGATCTTTTTCGTGTTTTTCAAAACAAGTCACTATGACTCAAGCAGAGCTGCAATCGTTTCAGCGTTGGGAGTGTTGATGGTGACATGAAAGGGAATGGAACCTTCTCTGATCGCTTGGCGTAAAAAAATGTTAAAAGCTGTGGTCATATTCAGTCCAAGCTGTGCAAAAAGCCTATCAGCCTGATTTTTAATGTCAGTATCAATTACATTTCCCTCCGCAAATAGGCTATAAATCTATCTGAGTCCATGAAATCCCCGGCTTTTTCAGCCTCAACAGATCCATCGAGCAGATGATATAATTGATTGCCCCCACAGAGTTTTTCGTAGGTTTCTATACTCATAACAGCCAAGTCTCCATGACCGTTTTTTGTGATGAACACAGGCTCCTTTCTTGAGTGGCATAATTCGGAAACCTCTTGATAGTTGCTGCGCAGATACGTGTTTGGTTTAATCGTCGGCATGTGGATTCGTCCCCCTTTAATAATAATAATTCACGAACTCGGCTATTTAATCAATGGGTATTCGCAGGTTACACCTTCATCAGTCAGCCTGTATCCCCACATACCCTGCCTGTTCCGCAATCTCCTGCCCTTGTTCCGATAACGCAAATTCTAAAAACTTCCGGGCAAACCCACCCTCAGGCGCGTCCTTTCTAATAATGGCATAGTAAGGCGTAACAATAGGATAAGTCCCCTTCTTTATTGTTTCATGGGATGGCGCTATGCCATCGACTGCCAACAGTTTAATGCCCTCTTTAATATACATGGCATTCACATAGTAATAATAAGAATATCCCAGGGACGCTTTGCCATTGTCCGGTCTCACCACGGTCTCCACCAGCGCCCCCATCTCCTGCAGACAAGCCTCTGTCGGCGCCTGTTGCAAGGGCGTCCCTTCCATAAAGCGCAGCATGCCTGATTGAGACCCTGACCCTTCCTGCCGCTGGAAAGCCATAACAGTAAAATCCTCACCGCCGACAGCAGACCAATTGGTAATTTTTCCGCTGTATATTTGCCGGATTTGTTCCTGAGTCAAACCGCTCACTTTATTCTCACTGCTGACCAGAAAGACAAAAGCATCATTAACAACCGGCACAATTTCAAATTCAACCCCTTTGGCCTTGGCAGCAGCAATTTCCGCGTCGCTGGGATATGTTGTGAAAATAATCTCCTTCGTGCCCTCTGTTAAATGAGCAATCGCGTTAGGAGTCGTGTTGAAGTGAATAACATCAGCGCCGTTTTCTATCGAGAGCAGTTTCTCCGCCCAGCCTTCAACCAGCGGAATAACCACCGTCGACCCGTCAATTCCGGCAAAATCCTCACGGGTGAACTCAGGCAATGATCCTGTTTCTGTCTTATCGCTCTTGTCGCTCTTGCACGCTGACAACGACGGCGCAGCTACAACCAGGAAACATACGAGGAAGCATACGAAGAGGGTTTTCATTCCATTTTTTTCCATATCTCAGTTACCTCCACCATTCTTTTTGTGTTCGCAGATACAAGGTGTCCTGCTCATGGATTTCGCCAGAATACTCATTCGGGAATTCATCTGCGGAGATGCTGCGCGCAAAAATAAGAGTTCCTTGTATAAAGTCAACCTTAACCGTCTTGGCCAAGTCCAGAAATTCCTGATCTGTTACCAAAGCGCGACGATTGCCCCAAGCTGCCAAATCCTCATGGAAGAGCGCCAAAAACTGCTGCGCATAATCATCTCCATAATATTCAGCCAATGTAATCTCACGTTTCTCCTTGATATTAAAAATCCCTATCAGGCTGTTCGAATATTCCATTCTGCTTTTTTCTCCGTTCCATACCCCTTCAGAACGCACATCAACACACCTGTAATCCCCGATTCTCGCAAACAAAAACCCCTCCATAGGCGCTTCATTCTGGTTCGACTTCAGATTGGAAAGAGCAGTTTGTTTCGCCTTTTCCGCCAACTCGCGCTCATAATCATTCTCATAATGGGTGGGCAAGTAGAAATCCGTATTTTGCGCTACCAGATACCGAGGCTCACTTCTGTAGAGTAAGATAGCGTCATAATCATAATATCCAGGACTATCATCCCCCAACGCCATTTCAGAAGCGTCCAGCCGTGCGAAACGGTCAAAAATGGCCACTGCCCCATCGCCAAACCGATACCATTCTAAATAGATACTTTTCCCTGCTAAAAACAAGGAATCCTCATCAAATATCAGCCAAATCCCTGTTAGGGCAGGAGTAAACTGTGTCTTCCCCAAGTCAACACCTTTGAATTTATGACTGTTTTGCTCATCATAAGTCAGGACATAAGACTGCACAGCCCCATCGACCGCTGTTTGCGCGTCAAAGTTGTCCGCAAAAACAGAACGCAAATCGATCTGTTCCCCTGTATGCAAATCAAAATTCAACGCATAGACAGGCTGATCCTCTCCTCTTATCGAGGCATTTCCGGCTTCATCCAAGCCCCCTATATTCCCGTCAGGAAAAGGATGAACATGGACTGTCATAAAACCGTTATAGATATTTTTTCTCACCTCGGCATTGGGAAACTTGTTCCGCGCCGTTGTCAGGGAAGGGTCAATAACAGCGGCAATTCTCTGCGTCACATCGGTCTTGGCCAGCACATCATCATAATTTCGGTATTCCGCCTTGTACTTCCCTATAGGATAGGTGTCCAGCCATGCGGCCCATACTCTCCCTTCATAGGTGTTTGGGAAATCGATTCTCTTGCCAAATTGAGACGATGTGGCTTCATGGACTATTGGGGGGGTAAAGGTCGAGGGTTCCGTATCGGATTGTTCTTGGTTTGTCCGAATAAAGAAAACCGTCAGCAGTGCTGCAGAAACAACCACAACACCTGAAATAGCCGCAATGATAAGGATTTTCTTGTTTTTTGCCATTGTATCCCCCTCTTTAAATCTCTGTGAGAAAAGCATATCGGGCTGAGAAAATAATACCATACTTGATGTTAGGAGAACAAGGGGCATGCCGATAATCGGGCATACCAATTAATTGTTGTAGCAGAATATTCCAGAACACGGGGTTGTTCCTTGAAGCCGGCCACACAGAGCGGGCGAACATTTAAC
>WRII01000009.1 GCA_009782825.1 Peptococcaceae bacterium
CCCAATGTCACTGGATTCGGTGGCCCAATGTCACTGGATTCGGTGGCCCAATACTACCGGAAACCTTGGCCCAATAGTCTGGAATACGCACTGAGAGGAGATGTTGAGTTTGAAAAGATTTGAATATAAGGTGATATACACAAAAGTAGGTGCAATCACTAGCATTGAAAAACTTGAACAAAAATATACGAAGGAATTAAATGAACTCGGGGCGCAAGGATGGGAATTAGTAAATAGTGGAAGCTCTGGGTTGAGCAATATGATATCTTCTACCTTTAAGCGTGAAGTGAATTAGAACAGGGCAGGTAATTAAGCATGCCCAGCAGACGAAAATACAACCCATATAGAGTATGCTAGAAAAAAATGGGGCAACGCTTTTGGTAACGACTTTACGTTGGATGAAATCAACGAGTATAGTGATGCTTTGAAAGCTGTTTATGTCACAAGGAGAATTAGATGCTGAAGCGTTAGGTCATGTGGCTGGTGGTGACGCGTCTGCAACCATCATAGCGGGAGTTGATCTTAATTTCATGGAAAACAATATTCAAGACAAGTTATCTTTGTTTGTATCAAATACGCAGAGCATAAAAAAAGAGTTTCGCTTACATGATGGTATGATGAAGAGAATGGTGGCGCTTTTGTATGCGCAGGAGAACAAGCCGGTTGACTGTGAAGCCATCTGGCGATGTTATTCTATGATAAAAAAAGACACTGGCGCTTTTTCCTCGTTCCGGGGAAATACGGCCTTGTGTATGGCGGCTCTGCTTTCGTTGTCACCTGACCCGCAGGGATTGTTTGATGCAACATTAAAGGTTCACGATTTATTAAGGAGTGTGAAACTTCGCACTTCCGATTTTCTTGTGATGGCAGCCTATGAGATTGCAACGCAGGCTGATTCCGCTGGTTATTCGAATGCAGTGAACCGCACACGAGCTTTTTATGATAGTATGAAAGCCCGTCGTTTTCTCACTGCCGGATCGAGTGATTATGTTTTCGCTGCAATGTTGGGACTTTCGGATTTAGATGTTATGCGGGGAACAGATTACGTTGAACAGCTTCACGGCCGATTCAAGCATGAGTTTTCAAGCAAGAAAAGCGTTCAGACATTGTCGCAAGTTCTTGTACTGGGGGGGGCGGATGACAAAGCAGTGGAACATGTTCTAACATTGAGGGACGCATTTAAGACAGAGGGAATCAGGATGGATAAATATTATACTCTGCCAACTTTGGGTGTTCTTTCCCTTCTGCCAACAGAACTTAACACAATTGTCCGGGACGTCGGAGAAACCCAAAAAACCCTGCAGGCACTAAAGGGGCTCGGTTCGCAAGAAATGCTTATATTCGCAGCAGCGATTGTTGCATGTGGACATGCAGAAAGCACAGAGAATAATGTTTTGGCAGCAACACTATCTACTAGCCTTACAAGCCTCATCAATATGATTATTGCACAGCAAGCCGCTATTGCAATAATCATGATGAGCACTGCTTCTTCTGTGACAGCGTCTTCAGGATCGTAACTGATGTACTCTTATCACTCGATTAGTACCTTGTTTTCTATTACCAATGTTTTAACAAAAAGAGCATAGAAAGATTTGTCTCTTGCCGGAGCACTTGAATTTCGACAGGAGACATATTCGTGAGAAGCATAGACAAGTAACGAAGTGTCCATTAAACTGTCCTCAATGTTATTGTTCGCAATCGGTGGAAAAGACATTGATTTGCAAACAGCGTTATATATTGGCTTAAAGAACGCGCCGCAAAAGAGCGCAAAAAAATACATGATCTTGTGTAACACTTTACCTTCTGACGTGTATATACAATTAGAAACCTAAAATATACTTTTGGAGGGAAACGAAATGTTAACACAAGAAAGAGCCGCTGTCCTTACAGAGATCCTGAATGCTGACGAAGCACGCGCACAGACCCTTTTGGCCCTTGAGCCGGATGAAGCAGTGAAGCAAATCAATGCGCTAGGCAACGATTTTACGGTGGATGAACTTTGCGAGTACGGAGAAAAAATACAAGCTGCCTCCAAACAAGGCGAGTTGGATGCTGATTCTCTTGACAATGTGGCAGGTGGAGTATGGTGGCCTGCACTTCTTGGCGGAGCTGTTGTAGCTGGCGGAGCTGGTGTAGCATGGAAGCTATTAAGGAGAAAGTAATTTAGTGGGCAAGCCAACTCTTCACAGGGTAAAGTCTACATGGATTTTCATGGTCTATGCAATCAGAGTGTGATGTGTAAAAACACAAGCAATGAGTATTGCGGTCACTGCATAATGTCAGATTCCGCAATACTCTGTTGCTTGGAACTTCAACTTGTATTTATTGAAAATCACAGTTAAACAATTTCCTTAGGGAGGAACTAAACAATGTTGACACAAGAAAGAGCTGATATCCTTACAGATATCTTGAATGCTGATGAAACGCGCGCGGAGGCCCTTTTAGACCTTGAGCCGGAAGAAGCTCTGAAGCAAATCAACGCGCTGGGCAATGATTTTACGCTGGACGAACTTCACGAGTACGGAAAGGTATTGGAAGCTGCCTCCAAACAAGGCGAGTTGGACGCCGAATCTCTTGATGATGTGGCAGGCGGCGTCCATCATGGTCATCACCGTCATCATCATCCCAGAGCTTGGGGTAATAGGGGCCACTGGGGTCCGAAGAGATCGCCCTGGCATAAATGATGAACTTAACAAGTACGAAAAAGTATTGTAAGATGCTTCCATGCAATAAGCTGGATGCTGCTGATGTGGCAAATGGTGTTACCATTTGCTTCTTTTCCGTTACACCTAGGCATTGGAGACATCAGGTGCAACAAGCATCAGAGACTGCAATCACTGCATAATGTCAGATCCCGCAATACCCTGTTGCTTGCGGCTCGCATTTGTTGTAAAATCACAATTAGATAGTTTAGGAGGGAAAAACAAAATGTTAACACAAGAAAGAGCAGATATCCTTTCGGCAATTCTGAATGCCAACGCAGTACATGCGCAGACCCTTTTGAGCATTGAACCGAGTGAAGCCTTGAGGCAAATCAATGCGTTGGGCAACGATTTTGAGCTGGATGAACTTAACGAGTACAGAAAAGCATTGCAAGTTGTTTCCACGCAAGGAGAGATAGACGCCGAAGCCCTTGATTATGTGGTAGGTGGTGCGCCTATTGCCAATCTGAATGTTCGCCCCTTGGCTTTTCCTGTGCACTCACCGTCTCCCGCTATGCCTGGATATAGAAACACTTGGGGTGCTCGATAAACAAACTCTTTACAGGGTTGGGCATACACAAACACACACAAACACAATAATGCTGCAATGCTTCATGGGTTGAAACAATGAATATCGAAATAATGACAAAGTGCCCGCTGACTTGCTCTCAATGCTCCTGATCGCTTACAGCGATAAAGACATTGATGTGCATTCAGCGGTATATTGGCTTGAAGAAGACTTAGCAGCTTATAGTCTGCTACCATATCCGCCTAAATTGTGATATAATATATATGATATGAGTTTTTTCTACAGATAATGGCCACAGGGTATGCCCTGTAAGGCACAAGCAGAACAGGGCTGGAGGGTTCGAACAGGCTCATATACATACGTTTGAGGAGGTATAATGTGGTAAGAAAAATTACAGGAGACACACTGGCCATTGTGGACAATAATGGTGAAACCGTTCTGACGATTCAGGTAACATGCACAGGCGATGTGACAACGGTTGCCGTTTCAGGCAGCATAACCCACGATGTCGCGCCGGATTTCGAGGATGAATTGATGTCCATTTTGACTGCGGGACGTGATGTTGCCGTTGATTTTACATCACTTGAACATATCTCGGCTCCTGTGTTGAAGACTCTGCTGGCAGTCCAGAAACTTGTGGACGAAAAACGATATAAGTTTTATATTCAAAACATTTCCGATTCAGTCAGGAAGATCTTCGAAGAAACAGGGTTTATTGATTTGCTTGAAATTCGCTGATGCGTGTGGGGGTGAACATTTTATGAAGAAAATTAGAAGTACAGCAAAACCATATGATGGCGGCAGCCCATTCATCTTTGTAAGCTACAGCCACAAAGACAGCCGCTATGTGTATCCTATAATTGAGTATCTGGCGCGTGACGGGTTCCGAATCTGGTACGATGAGGGCATAAGCCCCAGCAGTGAGTGGAACGAAGTCATCGCAAATCACATGAACAAAGCCAGCGTATGTATTGCGTTCATTTCGGAGAACGCCGCAGCGTCACACAACTGCAGACGGGAGATTAGCTATGCGCTCTTGAAAAACAAGCCCCTTTTATCAATATTTTTAGAAGAGACAACGCTCACGCCCGGGATGGAGATGCAACTCTCCGCAAACCAATGTATGTCTATAGATACATATGCAAATATGAATAAATTTCTGGAAGCTATTGTAGAGGCGTCGGTATTAAAACCTTGTCAGGGAGCGACGAATGTTGCTATAGAAGTGCATTCTTCCTCTTATTATGAACAACAGGAAGAGGAGGAGCCCGCCCCTCAGCCTGTTGCCGACATTAGTGATGATTGGTTCGCCGCTCAGGAGTTCGTCCCGCAGGAGAAAAAACCAGTCGCTGCCCAAGAGAGAAAATCGGTTGCCCAAGAAAGACAATTACCAAGACAGAACTTCGCCGCCCCGGAGAGAGAATTGCCAAGACAGCAATTCGCCGCCCCGGAGAGAGAACTGCCGAGGCAGGAGTTCGTCGCTCCGGAGAGAAACCCGGTGGAGTATGTTTTAATCCGGCAGGCAACCAGAGAATTGATTGCCCTAGACAAAGGATATCTCTCCGTTGGACGAACGACAGACGGGACAAAAAGCAAATATGCTATTTCCAATAACCACGAGATCAGCAGAAAACATTTTGTGATCCAAGAGCGAAACGGCGGCTACTTCATTATGGACTGCGAATCAAAAAACCATACTTACCTCAACGGGATTGCGCTGCCGCCTAACGAACCGGCAAAACTGAATAATGGAGACGAAATCTGTATCAGCAAAGAAAAATTTGTTTTTCGAGTCAAACCAGCCGGAGGTGACCGGCTGGCATGAACATCAGCGTCGCTTCGTATTCCTCGAAGGGCAGCCGTGCCCGTAACGAAGATAACATTTCATTATTAGCCGAGAACCGCGGCGGTATGATCGCCGTTGTCGCGGATGGGCTTGGCGGAGAGGGAAATGGGGATGCCGCGTCGCTGACAACAATCAAAACAATGAACGCGCGATTGTCGGGAAGCGAGACAACGACGGAAAATGTAGAAAAAGCCATAATCAGCGCCAATGATGAGATTATCAAGCTGCAGGACAAGGATAATAAAATGAAAAGCACCATTGCCGTCTTGTGTCTGAACGGGACTCGCGCAGTTGCGGCAACCGTAGGAGATACGCGGATCTATCAATTCAGAAGAGGAAAAGTTCTCTATCAATCAACCGATCACAGCGTTTCACAGATGTCTGTAAGCGTAGGCGAAATCAACGCGGATAAAATCCGCGGACACGTTGACCGTCATAGACTCACGCGTTCGCTGGGATCGCGGAAAACGGTGGAAGCAGATTTAACCGAGCTTGTTTCGGGATCGGGGGACGCGTTTCTTCTGTGCAGCGACGGATTTTGGGAGCTTATCCTGGAGGAGGAAATGTCCGAGGACTTGGGAGCGTCAAAAAGCGCGGACGAGTGGCTTAATAAAATGCGTGACCGGATAGAGTCGCGGATTTCGCCAACAGGGGATAACCATTCAGCGATTGCGATCATTGTGGAAGTGTAAAGTTAAGGGGGAAAGATCTGATAAGGGGGGAAGGCTGACATGAATACAACACACTGTCTCAAATGTATGCAAAAACTACGGGCTGGGAAATGCCCGGACTGCACCAATACCGCAAAGATACAAGACCCGCGCCACCTCAAGCCGGGTACGGTTCTGAAAGAAAAATATCTAACAGGATATTCGATTGGCGCGGGAGGATTCGGGATCACCTATATTGGGCGCGACCTTGTCCTTGACACGCGCATTGCGATCAAGGAATATTATCCAAGCCAATTCAGCGTTCGAAACGCTGCCTTGTCAGCGGATGTGACTGTCACAGGCGCAGCAACGGTAACATCCGGCAAATGGAATTCTTACGAAAAAAGCAAAGAACGGTTTCTGACTGAAGCGCGTATCCTTGCCCGCTTTGAGAAGGATGATGGGATCGTCAATGTAAAAGATTTCTTCGAAGCGAACAATACGGCGTATATTGTTATGGAATACATAGACGGTCTGACATTAAAGGAACACTTGGAACAGCACGGTGCCTTCAAGGTTGAGGATATCGTCGCAAAAATGCGTCCTGTTATGGAATCCTTGGCCCGAGTCCATGAGCAAGGGCTGCTGCATCGCGACATAAGCCCTGACAACATTAAAATGCCCACCGAAGGCAATTTAAAATTATTGGATTTCGGCGCCGCCCGTTTTGTTTCCGCTGATTTGGACAAATCCATAACAAACATGACAAAAGCAGGATACGCGCCGGAAGAACAGTATCGCAGCGGCGGTGATCTGGGACCGTGGTCAGATATATACGCTCTGTGCGCCACAATCTATAAATGTATCACCGGCATAACCCCCTCTGACGCGCCACAGAGGCTGCATAACAAGACGCGCAATAGACAAGACATCGCAGTTCCCTCCGAACTTGGCGTTGCGATTAAACCGGCGCTGGAAGCCGCAATATTGAAAGGGATGTCCGTTCTTCAAGAAGAACGGTATCAAAGCATTTCCGAGTTGCTCGCCAGTGAGGTCTGGTTCGGCGCAAAGAAGAAAAAACCAGACTATGTTTTAGTCCGGCAGTCGAACAAAGAAGTGATTGCGCTGAATAAAAATGGACTATCCGTGGGACGGATTGCAGACAGTGCACAAAGCAACTATATAATTTCGAATAACCATGAGATCAGCAGGAAACATTTTGTGATCACAGAGCAGAACGGCAGCTATTGGGTTATGGACTGCGGGTCAAAAAACGGAACCTTCCTCAACGCCAATGCCCTGTCGCCTAACGAACCGGCAAAACTGAGCGACGAAGATGAAATCCGTATCAGTGTAGAGAGATTTGTTTTTCAAACCAAACCGACCGGAGGGGATCCTCATCCCATCACAAGGTAGACATCACAAAGGTAAGCATACCAAGGTAGACATAACAAAACCAACCCAACCGGAGGTGACCGGCCGGTATGACGATCAGCGCCGCTTCTTATTCATCCAAGGGCAACCGCTCCCGTAACGAAGATCAACTTTCATTATTAGAGAACAGCGGCGGCATTATCGCCGCTGTAGCGGATGGGCTTGGCGGAGAGGGAAATGGTGATATAGCATCGCTGATAGCAATCCAGACAATTAACGCGCGGCTGCTTGGCAATCATACAACGATGGAAAAGATGGAAAAAGCCATCATCAGCGCAAATGAAGAAATTATCAAGATGCATGACAACGACAACAGAATGAAGAGTACTGTTGCCGTCTTGTGTCTGGGTGGCACTCGCGCAATTGCGGCAACTGTTGGAGACACGCGGATATATCAGTTCAGAAAAGGGAAAGTCATCTATCAGTCAACCGACCACAGCGTTTCGCAGATGTCCGTAAGTGTTGGAAAAATCAACGCGGATAAAATCCGCGGACACGTTGACCGTCATAGACTCACACGTTCCCTGGGATCGCGGAAAACAGTTGAAGCAGATTTAGCCGAGTTGATTTTGTTCTTGATGGACGCTTTTCTTCTGTGCAGCGATGGGTTTTGGGAACTTGTTCTTGAGGAGGAAATGGCTGAGGATTTGAGGACATCAAAAAACGCGGAGGAGTGGCTTAATAAAATGCGTGGCCGGATAGAGTCGCGGATTTCGCCAACGGGGGATAACCATTCGGCGATTGCGATCATTATGACGGAAAAGGATGACTCAATTTAATATGACGGAAAAGGATGACTCAATTTAAAAGGATGACTGAATTTGAGATGTATAGAATGGGAGGGAACTGACATGGACACGAATTGTTGCCTCAAATGTATGCGGGAGCTGGAGGATGGAAGATGCCTGTCCTGCGGCGATATCGTCATGAAACAAGACTCGCGCCACCTCAAACCAGGTACGATTTTGAAAGGAAAATATTTAATAGGATATTCGATTGGCGCAGGAGGTTTTGGGATCACCTATATCGGGCGGGACCTTGTCCTTGGCATGCGCATTGCGGTCAAGGAATATTATCCGAGCCAATTCAGCGTTCGGAACAGCACCGTATCAGCGGACGTTACTGCCACGGCCGCAGCGGCGCCAACCGGCGACTGGAATTCTTACGAGAGGAGTAAAGAGCGGTTTCTTAATGAAGTACGCACCCTCGCCCGTTTTGAGAAGGATACAGGGATCGTCAATGTCAAAGATTTCTTTGAGGCTAACAATACAGCGTATATTGTCATGGAGTACATAGACGGATTGACGTTAAAAGAATACTTGGAACAGCATGGCAACTTCGATGCGGCGGACATCGTCGCAAGAATGCGCCCTGTCATGGAATCCCTTGTCCGAGTCCATGATCAAGGGCTGCTGCATCGCGACATAAGCCCTGACAATATCAAAATGCCGACTGAAGGAAATTTAAAATTATTGGATTTCGGCGCCGCCCGTTTTGTTTCCGCTGATACGTACAGAACTGTAACAAATATGACAAAACCAGGATACGCGCCGGAAGAACAGTATCGCAGCGGCGGAGAACTGGGGCCGTGGTCAGACATATACGCCCTGTGCGCCACAATCTATAAGTGTATCACCGGCATAACGCCCTCTGACGCGCCGCAGAGACTGCATAACAAGTCGCGTAATAAACGGGACATCGCAGCTCCGTCCGAACTCAGCATCCCTATCAAACCGGCGCTGGAATTCGCAATATTGAAAGGAATGTCTGTTCTTCAAGAAGAACGTTATCAAAACATCTCTGAATTGCTCGCGGCGATTGATGATAGCGCAAAGACAAGACCCTCTCAAACACTGGATCGGTCGCTGCAGCATCCTGTCTCCTTAACCCCTTCTTGGTCTAAAAGATCATCTGAATCAGCCAATTCAACAGGTGGGTCACCCGAGCCTCCGTATATTTTGCCTAAAAGATTATTCGGATCAGCCGGGTCGACCACTGGGCCAAATGAGCCTCCTGCTGTTTTTCCTAAGAGATTATTCGGATCGCCCGACTCAACCGTTGGGTCGACAGAGCCTTCTTCTGTTTTGTCATTCGAATCAGAGGGGTCAACCATTGGATCAAACTCTCCTTTTGCGTTATCTCAAAACTCAGTGGAACTAACTGTTGCTGCGGCGGATGAATCTCCTTTTGCGTTGCCCCAAAACTCAGTGGAATTAACCGTTGCGGCGGATGAATCTCCTTTTGCGTTGTCTCAAAACTTAGCGGAATTAACTGTTGCGGCAGATGAATCTCCTTTTGTTTTACCTCAGAGATCAATCAAAGTGTCCGAGCAAACCCCAAACATTGCCTCACCTGAACATCCTTATACCTCGCCTCAAAAATCATTCGATTCACCCCAGGCTTCCCTGAACGCACCTCCGCCTTCCCTGAGTTCACCCCAGGCTTCCCTGAACGCACCTCCGCCTTCCCTGAGTTCACCTCAGCCCTCCCTGAACTCACCTCCGCCCTCCCTGAGCCCGCCTCAACCCTCCAAAAACTCGATTCCTCTCTTTGATGACTCAGCCTCCAAGCGAAAAGGCAAATCCAACCAGTCCCATGGTTCGTCTCAGTCTTCCATGAGCTCGAGCTCGTCTCAGCCCCCCCTGAGCCCACCTCAACCCCTCACTAAATCCACTAACTCATTGCCTCTCTTTAATGGTGCAGCCTCCACGCAAAAACGGATATCCAAAAAGGTTATTGTTATCTCTTGCGCGGCAGTTGGGGTTGTTCTCATTGTTGCCGCCCTTTACGTGATTGGGTATATACTATCAAGTCCAGATAAAGTTGCCAAGGAGTACTATAAGGCAATCGCGGACGAAGACTACGCAAAAGCTTTCACTTATATTTCTATAGATTCCTCCGAATTCATCAACGAGGCAAGCTTCAAGAAATACATGCAAGGACAGAAAGAGCAAGTCAGTTTCGCTAAAGATTTTACGGTTAAATCTGAAGATAACGGTTCAGCAAAGAATGTTTCCATTCTGAACTCTGGGTCAGAAAAAATCACATCCTTTGTTCTGAAAAAGAACAACAAGAAAAAATTCCTTATTTTCGCCGATTATGATGTCAATATTGACGATGCACTTGTGGTTGACTATAAACTCTCCGTTCCCAAAGGATTTACGGTGACGCTTAACGGTATTGACCTCAAAGATCCTGATATCTCAGAAGCAGACATGGACACCTATACTATTGCAAGGATTTTTCCGGATAAGCAATATGAATTGCGCATTACAGGAGATCCTAGTTTTGAAGACTATATAAGTGATACCTTTGAAATTCAAGCGGACGACAGCGCTAAAACCATATCCAAATCCAACATGACGCTGAAGCAAAGCGCCCGCGATGAGATAGGAAATAAAGCTGAAGAAGATTACAAAAAAATTTTTCTGGGAGTCATTGAGAAAAAAAGATTTGAACAAATGGACGTTTCCTGCACAAGCAACGAGACCCAGAAGGCAGATATCATAGAAAAGATTACAGCTTTCGCTTCAAAGATAATGCCAGCAAGTGGCGCAGCTTATAAAAGTGTTACTTTCAAATCTTTTTCGGACATATCTGTAGAAATGATAGGAGACAATGACAATATGACCTACCAATGCACAATGTCTGTTTTATATGACTGTGTTAAGGTTGGCAGAATTGTAAACCCTAATCCTTATCTCAGAGATACTGTAGAAGAGACAAAGCATTCGGATCAACGCCAGACCATCAAATTTGTTTATGCTTATGAAAATGATGCTTGGGTTCTTTGTGAAATTGAATCCTTGGGAGCTTCATATTAATCGCACCCCACAATACCGGATTAATTGACATTAAAGCATTTTCATTCTACAATAAAAGTGCATGTTGAACAAAAACGTTCATCAGATGGTGAACGCTTTTATTGTGTAGTTTGTGTACATTGTGTAGTTCACACAATGTACAGTTCACAAAGCGCCACGTGGAGTCTATTAAGAATGTGAAAGGTCTATAAAAATGAACAGATCTATAAGAATGAGCGAAAAGCCCAGTGAAGAATGTGCCGTTTTTGGCGTCAGTTTGATGGCTGGGGAAACCGGGGAAACCAGAGGAACCGGGGAAACCGGGGAAGCTGCGGGTATAACTTATAACGGGCTGCTTTCCCTCCAGCACCGCGGTCAGGAAGGAGCAGGTATTGCTGTCGTGAATGACAAGAGTATCCTGTGCTGTAAGAATGCGGGCCTTGTCAGTGAGGTGTTTCCCGGGAAAGAGCTGGAAAAACTGCCTCAGGGGAGAACCGCTGTGGGTCATACCAGCTATTCAACCGCCGGCGCCCCTAAGGAGAAGAATGCCGGGCCTTTTGTGACAGATTATTTGACGGGACGGATTGTGACGGCCCACAACGGCAAAATTACGAACGCCCATGAGATCCGTGATGTTCTCAAAGGGTATGGACTCCG
Source organism: Peptococcaceae bacterium (assembly GCA_009782825.1). Classification (GTDB taxonomy): domain Bacteria; phylum Bacillota; class Desulfitobacteriia; order Desulfitobacteriales; family Syntrophobotulaceae; genus WRJI01. Next base: position 11,622 of record WRII01000009.1, read on the forward strand.
TTTTGGCGCCACAAGTGACAGCGAGGTGGTCTCTTCTCTGATCGCGTATTGTATCACCCAAGAATCGGATATCATCTCAGGGGTTATTAAGGCGGCGTCTTTGCTGCGGGGGGCCTTCTCGCTGGTTATCGCCAGCGGTGAGGATCAGCTGATTGCCGTTCGCGACCCGAATGGATTCCGTCCCCTTTGTTTGGGGCAGAACGAAACGGGCTATGTTGTGGCGTCGGAGAGCTGTGCTCTGGACGCGTGTGGCTTTGAGCTGATGAGGAATGTGCTGCCGGGTGAGGTTGTTGTCATAGAAAATGGGAACATGGTGTACCAGGATGTGGAGCTGACGGCGAAAGAAGAGGCCCGGGGACTGTGCATTTTTGAATTTGTCTATTTCGCGAGACCGGATTCTGTGATCGATGGGTTGAGCGTTTATGAAGCAAGGTATAATATGGGTCTGGCTTTGGCGGAGGAATATCCGGTGGATGCCGATGTGGTCTGTGGTGTGCCCGATTCCGGATTGGACGCAGCTCATGGGTACAGCGCCAAAAGTGGGATACCGCTGGTGTCGGGGTTTGTGAAGAACCGGTATATCGGCCGAAGCTTTATTTATCCGACCCAATCCCAGCGGAACAGCGCCGTCAAGCTCAAGCTCAATCCTTTGTCGGCGAGTATCCGCGGGAAGCGGGTGGTGCTGGTGGATGACTCCATTGTGCGCGGGACAACAAGCGAAAGGATTGTGCGGAGCCTGAAAGGTGCGGGAGCCAGGGAGGTTCATATGAGGATTTCCTCACCGCCCTTCTGCCACGACTGCTATTATGGTACTGACATAGACGGGGAGGAGAACCTGATTGCCAATAAGATCAGTTGGGAGGAGATCTGCCATAAAATCGGTGCTGACAGCTTGGGATATATCAGCATTGAGGGACTCAAAAGGGCCTGCGAGGCATGTGCGCTGCCTTTTTGCACAGCCTGCTTTACCGGCAATAAAGACGATATCTTCAACTGCAAATAGATGATTTGTGATAGAGCAAAGGAGAGTATGGAAAATGCCGAAAAGAACGGACATCACTACGATTATGATTATTGGGTCAGGCCCGATCATTATCGGACAGGCGTGTGAATTTGACTATTCGGGAACCCAGGCCTGCAAAGCCCTGAGGAGCTTAGGCTACAAAATCATCCTGGTGAATTCTAATCCCGCCACCATTATGACAGATCCTGTGGTGGCGGATACAACATACATTGAGCCCCTGAATGTGACACGGCTGACGGAAATTATCGCAAAGGAAAGACCCGATGCGCTGCTGCCGAATCTAGGCGGCCAATCGGGTCTTAATTTAAGCCTGGAACTGCAAAAGGCGGGCGTTTTAGACATGTACCAGGTTCAAGTGATTGGGGTTCAGCTGGACGCCATTGAACGGGGAGAGGATCGCATCGAGTTTAAGAAAACCATGGATAAGTTAGGTGTGGAAATGCCGAGAAGCTTTGAGGCTTTGTCGGTGGAACACGCGGCGGAGGCGGCTGATCACTTGGGATACCCGGTGGTGGTCCGGCCGGCGTATACCATGGGCGGGACGGGAGGCGGACTGGTCTACAACAAAGAAGACCTGCAGAGTGTGGCAAACAGGGGAATCCAGGCGTCACTGATTGGCCAGATTCTGATTGAGGAAAGTGTGCTGGGCTGGGAAGAACTTGAGGTTGAGGTGGTCAGAGACGCTAACAACCACATGATCGCTGTCTGCATGATTGAAAATATTGATCCTATGGGTGTGCATACCGGGGATTCTTTTTGTGCGGCGCCAATGCTGACGATCGCGGAGGACTTGCAGGAAAGGCTGAAACAGATTGCCTTCAGCATTGTGTCAGAGATTGGGGTGATCGGCGGAACCAATGTGCAGATGGCCCATGATCCGGCTACAGGCAGAGTGGTAGTGATTGAGATCAACCCCAGAACATCGCGTTCCTCGGCTCTGGCGTCGAAAGCAACAGGGTTCCCGATTGCGTATGTGTCAGCGTTGTTGGCGGCGGGGCTGACTTTGGATGAGATTCCGTATTGGAAGGAAGGCACGATGGACAAGTATGTGCCTTACGGAGATTATGTGGTGTTGAAGTTTGCCCGGTGGGCTTTTGAGAAGTTTGCGGGCGTCGAGGATAAGCTGGGAACGCAGATGAGAGCGGTGGGCGAGGTGATGAGCCTGGGGCGTACGTTTAAAGAAGCGCTGCAAAAAGCCATCCGATCCTTGGAGATTGGCAGAAGCGGTCTCGGTTTTGCCAAGAACTTTCATGAGCTGACCCGGGAAGAGCTGCTGCGCAAGATTGCGGCGCCAAACAGCGAAAGGTATTTTGCTATGTATGAAGCCTTGCGCCAAGGGGTCAGTGTGGATAAGATTTACGATATTACGAAGATTAAAAAATATTTCCTGGAGCAGATCAAAGACTTGGTGGAGCTGGAAAATGAAATCCTGGCGTATAAAAAGAGGGTTCTCCCTGATGACGTGTTGATAAGAGCTAAGAAAGATGGTTTTGCGGACAAATATCTTTCCCAGCTCCTTGAGGTGCCGGAGGACTATATCCGGCTGCACAGGAAGGTTGTGGGCATCCGGCAGGAATGGGATGTTGTCCCGGTCAGTGGCGCGGATGCGGAGTATTTTTACTCTACCTATAATGGTCTGGGCAAATTAGGGGTTGAGTTGGCTGCGTCCAGGCAAAAGCGCGGTAAGATTGAGGGAACTCCCTCTTCAGACGATGGAGTTCGGCAAAAAGTGATTATCCTGGGCGGCGGCCCTAACAGAATCGGGCAGGGCATTGAATTCGATTATTGCTGTGTGCATACGGCTTTGGCGCTCCGCGAGTTGGGCTTTGAAACGATCATGATCAACTGTAACCCGGAGACGGTTTCTACGGACTATGATACGTCGGACAAACTTTATTTTGAGCCGCTAACTGTCGAAGATGTCCTCTCTATCTGTCAGCACGAAGAGCCGTTAGGGATTATTGTCCAGTTCGGCGGACAGACACCGCTGAACATTGCTATGGAACTGAAGAAGGCGGGGGCGCCGATTTTAGGGACGACTCCCGAAGTGATTGCGTTGGCGGAAGACCGGGATTTGTTCAGGAAAATGATGGATCAGATGGATATCCCCATGCCGGAGTCGGGCATGGCCGGCGATTATGGGGAAGCGGTGGCCGTGGCCAACAGAATCGGCTACCCTGTCATGGTAAGACCTTCCTATGTGTTGGGCGGGCGTGCTATGGAAATTGCTTTTGATAACGAGCAGTTGAAAGAGTATATTCAGGTCAATGCCCAGCATATCAGTCGTGAAGCGCCGATTCTGATCGACCGTTTTTTGGATAACGCCCTCGAATGTGAGGCGGACGCGCTGGCCGACGGCAGCCATGCTTTTGTGCCGGCGGTTATGGAACACATTGAGTATGCCGGTATTCACTCCGGGGATTCGGCCTGCGTGATTCCCACTGTTAATATTACGGAGGAACAGGCGGCCAAAATTCGGGAGTATACCTGTAAGATTGCCGGGGAGCTGGGGGTCGTGGGGCTGATGAATATTCAATATGCCATCTACCGGGGCAAGGTTTATGTGTTGGAGGCGAACCCCCGGGCTTCCAGGACGGTTCCGCTTGTGTCCAAGGTGTGTAATTTGAATATGGCCAATTTTGCCACCCAGCTGATTATGGAGAAACACACAGGCCGTCCTGTGGAGCTGTCCGGGATGACAAGGCCGGAGGTGCCATATTATGGTGTCAAGGAGGCGGTTTTTCCCTTTAACATGTTTCCTGAGGTGGATCCGGTGTTAGGGCCGGAAATGAGGTCCACCGGTGAGGTGTTGGGCTTGTCGGATTCGTTTGGGCTGGCTTTTTATAAAGCGTTGGAAGGCAGCAAGGCTCTTTTGCCTCTGGCCGGTTCGGTTTTGATGTCGGTGGCGGCAAAGGACAGGGAAGCCTTGGTGGAGGTGGCCAGACAGTTTGAGAGTCTTGGCTTCAAAATCATTGCCACCCGGGGAACCTATGCGCATCTCACCGCGAATGGCATACAGGCTGAGGTTATTAACAAGCTGTATGAGGGGCGGCCCAATATTGAGGACGCGATTAAAAATCATCAGCTGGATGTGATTGTGAATACGCCCAGCGGGAGCAAGCGCAGCAATGATGATGATTCCTATATCAGGAAATCAGCGATTAGATACAATATTCCTTATCTGACGACGTTGACAGCTGCCCTGGCCAGTGTGAAAGGGATTGCCGAGAAGGCTAAGAGTCCGGGAGAAAAGGTTTACTCTCTGCAGGAGTACCATTCGCGGCAAGTGGTGACGTGACTGTCATGAAACTCAAGATCTGCGGGTTAAAAACATTATGGGATATAGAATGCGTCAACACAGCGAAGAGGGATTACACAGTTGATTATGCCGGATTTGTTTTCACGCCTCACCGTCAGCGGATAAGTGTCGAAACAGCGCGAATCCTAAAAGGCGCGTTGAATCCGGCAATAAAATCGGTAGGTGTTTTTATCGACGAATCCTATGAATTCATAAGAGGCATTGTTGACGAAGGGATTATCGACCTGGTACAGTATCATGGTGAAAGCGAATACCCCATGCCCTGTCCGACGATCAAAGCCTTCAGAATGCGGTCACAGGCAGACATTACCCCCACAATCTGCGACTATGTGTTATTTGATTCATTCAAAAAGGGGACACGGGGATCGACCGGAGGCATGTTCGACTGGCGGCTTATAAAAGAGTATCACGAAAAACCGTTTTTCCTCGCGGGGGGCATTAATATATCGAATATTAAAAAAGCGATGGAACTGAATCCCTATTGTATTGACATATCAAGCGGCGTTGAGGAAAACGGAGAAAAATCATTGGAAAAAATCATGGAGGTGGCTTATGAGTGTACTGTATAAAGAAGTCTTATCGAAGGTGACAGACCTTCAGGAAATGACCGGGGAAGATATCAGCCAATTGATCGCCGCGATCAACACCGGCGACGTGTCCGATGTTCAAATCGCCGGGTTTCAGGTGGCCTTGCTCATGAAAGGAGCGACACAAGATGAACTGACTCATTTCGCCAAAGCGATGCGCGACAATTGCGTGCCGCTGCGTCCAAAGGTATCCGGCGAGCTTATGGATACCTGCGGAACGGGAGGCGGGCTTTCGACCTTCAATATCTCCACCGCGACAGCTGTTGTGGCAGCGGCCGGCGGTATTCCCGTGGCAAAGCATGGCAGCCGCTCGCTGGCCAGCTTGTCCGGCAGCGCCGACGTTCTGGAAGCCTTGGGGGTCAACATCAAGCTGGCGCCGGAGCAGGTCGAAAAAATGATCGAGGAAATTGGGATTGCGTTTTTATACGCCCCGTTGTTCCATCCTGTCATGTGCAAGGTTCTGCCGGCGGAAGGGGATTTGGGTATCAAAACGATTTTTTACACGATAATCGGCCCTCTTATCAATCCCGCTTTTGCGCCGCGGCATCTTTTGGGCGTCTACAAGCCCGACCTGCTCGACACAGTGACATACGTGGCCAAGAAATTGGGATACACGAACGCCATGTTCGTACACGGCCTTGACGGTCTGGATGAGATCTCCCTGCTGGGCAAGACGCGCATCAACCATCTGTGTCGCGGCGATGTCACAACGTTTGAAATACAGCCGGAGGACTTCGGCTTAACACGCTGTAACTTGAAGGATATCGCGTCCAGTACACCGGAGGACAACGCGGCGGTGATCAAAGGCGTTTTTGAGGGAAAAATCAAGGACTCCAACAAAGATGCCATTGTACTCAACGCGGCGGGAGCCTTGGTCGTTGGCGGTAAGGCCGACGATTTCCAACAGGGTGTGGAATTGGCGCAAAGCATCATCGAAAGCGGCGGCGCTAATAAGAAGCTGAACGACCTGAGGGAGATGTCACATGCTTTCTAAGACCATCATAGATTTCAAGCCCGTCTCGCCTCAATACGGTGATTTATTCAAGGGGAGAGATCCCCTTGACGTCGCCCGCAGGCTGGAAAAAGCGGGTGTTCTGGGAGTGTCGGTTGTTACCGAAAAGGAAAATTTCGGCGGTTCGCTAGAGCTGCTGCGTTCTCTCACAGGAGCTGTTACCCTGCCGGTTTTGCGCAAGGATTTTATTAAAACCGAGGAGGATTTATATGAAACCCTCGACTGTGGTGCGGCAGGGGTTTTGTTGATCTGCTCGGGAACGGACAATATCGGTGATCTACACGAAAAGGCGTGTTCTATTGGTTTGAAGCCTGTAGTCGAAGTGCATACTCCGGAGGAAATGAAGCTGGCGGAAAGCATAGGGGCGAAGATCATCGGGATTAACAATAAGGATATAACTTGTTTAGAAAAAGACGATGGCACGGTTCGTGTGACTCTTGACTTGATAAAGGCGGCGCCCAAGGGAGCCTATATCATCAGCGAAAGTGGCATATCCTGCCGGGAGGACGCGCAAGAAGCTTTGGATGCAGGGGCTGACGCGGTTTTAATCGGAACCGCGTTTTGGCAAGGGAAATTTTTCATTGGTCACCCCCCAATTTTTCCAACCAGCGTTCAAAATCCCGGTGTAGTCCCCTCTCGTCATCGTTGATGAAAACGCTGGCCGTGCAATGCATATGGATGCATATGCATTGCGTTGACAAGGCACAGCCCTCCTGGATGGTGCTCTCGGCTAGGGCGGCCTCAATATGGGGTGTAATGTTGATATAGCTTGTCCTCATAATTTTGAACAAAAAACCGCTTGCCTTTTTGAATAATTGTGTGTCCCTCCGTCTCGAGCAGCAGTTTATGTCCGTCTATGCCATCCGGGTATTTTTCATTAAGTTCGCCTTGGGTCTTGAGGGTGCGCCAGTAGGGGATAGGATCGTGGCCGCGCTCTACACTGGCATGGGCGCAGATGTTGGTAAAAATACCGGCGGTCAGGGGGCACGTCACATCCGCGCCGGCCTGGTGGGCCAGGCAGGATCGGATGCGGTCAACGGTGGTAACGTGGCCTTCAGGGATTTGCGCCATGATTTCATTGTACTGCAGGGGCGCGGCGACAAGCATTTTTGTTCCCTTCAACCGGGCCATGGCCTCCGGTTTGTCAGAAAGATCTTCAATTTTGGGCAGGTCGTTGGAGGTGTTCAGTTTTTCGTTGTAGGTTTTTTTGGCCATGATTTTCTCCTTGCATTTCTCCGTGAATTTCTCCTTGAATTTTGACTCCTTGAATTTTGACTTGCTATTTAAACGGATTCACTCTATAATAATAAACGTTGCAGACAGAACTGTCTATCCCATAATATGTGCCTGTAGCTCAGCTGGATAGAGCATCTGCCTTCTAAGCAGAGGGTCCGGGGTTCGAATCCCTGCAGGCACGCCATTGACTTCGAAATCCGAACATGTATTTTCTATGAAAGGCCAGAGAGTTATATCAAGAAAAATCCTGTCTGGTCTTTTTCCCGTTATGATTTAAATGGAAAATGGACATTCGGCAAAGTAACGGGAACTACATAAAGAAGAGAGGAATGGCATATAATTGTCCATGGCACAAGACCACGAAAGCGGTGAAGAAGACTGTGTACGAGTTACAGCCTAATCCTCAAAACAGGCTTTCTGAAGGGAGTCTTTATTCCCGGTTGCTCTATTCCCGGCTGTTTGATTTGGTTCGCGTTGTTGAGGCGCGAACCGGCCAGGTGATAGAATTTCAGAAAGACGGGTCTCATGAAGGTGCGCCTCACGAAGGTGGAGCTCAGTGCACAGATATGTTTGAGGAGGAAGAAGGTTGGAGAAAGTGTGTTGACCTCAGAGCTCTTTGTTTCGATGAGCAAAGGGTTAAATTAAAGTACATCCAAGGATCTATTTTCCTGATTATATCTATCCCAATGGGTGGCGGCAAGTTGAACGAGATCGCTTCAGGGAATCTTGTGCTGGAGTTTGTCAAAAACATTACAGATTCTATTGCTTTTGAAGTCCAGGATGAAGAGGCCAAAGCTAAGGTCTCGAACATTACGGACATTATTGATCAAATTAATAAAATGGCTGTGACGGACAGTTTGACTCAGCTTCTGAACAGGCGCTTTATTGATGACAAGCTGCCTGGTATTTTGACGGATAACGCCATAACTCACCGTCCTGTTTCTGTTGCTATCTTAGATATTGATTTCTTCAAAGAGATTAATGACACATATGGGCACCAAGCGGGAGATGCTGCGTTGAAAAAGCTGGCGAAGATTCTGTCCACATTTATCCGGCGGGATTCGGATTTTGTGGCGCGCTATGGCGGCGAGGAGTTTTTGTTTTGCTTTCCCGGCACACCTCTTAAGGTGGCAAAATTGATTTGCGAACGTGTCCGGGCTCGTATTGAAAGGGAGTTTTTTTTCTTGGAAGAGAGCTCGGATCCCCCTGTTATTCGTATAACCATAAGCATCGGTGTGGCGGAGAGCGGAGAACTGTCGGATCTGACTCAGCAGGCGATTGTTGAGCTGGCCGATACCCGTCTTTACGCGGCGAAGAAGGCGGGGAGGAATAAAGTGGTATGAGGGGAAGTTTGTCCCATACCCTTCTTCTTAGGGCGCCCGCCAAAGCGATGTGTCCATATTTTTGGCAAATATGGACACATCGCTTTTCGGGCACGCCCTAACGCTCGCCTCTCAATGCGGCGGCGAGGAGGGGGACGACTTGTTTTTTGCGGGAGACGACCCCGGGCAGAACCAGGGCATCCTGCGGGGTGTGAGGGGAGAGGTTGAAGGCCTGAGGGATGAGGTTCTTTTTCGCGCCGGCGCACAAACATTCGGAACTTTCTTCAATGATATCAGTGATCATGAGCATAATGAGCTCGTAACCTTGATTTTGTGCGTGTTTTTCCATGTAGGTGAGAAGGCCGGGGCGAAGGGTGGCGAGGGTTTCCGCATCGGAGGAATTGATCTGGGCGATAGCGATTTTGTGGCTGTCAAAGATGAATTCTTTCAGGTCTTGAGCGAGGATGTCTTGGGGGGAGCGGTCTTGCAGGGAGGAGGCGCTGGCGAACATGGCGGCGGCAAAGGTGTCCATGTCCAGGGTGGCGATGCCGGCCAGACGTCCGGAGGTGGTGCGGTCTATGTGGGTGCAGGTAGGGGATTTGAATTTTAAGGTGTCGGAAAGAATGGCGGCGCAGAGAATGCCGGCGGTTTTGGCGGTGGGGCTGATGCCGTGTTCGAAATAGAGGTTGGCGATGATAGTGGCGGTGCTGCCAACGGTGTCGTTTTTGAAATAGATGGGGCTTTCGGTTTGCAGATCGCCCAAACGGTGATGGTCGATGATTTCGAGGATTTCGGCTTGCTCGATGCCGTCGACGGTTTGGGATTTTTCGTTGTGATCCAGCAGGATAACTTGTTTGCGCCGGGAGGTGATCAGATGGTAGCGTGAAATGAACCCTTTGACGTGTTCGCCGTCCAGAACGGGGTAGCTGCGGAAACGGGTTTCCAGCATTTTGTCTTTGGTGGTGTCAACGAAGTCTTCCATGTCGAAGGTGACAAGGTTGTGGCGGGTCATAATATGGCTGATGGGGGCGCTCTGATTGATGAGGCGGGCGGCGGTGAAGGTGTCGCTGGGGACGCAGAGGAGAGTACAGCCGTGGGTGTGGGCGAGCTTGACAACGGGTTCGGAAATGGTGCAGTTTCCTGTGATGATCAGGCAGGCGGCGCCTTTTTCGATGCATTTGGTTTGGCTGTCGGGACGGTCACCGAGGATGACGATATCACCGGGTTCGATGTAGGGGTCCATGGACTCGGGGGACATGGCTGCTATGGCGACTTTGCCTGTAACGTAGAAGGTGTCGGGGCTGCCGTGGATCAAGGTGGCGTTTAAGGTGTCAATGATGTTGTGCAGGGGGGTGCGGCTGTTGGCGAGGATGTTGCTTTCTAGGGTGTCGAGGTATTTGTTGGCGATGTCGGACAGGGAGACGAGGCCCAGGAGGCGGTTGTCGTGGTCGGTGACGGGGAGGACTTTACAATTGTTTTTCTTCATCAGGGTCCAGGCTTTTTGGATGGAGATGTCAGGGGAGGCGGGGGGAATAATGTCCATGGACAGGTCGCTGACTTGGGTGCGCAATGTGGTCAGCAGGGCGGGGGGGGCCAGGTCAAAATAGGAAAGCACGAAGGCGGTTTCGCGGTTCACGGGTCCCAGGCGCATGGGTTGGACGGGGTACCCGAGCTTTTTTTTGAGTTCGGCGTAGGCGAGGCTTGAACAGATGGAATCGGTGTCCGGGTTGCGGTGACCGCAGATATAGATGGTTTCTGACATGGGTATACCTCTCTGTTTGTGCTTAGTTAAGTCCCTATCTCACGTTTTCTTAGGGAATGTCGTGCAATAAACCGCGATAATCTCTTGATTATCTTAATCTTAGCACTTTTGGGCGGTGAATATCAACTGATGAAAGAGCATTTTTCTTGATGTTTGTGAGAATGTGTGTTATATTTAGAGTGAGTGAATTTATAGATTATTTTAGAGAATTCACTCAGATGTCTCATCAGACCAATCGCATTTATGCAAATTTTTAGAGGGGGAAAGGGTTATGGGATTTTGTATCCATTGTGGGGCCGGACTTGCAGACGGTCAAACGTTCTGTTCTGCATGCGGCAAGTCTTCTGCTCAGAATGTCCAGCATCAGCAAGGATCACCTCAAGGGCATGGAGAGTATCCACAACGGCCGCAGCAGCCACCCCAGGGCCAACAACATGCTCAGGCTGGCTATCCACAGCAGCAACCAAGGCAAAGCCAATATGCTCAGCCAGGCTACCCGCAACAGCAACAACCAGGCCAAGGGCAATATGCTCAGGCGGGCTATCCGCAGCAACAGCAACAGCCAAGCCAGGGCCAACAGGCTCAGGCGGGCTATCCGCAGCAACATCCGGGCCAGGGCCAATATGCTCAGGCGGGCTATCCACAGCAACAACAGCCAAGCCAAGGCCAACATGCTCAGGCGGGGTATCCCCAACAGCAACATCCGGGCCAAGGCCAATATGCTCAGGCAGGCTATCCGCAGCAACAGCAACATCCGGGCCAAGGCCAATATGCCCAGACAGGTTATCCGCAGCAACAGCAACAACAGCAACAGCAGCGGCCGGGACAGGGTCCCTATGCCCAGGCAGGCTATCAACAACAACAACAACAAGGATATAATCAATACGCCAACACAGGGTATCAACAGCAAGGCCAAAGGCCGCCAGGGGGCAGTGGACTTGATCAGTTTACAAATACACAGGACTCCACAGGGGAGTTTGATCCGGGGGATATTGAGCAAAATAAAATGATGGCGCTATTCTCGTATATTGGACTCCTCTTCCTTATACCATTGCTTGCGGCGCCGAATTCCAGATTTGCGCGTTTTCATGTGAATCAGGGTGTGGTCCTTTGCATAGTCGGGGTTGGCTTTGGGATTGTCTTTGGGGTGCTCTATGGTATTTTGACCGCAATTCTTATCCTTACGTCTTTGAGATGGATTCTATATATTCTGTGGATTTTGTGTCTGATTCCCCTGGCCTTTGTGATCCTGGGAATCGTCAATTGCGTCAGTGGCAAAGCCAAAGAGCTTCCTCTTATCGGGGGTATTAAGATCATCAAGTAAATTGGCAGAGATGCTTATAGGAACACGTCCTAAATATTCAAAATACGTTTTGCGTTTCCTCCCAATATGGCCTCTTTCTCATGAGAAGAAAGGGGCAAGGCTCTTAGGCGCTCGATTTCTGTACAGGCATGACTCCAGGGGGAGTCTGTGGCAAACAGGATCTTGTCAATGCCATGGGTTCGGACAATTCTGACAAACTGTTCCTGGGGGAAAAACTCAAAGCCCATAGAGGTATCGAGATAGATGTTACTGCCAACTAAATGGTGTTCGACTTCATCCCACTGGCCCCATCCTCCGAAGTGGGCGGCGATCATGATGCCGCCTTTCATGGCGTTGCTGACGTTGGCAAATTGCTGAGGCGAGCTTTTGAACGGGGGAGGGAAGTCGGGGTCAAACCCGGCGTGATGTAAAATGATGAGGCCTTGGCTCAGGGCATAATCGTAAATAGGCAGCATTTTGGGTTCGTCGAGGATGAAGTCTTGGTATTCGGCGTGGAATTTCAACCCTTTGAGTCCCAGTTCTATAATGAAATTGATATCTTCTTTATATGTGTCCGTATGGGGATAGATGCCGCCGAACCCGACAATTCTATTGGAATGGGGGCTTGGGTCGAAGCAGAGGTTTTGAACCCATTTATTTATCTTTTTAAAACGAGAGGGTTTTGTGACAACGGGTTGAATCACAGAGATATCTACGTTGGCTCCGTCCATACTTTTTATAAGGCCTGCGACGGTTCCGTCGTGGGCCGGCGTATAGGAAGGCCCAAAGCAGGCCGAGAGTTCGGCCATGGCTTTGGGGGCGAGTTGGTCGGGGAAGACGTGAGTGTGAAAGTCAATGATCATGGTAGGGATGCTCCTGTGGCATAGTTTCAGGGAAGTACTGTTAATACATCGACATACGGATACCCGAGGGCTTCCGCGACTCCCTGGTTGGTGACGTGCCCTTTATAGGTGTTCAGGCCGAGTCTCAGCTCTTTATCTTGTATGAGCAGGGTTTCTATATCTGATGTCAGGAGTCTCTTTAAATATTGTATTGTCATTCCGGTCAGGGCGTATGTTGAGGTTTTGGGCACGGCGCCGGGCATGTTGGCTACGGAGTAATGAATGATGCCGTGTTTTTCGTAACAGGGGTTTTCATGGGTCGTGACCCTGTCGATGGTTTCTACGCTTCCCCCTTGGTCGATCGCGACATCGACAATGACTGATCCGGGCGCCATGGTTTTGACCATGTCTTCTGTGACCAGGCACGGGGCTTTGGCCCCGGGGACGAGAACCGCGCCTATGAGGAGGTCGGCTTTTTGAACGGCGGTGGCGATATTGTATGTTGTACTCATCAATGTTGTGACTTTGCCGGCAAAGATGTCATCTATATACATCAGGCGGCTTCTGGAGATGTCCAGCAGGGTGACTCTGGCGCCCATCCACGAGGCCATTTTAGCGGCATTGAGTCCGACGATGCCGCCGCCAAGAATAACGACTTCGGCTGGGGCAACTCCTGGTACCCCCCCCATGAGAATTCCTTTGCCGTGGTTGTTTTTTTGGAGCAGGGCGGCGCCGATTTGGATAGACATACGTCCCGCAACCTCACTCATTGGAGTGAGAAGCGGCAGCGCGCCTTCTTCTGTTTGAACGGTTTCGTAGGCAAAAGCCGTGATTTTTTTGCTTGTCAAAAATTGTGCCTGTTCTTTATCTGCCGCCAGGTGGAGATATGTAAACAGGGTTTGCCCGTCTTTAAAATAATCGTACTCGGCGAGAATGGGTTCTTTGACTTTCATGATAATATCAGCTTCATTAAAGAGCGTGGCTTTGTCTGATAAGGTCGCACCTGCCTTCACATAACTGTTATCCGAAATCCCACTGCCCAGGCCTGCGCCGGTTTCTACGATGACTTTGTTTCCCATTCTTGTGACTTCATAGACACCATCCGGTACCATGGCCACGCGGTTCTCGTTGTTTTTGATTTCTTTGGGGACTCCTACAATCACTGGAATCAGTCCTCTCTTAAATAGGTTTTTGTTTTACAAAGAACTATTATATATAGTATTGGTGTGATGTGCAATCGCCCTTTTGCTATTTTATGCTATTTTATGAGATCGATGTTTTCGCGTAAGGTCTGTTCATCTATTCCGCCTTGTATGGTATTGATTATATAGCCATCCTTATCAATAAATAGTGTTGTCGGGATAGCACGGATTCCATAGACTTTTGAAGCTTCTTGCTGGGAATCAAAATAGACGGGGAAGACATATCCCTGATCTTTTACGTACTTGGCGCCTATTGCCTGGGTTTCACGCTGCCCATCTGTTAAGTCGACCATGGCAAATTGTATATCATTGCCAATATCTTGGTAAACTTTGTTAAATTCCGGCATTTCATTTTTGCAGGGGGGGCACCAGCTTGCCCAGAAGTTGAGGACGATAGGCTTGCCTTTGGCGATGAGGTCTGACAGTTTTACAGTATTGCCGTTTCCATCTGTCATGGAAAAGTCTGTGGCTTTGGGTTTGTTTTTGTGAGCAGTAGACGTGGTGTCAGTATCTGACTTTGAGGTGCTCTCTTGCCCAAGGGGCGCTTTGGTATCGTCTACCGGATCTTTTTGTGGGTCGGATGCGCATCCCATAATCCCGAACAGGGAAACGAAAACGAGTATGCCGAGTATGCCGAGTGTGCCGAGTGTGCCGAGTATGCCGAGGGGGTCCTTTGATAATTTAAACATTTTTTGCCTCCTAAAATCTTTTGAGTATTTTATGGGCTCCTTCACGAGAACAGGAGCAAAAACCGTCCCATCAGCCCTGTTGCCATGAGAATCCCTATAATGATAAGAAGAATCCCTGAAATCATTGTGATTATTTGATAATTACGTTTTATGAAGTCAAAGACATTTTTCAGTCTGTCAATCAAGATGGCACTGACCACAAATGGGATGCCCAGCCCGAGGGAATAGACAAGAAGCATTAAAATGCCACTAAGTGCCGTTCCCTGGTTAGAGGCCATCATCAAGGCCGAACCAAGAAGCGCCCCCACACAGGGGGTCCAGCCTATGGAGAAGACGATGCCAAAGAGCAGGGAGGAGAAGAATCTTAAGTCTCTTGTCTGGGTAGTTTGGTGACGGGTCTGATTCAAGAATCGAATGTTAAGGACACCCAGGAAATTGAGGCCCAAGACAATGACGACGGTACCGGTGGTGATATTGACAAGTAGAGCGTACTCGTTGAGCAGCCGGCCAATAGTTCCGGCCAGGGCGCCGAGGAGGACAAAGACGAAAGTGAAGCCGGCTACGAACCCAAGGGAATTAATCAGCGCTCTGCGTTTATCAGGTTTTCCTGCGATAAAGAAAGAAACATACACGGGGAGAAGAGGGAGCAGACAGGGGGAAATAAAGGTGAGGACTCCTTCCAGAAATAAGAGGATATAGTGCACTCAAACCTCCTTTCAGCTGGCTCTCAGCCTCTCAGCCGCGGCTGGGTTTTGTGCCAATGGGATCCGGCGGTGTTTCTTGGCCATAAATGGAGTGATACAGCCGATATCCGCCGCTGAGATTATACGCGTCGAAGCCGTTTTGAGTAAGAATCCGTGCCGCAATATAGCCGCGCAGGCCGACTTGACAGGTGACGTAAACCTTTTTATTTTTGTCCAGCGCAGCTGCGTTGGGATCAGACAGGTGATCGCGCAGCTCGTCCAGCGGGATGTTGATGAACCCCTCTATATGTCCCTGTGCATACTCTCCTTGTGTGCGGGTATCAAGCAAGATCACACTGCCGTCCCGGGGCAGGGACTCTACGTCATGCCAATGAAAGTTTTTGACTTTATGTGTCAGGAGGTTTTCCATGACAAATCCTGCCATGTTGACTGGATCCTTGGCGGATGAATAGGGCGGCGCGTAGCATAATTCCAGCTTGGTGAGGTCATGAGCTGTCATGCCGGCCCGAATGGCGGTGGCGAAGATGTCGCAGCGTTTGTCTGCGCCTTCAAAGCCGGTAATTTGAGCGCCCAGCAGGGCGCCGGTGGTTTTGTCAAAGAGCGTTTTGACCGACATGCTGACAGCGCCGGGGTAATAGCCGGCGTGGCTGGCTGAATAGGTGAAGGATTTGTCATAGTTGAGGCCGAGTCTTTTGGCGGTTTTTTCGTTAATTCCGGTGGTGGCTATGGTCATGTCAAAGACTTTCAGGATGGCTGAACCCTGTGTTCCTTCGTATTGAGAGGGGATGCCGCAGATGTTGTCTGCCGCAATGCGTCCCTGTTTATTCGCCGGTCCGGCCAGAGGGATCATGGCGGGTTGTTTTGTGACAAAATCGGTCACTTCCACCGCGTCCCCGACGGCATAGATGGCGTCATCAGAGGTCTGCATACGGGTGTTGACCAGAATGCCGCCGCGGGGGTTGACTTCGAGCCCGGCTGAGCGCGCTAAGGCGCTTTCCGGCTTCACGCCTACGGCCATAATCAGCATGTCGGTAAAGAGTTCGCCGTGGGTTAAGGTGACTTTCAGACGGGGGGCGCCGGCTCCGGTGACAGCTTTGGCGTTGACCCCGGTTTCTTGGATACTTTGTACCCCGTTGTTGAGAATAAGGGTTACGCCTTTGCTGCGCATATGGTTGTGAACATCACAGGCCATATCATAATCGAGGGGAGCGATGACTTGATCGGCCAGTTCGACAGTTGTTACCGCGAGTCCGGCCCGGGTCAGATTTTCGGCCATCTCCACGCCGATGTAGCCGCCGCCGACCACAACTGCGTTTTGGGGCCGGGTTCGAGCGATGAATTCTGTGATTTTATAGGTATCAGGAATGTTGCGCAGGGTGAAGACTTGTGGGGAGTTCATACCTGGTATGTTGGGCACAATGGGCCCGGCTCCCGGGGAGAGCAGCAAGGTATCATAGGTTTCACTGAAGTGTTCACCGGTCTGCAGATGTGTTACCAGAACGGATTTGGCCTGCCTGTCAATGGCGGTGACTTCGTGGTGAATCCGCACATCGACACGGAAGCGGGCATGGAAGCTGTCTGGGGTTTGCAGTGTCAAGGCGGCTTTGCTTTTGATTTCTCCCCCTATGTAATAGGGGAGGCCGCAGTTGGCGAAAGAGATATACTCGCCGCGCTCGAAGAGGATGATTTCGGCAGTTTCATCGAGCCGCCGCAGCCTGGCGGCGGCTGAGGCGCCGCCGGCGACGCCGCCAACAATAATGATTTTTTTCATGGGTTTGTTCATGGGTGAATCCTCCTTGTCATTATTCACAATAATATTTTTTCAATACGTCTATGACGTCTTCTACCCGGTGATCGGCGATGGAATAGATCACGTTCTGTCCCGATTTATTGAAATCGAGAATGTTGTGGGCCTTGAGCAGGGCTAAATGCTGTGATAAGGCCGACTGCGTAATTTTGGGTACATGTTTGGTGAGTTCACTGACGGTCATGGGGCGTTCCATAAGGCCGCAAAAAATCATCAGCCGGTTCTCATTAGCTAGGACTTTTAATAAATCAGAAATTTTTTTTGCTTTTTCTTCCATATTTCCTCAAGTCCTTTCTACTATTTCTTTTCTGTATTTGAGTTTGCAGATGCCCTGGGTCATAGTGCCCATCGGGCAGTACACGCACCAGGAGTTTGGTTTAAAGAGGATCATCGTGATCAGACCGAGAACGGTCGAGGTGAGCATGACGCCATAAAATCCAAAAGCGAACTGGGCGACTCCCGGGGGCGCCAAGGATGTGGCTGTCCACTGCCACGGGAGATTGAATACCCATAACAGGGTGACAGCTTCTGTTAGGGTGGCTCCTGCAAAGACAAGAAATGTGTTGTAAATCATGAGAAGGAACATGGTCATAAAAAAGGTGAGGAAACTGTACCTGAACCATGTTTGGCGCAGGAATTTTGGCGGCGTTTTTTTGCGGGAAAATCCCAATTTTCCGCCCAAGAGAGTGAATAGCTGCCCTCGTCCGCAGTAGGTGTTACAGTAGGATTTGCTGCCTTTGGCAATGGAGATGATCAGGGGTGTCATAAAGCAGATTAGCCCCAGCCAGGCGAACAGAATGTTGAAAAATCCCAGGGCCAGATAAGTTGCAGATACAATCCAGAGATACTCATACCATTTTTTCTTCATGCTGTTGCCCCCTCAACCTTCCTGGCTATGAGCTCAATGACACCGGCTGGGCAGGTTTTCGCACATTTTCCACACCCGATACAGGGATCACCGACGAGGGTATACATTCCCTTGTATACGGACAGGGCGCGGACAGGGCATTCTTTGACACATTTGCCACAGGCAACGCATTCTTTGCCGACGTGGGCTTTTTTCTTGGGGACAGGCATGAGCGACCTCCTATCAGTAATTAAGGCTATATTAATATATTAATGTGAGGATGTCAAGTATGCCTTCTGTGTTTTTATGTTTTTATGCGTCCTGAAATATCTCATAAAGCGCCGGCAGCTCCTTTTTCAATGACACCGGTCTCTTTTTTAGACTGTGGTAATAACAGTGCTTGCTTTCTCCGAGCGCCCGAAGCTCACCGGTTTCGTTATCCGCAATTCGGTATGCCAGAGTGATCCTCAACAGCTCTGCGCTGGTAATAGTCATAAAAATTTTAACCGTGTCGCCAAAACGAACCATCGTTTTGTAGTCGCAGGACACACTTAGCACAACAAAATCAATACCGGTTTCCACAGCCTTTTGATAGCCGAAACCGATCTGTTCCATGTAATCGACCCGGGTTTCCTCGAACCAGCGGATATAATTTGAGTGATGGACAATGCCCATCTGGTCGGTTTCATAATAATGAACCTTGCGTATGTAGGGAGATGTGTTCATGGGGGACCTCCTTAAGTGACTAAATGCGTTTCCCATAATTCTCAAATTCAAGCTCTGTTCCGTTGAAGACATTGATATCAATATACCGTTCTTGTCCTTTATACCCTTGGAGCCTTCCTTTGTCAGTGTACTGCCAGAATGTCCAGTCACGGTTATCCGGCAGGGAGGGGTTGGGAAGGTAAGGAGGAGACGAAAAATTACTTATCCAAATCGCGCAATCCGGGAAATCATTTTTCAGGTATAAATTATATGTTCTTAGATTTGTGTACAGGATAGGGGCCATGTTATACTCTTCGCTTACCCGTACAATAAACGTTTGCAGCTGAGGGATAACCCATTCCTTGTTAAGTGGATTTTTTTCATAGGTATCATAGAGTTCGATATCTATGACAGGAGGGAGCATATTTGCCTGGTTCGTTTCCTGTACCACGCTCAAAAAATGCTCCGCCTGCATAGCTCCGCTGCTGTCAAAACTGAAAAAATGATACGCGCCTACTCGCAAGCCGGCCTTGACAGCGTTTTTGTAATTCGAATAAAAATAGGGATCCGTAAAACGGCTTCCTTCAGTTGCTTTAATAAAAGCGAATTGAAGGTTTTGCTTTTTCATAACATTCCAGTCTATCTTGCCTTGATAGGATGAAACGTCTACGCCTAACACCGGGTATCCTTCGGGAGCAGGGTGGCCAATGAGCAGGGTACTCGTATTCTGCTGAAATTTCCATATCCCGGCACAGATCAAAAGACCGACAACCGCCGCGAGCAAGATGCCTCTTTTTTTTACGAACTTCAAAAATATCACCCAGATTATTATAAGCGAAATCTGGAGGAGTTCCAAATTCTTTTTTCTTTTTTTACCTTGGGATCTGAAGGGCGATCTGAAGGGTGTTTATCCCTCTTTAATGATTCCACTGAATCCAGCCGCGAGTACCAGCGCGAGCATAGCTTCAGCATTGGCTCTGATAGAATAAGCTCCCACTTGAACACAGAACACCCCAGAGACCTCTCTTATAATTGCACTCGTGAATCCCGCTGCCTTGACCAGCGCGAGCATATTTTCAGCATTTGCCCGCACAGAAAATGCTCCGGCTTGAACACGATAGAGTGTTGGGGGCAGCGGGTTGGGATAGGTGACGCCAAGATGCCGGCATATCCCAATGGCTAAAGCTTCAGCCGCGTTCTCTTGGCATGCCGGCGTTTTTAACAGAGCTTCTTCTACCGGGTTGTTGATAAACAGAAGTTCCGTCAATATGGCAGGCATGGCCGTATCACGTAAAACCTGGAAATTAGCTGACTTGACGCCGCGATTCGCCCGTCCCAATTTTTTGACAAGTTCAGCCTGTATCACCGCTGCGAATGCCTGGCCTTGGGCGCTGCCTGGATAATGATAAGTCTCTGTTCCCGTTCCCGGCGTTCCTGCGCTTGAGTTACAGTGGATCGACACAAACCAATCAGCTCTCCAGGCGTTGGCTGCACCGGCGATGCCGGACAAAGTGCCGCTCTGATAAACGTGTGTGGATATTCCAACGCTCTGCAACTTTACGTTCAAAATATCCGCAACAGCTTTAACACATGTTGCCTCCCAATACCCTGTGGGTCCGATAGCTCCCGGGTCTGTTCCGCCGTGCCCCGGATTGATAAATACTTTTGCCAATATGATCTCCTCGTTCATGTGTTTTGCCTTGGATTGCGGACTTTTCCTTCAAAGACTTGTTTAGAATTTGGAACAGCCGACAAATCCAGGACATACTTTTAACATATTCTCTATTTTTAAATGTGTTCACGCAGTGTCAATTCTGTCAAACCCTGTTCTCACGTTATTGACTTTCTCCTTGAATCTGTTTATGATAAAATACTTGTAAAAAAGGAGTGAACGAATATGCCAAGACCGACAACAAAAACAGAACTGATAACCGCCGTAAATACGGAGTGGGATAAGCTGTGGGACATGATTGACACCATCCCCGTCGGAGCGCAATCTGTCATTTTCAATTTCGGTGATAATCCCAAACTAAAGGAAGCCCACTGGCAACGAGATAAAAATATGCGCGATGTCCTTGTCCATCTATATGAGTGGCATAAGCTTATGCTGGAATGGACGGCGGCAAATTTTAATGGCGAAGCAAAACATTTTCTACCGGAACCATATACTTGGAAAACCTACGGTGATATGAACGTGGGGTTTTGGGAAAAGCACCAATCCACGCCTTATGATGAAGCGAAAGCCATGCTCTGTAAAAGCCACGGCGAAATTATGGCTTTAATCGAAAGACTGACAGACGAGGAGCTTTTTGAGAAAAAACATTTTTCGTGGACTGACGGTCTGGGCAGCTACTTTGTTTCGGTCACATCCAGTCATTATAATTGGGCGATGAAAAAGATAAAACAATACGTTAAAACCTGTGTGTGAAAGGCAGATATCAATGATTAAAATCAAAAAGGCGCAAACAGATGATATGGAAGCAATACTATGCCTCCAATACGCCGCTTATCAAAGCGAGGCTGAAATACATAATGATTTTACCATCCATCCGCTTACACAGACATTGGATGAGCTTACGGCGGAATTTCATAAGGGAATGATGCTCAAAGCGGTACAGGACGGCGAAATCATCGGTTCGGTCAGAGCGTATGCCGACGGCGATACTGTGTATATAGGGAAGTTGATCGTTCATCCGAACCATCAGGGAAAGGGATTAGGAAAACGCTTGCTGGCGGCGATGGAAAGCAAGCTCCATCGCAAGCGGTTTGAGCTTTTTACCAGTTGCAAAAGCGACAGGAACCTGCATTTATACGAAAAAGCCGGGTATACCCGCTTTCGGGAGGAAACCGATGAAGCCGGAATCCCGTTTGTCTATTTGGAAAAGCGGTGAACTTTATCTAAATCTCAAATGTGACCCGCTGGAAGCGGACTTTTTAAGGAGCGTCTACGAAAGCATTATTCCCGGTTGGCACATGAATAAATTGCACTGGAACACGGTGGTTATTGGCGGCGACGTGCCGGACGAGGAAATACAACGTATGATTATGAACAGTTATGATTTGATAAAGCCGAAAGGGAGGGAACCGAAATATAATGAATGATAAAACTTTAAAAACAGAGAGGAGCTCACAGAATGAAAAAATATCCTAAAACAGAAAAATACGATTTAAACTGGATCGAGAAAAATTGGATGGGGCCGAACCCGTTATGGTTTTTGGAAGACCTGTGTGAGCATCTGGATTTGCGCCCCAGTATGAAGGTGCTTGACATGGGCTGCGGCAAGGGGATCACCAGCATATTCTTAGCCAAAGAATACGGCGTAACCGTCTTTGCAAACGATTTATGGATTAGTGCCACGGATAATCTGCGCCGCTTTGAAGAAGCCGGTGTTGCGGACAAGGTTTTTCCAATTCATGCTGAAGCTCATGCGCTGCCGTATGCGGAGGGGTTCTTTGACGTTTGCATAGCGGTTGATTGCTACCATTATTTCGGCGCAAGTGAAAGCTACTTCGTTGATGTATTTTCAAAACTGGCAAAGCCCGGCGGTCAATTCGGAATTGTTGTTCCGGGGTTAACGCGCGAATTTGAAAAAGGATACCCGGATACATTAAAAGAACAATGGTTTCCTGAGCTTTTCACTTTTCATTCAGGCAAATGGTGGCGTAACCTCTGGGAGAAAACCGGTCTTTGTGAAATCACTTCGTCTTATGATATAGAAGACGGGAGAGCTATGTGGCAGCATTGGGCGGATTGGTCTTTAGAGAATTTTGAGAGAGAATTTGGCGAACCGGGGGACGTAGATACGAAGTTACTGGAGGCTGATACAAACAGTGACCTTGCGTTTGTAGCCTTGACGGCAAGGAAAATATAATAGCATTTTAATCAAGAAAGCTCTTTCCGTTTTTATTAGGAGCGGCCGCTTCCTTGGTATCAGGCAAAACCACCATCAAAACCACCATGTTTTTAGCGGTGGTTTTGGCTCTTAAAAAAGAAAAAGCCCAGTAATTCTGAGCTTTTCTGTGCAAGGGTATTGTATCAATATCGTTGTCTTTAGATGGCGGAGGAGGAGGGATTCGAACCCCCGTGGGCTTGCACCCAAACGGTTTTCAAGACCGCCGCGTTATGACCACTTCGCTACTCCTCCAAGTAGGGATATTGATACGTTCTGAATCCTGAATACTTGCGGGCGCAGCCCGCGTTAGTGTGCTCGGCGTGCCCGAAAAAATTCCTGCAGCAAAGCTTGGCATTCTTCAGCCATGATCCCAACGATTACATCCACCTTGTGATTCCAAAGATGGGGATGTAGGATATTCATGACAGATTCGACAGCGCCCCCTTTGGAATCGGCAGCCCCGTAAACAAGCCTGCCCAAACGAGCTTGAATCATAGCTCCGGCGCACATAGGACACGGCTCAAGAGTGACATAGAGTGTGGCTTCAGTAAGCCGCCACATACCGATGTGTCGCGCAGCTTGCCGTAAGGCCAGGATTTCAGCGTGTGCGGTAGGATCCTGAAGGGATTCGCGGGAATTGGCGGCTGCGGCGATAAGGGAATCGTTGGCTACCACAACAGCTCCCACCGGAACTTCATTCTGCTGAGCCGCCTGCCTTGCCAGGCTCAAAGCTTGGGCCATCCAGTCTCTGTGTGTCACTAGTCACCATTCACTAAGGCGCATCAGCACCGGTATTTGGTGGCCCCGGGAGGATTCGAACCCCCGCAAGACAGGGTTTAGGAAACCCCCGCTCTATCCACCTGAGCTACGAGGCCAAATGGGTTACGACATCCTCTTGTGGCGCAGACCGCATTCGGTGATATCGCCCAACAGGTATTATAGCATTTTTATGGAGGAGTTGACAACTGGTGAAAAAATTCCATTAAATGCCATTGGTAAAAAATGAAATGGCAAAAAAATGACACTGGTAAAAAAAATGCCATGGTAAAAAAATGCCATGACAGCAAAAGGCAGGAGGAATTTTTCGTTGTCCGACGAAATAAATATTCCATTAATCATAATGATGTTTTTAGGAGGAGAAATCATGAAACGTTTTCTGTATATCCTATTCACCCTTATGATTGGGGTGGCTTTGTTGGCGGGGTGCGTCACCAGACCAGAAACTGAGGAAGCTAATAAGGGGGACGGGACTCAATTGTCCCAGGAATCCGGGCCGGACTTGAATACCAGCGAAAACAGACAGAAGGTATTGGATGCACTGGCCAAAGGCGAGAAGGTGACAGAGTGCTCTTATGATTATGTCCATACTGATGAAGGGAATACGGTGACGAGCCAATGTTATTATCGCAATTCAGCTATACGGGCAGAAAGAGACAACATGGTGTATCTGATAGATCAAGATGGGGTGACGGAATATTCTCCCATAGCCAGAACGGGAAAAAACTTGACTTTTGATGAGTACGATAAGGGAGATGATCAGTCTCCGGTAGATTGGGTGCGCAGGTGTTTGGGGAGTCCCGAATTTACCTATATGCGGGAAGAAGCTTTGGATGGCGCGGATTGTATGGTGATCGAGGTCGAAGATCCTTCCGGAATTTATACGGCGTGGGTTCATCCGGAAACCGGCTTGATGGTTAAGGTGGACGCGGGTCAGGATGTGATAGAATATAAAAACTTGAAAGTGGGGCCGGGAACAGTGGATGCGAGTTTGATGGGGGTTCCGGGGGATGTTGTCATTAATGCGGCCTAAGTTATTTAGTCACAGCCCTTTATCTTTTTTCCTGTCAGGAAATAGCTCCTTTCTTCACAATCTTCCTATAGCAGCGCTCCAATAAGCTGCGATCTATCTCGTTCCCATGCGAAGGTAAAAAGTATTGACAGTTCGTTTTCAACAGCTTTTCCCATGACTCCGGCAGCTGTTCAGGAAAATTGGCAAAGGGAGGCATAATGTTGATTCCAAATGGATTGACCATTGTATCTCCTACCAACGCCACATTATCATCGACAACAAAGCTTACAGATCCTAAAGTATGACCGGGTGTATGCAGGATTTGAAGATTAAGACTCTCCGGCGGAACATAAGAGAGTTCAGTCATGATGCTGTCACAAAGACATGCAGAGTGTCTCACCTTCCTTTTTTTACCTGCTACAGCCATCATCAGCTTCGAATGTGGCATCGTTCCTTTTGGCAGGTATGTATATCCTTCCGCTAAGAATTGTTTTTCGGAAGAATGAACGAAAACATGACTCTTGAAGGTTTCCTGAAACAGGTGTGCATTTCCCAAATGGTCATAATGGGCATGGGTCAGCAAGATGGCATGAAGCTTGTCAACATGCGAGCTTTTCAAACGACTTAATATCCACTTTGCTTCACGACGAACACTCGTGTCAATAAGAACCGCATCGTCATCTTTTCTAACCAGGTAACAGTTGGATCTCATGGATAAAACTTTGATTACCTCGATTTTATTAATACAGGTTGTCCATCTTTCCAATGTGCCCACTTCCTTTCGCACATGTGGGTATGCTTTATGCATACACGGTACCATATAGTATGTATATGGTCAAATACGAAGAAAGAAATACAAAGAAAGAAATACAAAGAAAGGTATTGACCTATTCTGACATTTGCGATATAAGTTATACATAAAGATGTAGAAGGAGCAGAACTATGACGACCAAGCAGATATTTGAGTATTTTGACAAGATGGCCTGCGTCACATTTGCGACTCTTGATGGTAAGGGGTATATCGAATCGAGAGTTGCCTATTTTTGCACATATGACGAGGATGGCTTATATTTTTGGACCATGAGCGCTAACTCTTTTTACCGGCAGCTAATGCGGACGAATAAAGTTTCAGCTTATGCCATGACCCCACAGACGGTGAAGCATAATGATTCTCAGCGGGTGTTGTTGGAGCCGGGTTATACGATCTATATTTCCGGAGATGTCCGTGAGCTTTCTAAAAATCAAGTGCGCGACAAGGCCCAAACAAAGTCTGGTTTTTATCTGGCGACATTGGGAACGGAGAACAATCCTGGCGCGCGGTTTTTTTGCCTCTATGCGGGCCGGGGGGAGATTTTCGACTATGATTATGAGAAGGTTAACCGCACCCATAAGCTGCTGCGCCGGCCTTTTTCCTTTGGTGGCATGACGGCCGTGGAACCGGGCCTGAGAATTGCCGACACCTGTATTGAGTGCGGCCTGTGCCTGGAGGTTTGCACTTTTGACGCGATTGAAGAGGGATCTCCTTTTGTGATTGATGGGACGCGTTGTGAGGAGTGTGGCAATTGTTGCAGTGTCTGTCCGGTGAAGGCTATTCGGCATAAAGAGGATACCATGCACCAGGATGAGGCTGCTGCCCTAGGCCAAGGCAAGGCCAACCTGTGCCAAGGCAAGGCAGCCCAAGGCAAGGCCAACCTAGCCCAAGGAAAGGTGAGTTAACACAAAAATGAGTGACTATACTCTCATCCGTTCTAAAAGAAAAACAGTTGCGCTATACATTACCAAGGATGCCAATGTACAGGTTCGGGCTCCTCTGAAAATGCCAAAAGCTGAAATTGATCGCTTTGTGGCGTCGAAAGAGAGGTGGATCCGAAAGCATTTGGCTGTCAGGGAGCAGAATTTAAAAGACAAGGGGACTTTCACAGTATCCTATGGGAGTAAGGTACTTATGCGGGGTCAGGAGTACCCTATTATAGCGCGGGAGGGGAACCGGGCGGGGCTTGATGGGGAAGGGTTTTATCTCCCGCCTGGCTTGTCTGCGGAGGAGATCAAAAGGATTACTATCCAAATCTACAAGAGAGTGGCCAAAAATTTTCTTATGCGCAAAGTCATCGATTTTGCGAAAGTGACAGGGCTTGCCCCTACAGCAGTGAAGGTCAATAGTGCTAAAACACGCTGGGGAAGCTGCAGCACGCGCAACAGCCTTAATTTCTCGTGGCGCTTGATTATGATGGAGGATGACATCATCGATTATGTGGTGGTGCACGAACTGGCGCATATCAAAGAACATAACCATTCGGACAGGTTTTGGGCTGTTGTCAGAAGTGTGCTCCCAGATTATGTACACAGGAAGGCTAAACTGAAAGATATGCAGAAGAGGCTGGCCGGCGAGGACTGGGATTAATAAATGATATTAAATGGGCCTGTTGGCCCTAATTTCTGATTAATATTTTGGGTAATGTCTGTATAATAATAACAAAAATTTTATTTTATAGGGGAAGTAATTCCGCTATGATTGAGGGTGTCGACGAGTGTCCGTTTTTAACCGTAGACTTGATGGGAGAAGTTATGATATTGTCTTGGAGATGGCAAAATTTAGAGATCAAGGGAGGGATGCTGGCGGGTGTCTCATGTGAAGAGAATGTTTTCATGTGAAGAGAGTGTTTTCATGTGAAGAGAGGTTGATTTCTGAACTTGGAAGTCAAGGAAATTTTTAAGGAGGAGAAAAGATGAGTAAAAGAAAAGTCATTTCCATATTGATTGCGATGGTGTTGGTTCTGGGTTTGTTCCCGGCTGCGGTATTTGCAGCTCCACCGAATGTTAGCAATGACACAGATAATGAAACAAATATTGTGGGCGATAATAATGTTGTCAACAATACTACTGTGAACTTTCAATTAGTGTTTGCCGGGAACGACGCAAGTTTCCGTCCGAAAAATCTGCAGTTCGCTTTGTGGGACTTAAATCGAAACTGTGAGGTTGATGTCCTGACAGTGGGAGGGAAGAATGGACACCATAAATTCCACAAGGCTAAGCATGGACGCTATGATATTAGGTTGAAGAATGCCCCGGCTGGATTTTTGGCCGCCTATGATATTCACATTGTGCTTGGCGCAAACGGTGTTTATATCATAACGTGCACCCCGAAGCATTATGTGGGGCACAATATCCATGATAAAAAACCTGCTTCTCAACCTATCGTTGTTTTCAATCAAGTACCTCTGGTTCCTGTAGCCGGTTTCTAAGGTCCGCGAGTTCAATCCTTTGAGGGAAAGATAGATTCTACCGAAAAAGCTGTAAGGTATTTTGCCGCCTTGCAGCTTTGCTCTGTCTGCGCAATAAGCTTGACAAAACATAAACCCCGATTATAATGGAATCAAAACCCAAAATAATCGAAAAGGGTGATAGGGATGTATATCCGCAGGCATATTGAGCCCGTTGTTTCCCGCATAGCCAAGCGGAAGCCTGTCCTGATGTTGACCGGAGCGCGTCAGGTTGGCAAGTCTACCATGCTGAAAGAAGTGTACCGCGATATAACTTATATTGCGCTCAACTCTCCTCTTGTCCGGGAGAGTGCCAGGGAGAGTCCCTCCACTTTTTTTGACAGATACAAGCCGCCGGTGATTGTGGATGAGATTCAGAAAGCGGCGGAGTTGTTTGAGTATATCAAAGACATTGTGGACGAGGACAAAGCCAAAGGACAGTTTTACCTGACCGGATCACAGAGTCTGCACCTCATGAAGAATGTTGCCGACAGCCTGGCGGGGCGCGTGGGTGTGATCAAGATGATGGGGCTTTCTTTGCGTGAATTGGCAGGAAGGGCGTACCGGGAGCCCTTTATCCCCATGTTTCAGGACAAATCTGAAGCTGCTTCTGAAGCTTCTGAAGCTTCAGAATACACTTACGAAAGGATTGTGACTTGCATCCACAAAGGATTTTTTCCTGAGCTCTATGAAACCGAGAGCGACCTTTATGACTGGATGGATTTTCACAGCTCCTATTTGCAAACCTATATTGAAAAGGATATCAAGGATGTTTTGAACATTCAGGATGAATCGGCTTTTATTAAGTTTGTTAAGTCTGCTGCCGCTCTTACTGGGAACATGCTCAATCTGAGCACCATGGCTGAAATCTGTGGAAAAGATGTCAAAACTGTGAGGGCATGGCTGTCAGTGCTGGAGTCTAGCGGGCTTGTCTTTCTGTTGGAGCCTTACTACAATAACTTCAATAAACGGCTGATAAAAACGCCAAAGCTGTATTTTCTGGATACGGGCCTGGCTTGCTGGCTTCTGGGCTGGAATACGCCTGAGCAGCTGGTTAATGGGGCGATGTGGGGACATATTTTTGAGAGTTTTGTTTTTGCGGAGATTCTTAAAAGTTACTATAACGACGGGATTGTGAAACCTCCGCTGTATTATTACCGGGATATTGACAAAAACGAAATTGATCTCTTGGTCGCTGAGGGGGATATTCTGTATCCTGTTGAAATCAAGACCACCAGCGATCCCACAAAATCCATGGCGAAATCTTTCCGATGCCTGCAAAATGTTCCGGACAAGAAGGTCGGGGCTGGCGCCGTGATCTGCCTGGCCAAAGAATGTCTCCCGCTGACGGAAAATGTGTGGATGATGCCGGCAGGCATGATGTGATTTTATTTAATTGTGATGCTGCTTACAAGTGCAGTGTCGTTATCTGCTAGAACATATTCGATGGCAACAGTATTTCCAATTTCCATTGTGACCTGATGGTCATTATTTGAGATGGAAGATACATACAAGACGTTGTCGTCCTGAAGTTTAAAATAAAAATATGTGTCGCCGCCTTTGGTCGCGGTATACAGTTCTGAAATCGTACCTGTTTTCTCGGTCACATCACCCTCAGCTTCATTGGAAAATTTGGATCGATAAGCAGTAACGGCTTGAGCGACGGTGTCTTCCACAATGGAAATGGTATAATTTTTCTTGTTCACAAGAGCAATCTTCTTCACCAATCCTTGATTATCCTTGAGCGTCATGAAATAGGTTTCTATCCCGTCGATGTTAACAAGCATGACGGGACCGGCTTGGTAGCCGAACTGTTGAACAACACCTTCGGCCGAAGCTTGGGCAGAAGATTCTTCCGCGCCGGGGCTGGCATAATACTTAATTTCACCTGTTCTCATATTGGCAAGAACGAACCCGGTATTAGACTCATCATTTCCGGCGGATGTGATGCCTGTGTAGAGATACACGCCATCTTCTCTTGCTATAAAATAATACTGAGTTTCGTCGAAGCTGTAACTCGTTTTATAGACGTCTTTTTTAGAGAAAGAGGCGTTCCAGAAACCGTGAGTATATCCGTAATACCAATCAACTCTCTCCATGATATAGCTCACGGAAAATACGTGATCTACCCAATCCGGAACATCTTCAATAGCTGTTTCGGTTGTATCGCCTGTGACAGCATTGACTAAAATAATCCGATCTACGGTTCTTGCCCCAAATAATCCTGCGGTGGGTCTTTCTATGGGGACAATATAGAATGGCGTCCCTTCTTCATCGATTTCGAATTGCGCTTTACCGAAAATATATGAAGGATACTGTTTTCGGAGATGTCGCTTTAACAGGTCACCAAAGTGTGCCGACGGAGAATATTTCATGGGTGTACCTAATTCGACCAGCTCCGCTTCTTGGGTGTAGATGTTTACAAGAACATAACCGGGAATGCCGTTATTTTTGCTGTTATTGTATTGGAAAAGTCCGCCATAGTTCATGGGCGAAATCCGATAATAATCTCCGCGATAACGTATCAGATTATACTCGCCGTCTACTTCGTACTGCGACATATAGCTCCCCATGGTTCCCATTGTTCCCATTGTGCGGTCTCCAAGCTGCCTCGCTGTGAGCATATCCACAATAGGGATGTCTTGCGAGTTCTGAACTCTTGGAACATCTTGATCGAAGTTGCCATCGTCGGGAATCGTGATCACATCCCGGAAGCTTGTTGCATTGAAGAGCGGCCAAGACGGAAATGAGGCGATCAGCAAAATCACCAGTAATGCGGCGGCAGTACCCCCGGCTATTTTTGTGAATAAGTACCCTTGACTGTGTTTATGGGTAACAGCCTCGCCGATGGCCAATAAGCCGCATCCGCATGTTATTACCACAATGCAATACACCCAGAATCCTGCCGACTGGAATGTCCATGCGGGCATCGCTAAGAAGTTCAGCATAATTGCCCATGCAATTGTGAGAATTAATGCAATACCCCTGCCTATCATTTTTTGTGCCATAATACCTCCATTTTTGTTTGGTGTGATAGTTGTAATTTGTTTATTGAATAGAAGACATCAAGGACTCCTACGCTTTTTCATCCTCGTTAGATATTTCTTCTCCCTATCCTAGACTATTTTACGTTATCGATAGAAAAATAGCAATGTTAACAGAACAACAATAACGTACAGAACAATAATAGGTGCCGATCTCAGCCTGTTAAAACAACCAATCGAACTGGTAACTGGTAATCACAGTGATCTGTTGCAAATCCCTTCAAAACATCAAATCTGTGCATCAACAGAAAAACAGCTTTCAATGATGTCAGAAATGGCTTCTCGATAACACCCCATTTTTATAAGGTTATTGATAAACCAAGTAAATATATCAATATTGTCGTCAGGATGCCCTTCATTGAATTTTTCAAGCGTATTTCGAATGACACGAGCATAAAAGACTTGATCTCTATCCTTGCTCTCATTGATGAATTTCGAAAGCTTTTTACGCTCCTCATCAATTGTTACTGTAGGAAAACTCTCAAATGGAATAAAACTGGCAAACGCCAAATTATATCCTTCCTATAAATGCCCGCATATATTAAGCTATGAACTCGAAAGGGAGAACTTAGCAATGAGCGACAATGCGAGTCCAAATACTAATAGTAATGTTAATGCTATTGCTAATCCCTACAATGTTGGACAAACAAATGACCTTGGGACTACAGGAGGATTATATATAACACTTCTTAATGTTCCTGTCGGTGCTTTTCAATTGAAAGTTTTGATTTTGCTTGGGCCTGCCGAGCCGGAAAAATGACAAGCTTGAGTCTGCGGAGGCTTTAGATCAATACTCCGGAGGCATGGCATTCAGCTGCTCCTGGGTAAACACAGGCCCATCCAGGCAGACGAAGCAGCTGCCGATATTGCAGCGGCCGCATTTGCCGATGCCGCATTTCATGCGCATTTCCATAGTGGTAATGACTTCATTGGGTTTGAAGCCCATCTTGGTAAGGGCCTGCAGGGCAAACTTGATCATAATGGGGGGGCCGCAGACGATACTGACGGACGGGGGCAGAGCCAGCTCTTCCGGATAGGAGGGCACGAAGCCCACATGGCCTTGCCAGCCGTCTTCTGGCCGGTCGATGGTGACATGAATATCCATGTTATCGACCTTGGGCCAATTGTCAAACAGGTCGTCTTTGAAAACCAGGTCGGCATAAGATCGGGCGCCGTAGACAACGGTGAGTTTGCCATAATCGGTCCGGTGTTCAACACAGTGGCGGATGAGGCTGCGCACAGGAGCATGGCCGATACCGCCGGCGATGAAGATGAGATCTTTGCCGTGACAAAAGTCCAAGGGGAATCCGTTGCCGTAGGGACCCCGGATACCGCATTCCTGGCCTTCTTCGACGGCATGGAGGGCGTTGGTCAGGGAGCCGACGGCTTTGATGGCCATGTCGATATGGGTGTCGTTCTGAGCGGTGACGGAGAACATGGCTTCGCCATAGGGGGGAAGGGAGAGCATGCCCAGCTGGCCGGGCTGGGGGGTGAAGGGTTTGGTACCGTCGGCGCCTGTGATGGAGAAGGTCTTAACATCGGGGGTTTCGGTTGTGATCTTTGTAATGATGCCGCGCTTAGGAATCAGGGGGTTGGCAGGAGAGGCTCCGGTGTGAGATTCGTGAGGATTCATTTTGGGGATTTTGGAGATTTTTTGGGGATTCAGATTCATATCATAGATCATACTCATGAGGGGGTCACCTCCGCGGCCTGGATTTTCTGGATGACTGTGGCGATTTCAAGGTTAACGGGACATTTGGCGACGCACCGGCCGCAGCCGACACAGAAGAGACGGCCGTGGCGCTGACGGTTGTAAAGTAATTTATCCAGAAAGCGGTTGCGCACGCGCTCTTTTTTGGACGGACGGGGATTGTGGCCGCCGGCCATACGGGTATAGTCTGAAAACATACAGGAGTCCCAGCAGCGTTGTTTATTGATCGTGGTATGGGAAAGTGTTTTGTCATTGATGTCAAAACAATAGCAGGTGGGGCAGACATAGGTGCAAGCTCCGCACCCGAGGCAAGGCAGGTTTATTTCGTCCCAGAGGGGATGCTCGAACATATTTTCAAGTTTTTCGCTGACGCCGTCGGAATTGACAGTGATGATCATCGGATCTGTGGGGAGAGGAGATGCGGCGGAGGTCTTGTTGCCGGCATTGTCGGCAGCGGCGTTGAGGGTGCTGTCGGCGGCGCTGCTGAGGGGGCTGTCGGCGCTGCTGCTGCTAAGGGTGCTGTCGGCGGCGCTGCTGAGGGTGCTGTCGGCGGCGTTGCTGAGGGCGATTTCTTTAAGTTCTTCAGGAGTCTTGAGAGTATCAGGGGTCTGTGTTTTAAGGGCGCCAGAGGGCCCTGTCCCTATGATTTCTGACAGGAGGGCGTCTACATAAGCCAGAGCTTGTTCGCCGCCGAGGGTTTGCGCTGTGAAGCTAAAGGTGTCGCCCAGGTCGCTGATCTGAACGTCAGCGGAAGGGGAGGATTGGGGGTTGACGCCCATGGAGGTGCAAAAGCAGGTGTCTTCATGGGTGGTACAACTGAGGGCAAAGAGTATGGTTCTGGGCCGGCGGGTTTTGTAATAGGTATCTTCGAATCCTTTTTCCAGAAAGACGCGGTCCATACAGTCGATGCTTTCGATGTCGCAGGAGCGAATGCCAAAGAGGATGGTGGGCTTATGGCCGATGGCTTTTTCCTGGATTTCGACGGTCTTGCCATGGGAAACGATCGTGTACATTTCTTCGGTTTGAGGGAAGAGAAGATCTTTGGGGGAGAGGCAGGTGTTGGTTGTCCAATGGAGAGGAAGGCCCTCTTGATAGAGTCGGAACTGACTGGCGTTTTCCAGTCCTTCGCGGCCGGGGGTCTGGGTGAAAGCGCCGGCGACGGGGATGTAGAGATTGTAAGGAACTGCCAGGGCTTTCAGGATTGAGTCAATTTGGGTTTTGGCTATTGTTTTCATAATCAGGACCTCCTTCCTTACATAAATTCTTCCGGATCTTCCGGCTTGAAGTGGTTGAGTGTGGCGGTGACATCGAAGTTCATGCTGGCCGGGGGTTCGTCGAAAAGTTCTTCAATGCTGAGGCCAAGCTTGCTGTTCAGCAGCATCACGGGCAGGTGCATCGGGCATGAACGCTCGCATTCTCCGCAGCTGACGCACCGTCCGGCGACATGCATGGCGCGGACAAGGTGATAGAAGCCGTTGTCGGAGGTGTTGTTGCCTTTGCCGACCCAATTGGGAAGGGTTTGGTCGAAGCAGCATTCTTTGCACGAGCAGACGGGGCAGACGTTGCGACAGGCATAACAGCGAATACAGCTTTGGAACATCTGCTGCCAGTAGGCGCCTCGTTCGGCCGGGGGCATGTTTTCGATTTTGGCCAGGTCTCGGTGAGCCTGAAATCCTTTGAGGCCGTTTGGGTTTTCGGGTCTTTTGTCTGGGGAGTCGATGAGGATGTCGTATTCAACGGGGGTGGCGGTGTAACAGGTTTCGCATTTTTTTGCGAGGATAGTGGTATTGTGTTCTTCTTTGAGACCGGGACAATCGATGCCGATAATATAGACGTTTTCACGGGTGATCTGGTTGTCTTGGATCAGGCCAATAAGGGAGCGGCTGTCGCAGCCTTTGACGAAGATAGCGGTTTTAAGTCTGTCTTCGTTGTCTGCGATCCTATCTTGGCGATCCGGACACCCGAGTAAGAATTTTGTAAGATTATGGTAGCAGAACTCGTCGAAGATCAGGTCGTCGACTTGGTCGGGTCTGTGGATGAAGGCTGGGGCTGATTTGTTGGGGAGGATGCCTTTTTTCCAGCCGAGAATCAGGTCAACGGCTTGGATCTCCAGAAGGTTACGGGCTATATTGCGCATTTCGTGCCTGATGGCGATTGTGTTTGTGGCGTGTATGACGGTATCTTTCATGAACTGATCCCTCCTTCATCCCACAGTTTTTGGCTGGGGCCCAGGGGCCGGATGGTGTCGGTGAGCTCGGTGACGACTTGTTGGAATTTGGGGCCTTCGGAGCCGGAAATCCAGCAGACGCGGAAGCGGCGCGGATCCAGGCCGATGAATTCCATAAGCCGGGTCATGAGCAGATAGCGGCGGCGGGTAAAATAATTGCCGGTGGTAAAGTGGCAGTCGCCCGGATGGCAGCCGGCCACAAGAACGCCGTCGAAGCCTTTCTGGAAGGCGCGGATGACGAATTGTGGATTGGTGCGGCCGGAGCAGGGAACCCGGAGAACCCGGGTTGTGGTTGGATATTGCAGACGGCTGAGACCGGCCAGGTCGGCGCCGGCGTAGGTGCAGTATTGACAGGCGAAGACGAGGATTTTGGGTTCCCAATCGCTGGCGATATCTTTCGCGGATGCTGCGGATGTGTTCTGGGGTACGGTGAGTTCGGCTGCGCTGATTTCCAGTGGTGTGGGGTTGGGTGTCGTGGAGCCGGGTGTCATGGGTTCGGGTGTCGTGTTGCATGTGGGGTCAAGAGAGTTTACCATAGGGAATCCACCTCCGCCAAGATTTGTTCATTTGTGAAGCCGAGCAGGTCGAGAGCTCCGGCGCGGCAGTTGACTGTGCAGGCGCCGCAGCCTTGACATAAGCCGTTGTTGACGTTGGCGACTTGACGTTTGACTTCTTTGCCGGTGGGGCCCCAGGCCACGGATCCGTGAACTCTTTCTGTAAGATCAGTGAAGCTGATGGCTTTGTAGGGACAGATGGGAATGCAGAAGCCGCAGCCGGAACACCGGTCTGTATCTACCTTGGCGACGATGGGTTCGGTTTCCATTTCGTCTTTGCTGAGCAGGGCCACGACTTTGGCAGCAGCGGCGCCGGCTTGGGCGACGGTATCGGGAATGTCTTTGGGGCCTTGGCAGGCTCCGGCCAGGTAGATGCCGGCGGAAAGGGTTTCTACGGGGCGCAGCTTGGGATGGGCTTCGGAAAAGAAGTTGTTTTGATCGTAGGAGATGCCGATTTTGCGGGCAAACCCAGCGGCGTCGGGCTGGGGTTCCATGGCTGTGGCCAGAACGACCATGTCGGCGTCGACAAAGACTTGTTTGCCGAGAAGGGTGTCTTCGCCTTGGACGATGAGTTTGCGGTTCTCGCCTTCTCCTTCTTCATAGATGCGGGAAACGCGGCCCCGCACATAGGTGACGCCGTATTCTTCTACGCCGCGCAGATAAAATTCTTCGTAGTTTTTCCCGGGGGTACGGATGTCCATATAGAAGATGATGGCTTGGGAATCTTTGATTTTGTCTCGGACCATGGTGGCGTGTTTGGCTGTGTACATGCAGCAGGCCCGGGAGCAGTAATCGTGGCCGCGGGCTTTGTCCCGGGAGCCGACGCACTTGATGAAGACGACGTTTTTGGGTTCTGTGTTATCGGAGGGGCGTTTGATTTTGCCCATGGTGGGTCCGGAGGCGTTGACGAGGCGCTCGAATTCCAGGCCGGAAATGACGTCTTTGTAGTGACCGTAACCGTATTCGCCGTATTGGCTGTGGTCGTATAGGGTGTAGCCGGTGGCGACGACGATGGCGCCGTAGCGGATTTGGACCATTTCGTCTTGGTCTTCAAAATTGACGGCGTCGGCGGTGCAGACGCGGGCGCAGATTTTGCATTTGCCGGTTTTGAAGTAGCGGCAGTTTTCCCGGTCGATGACGGGTTTGTTGGGGATGGCTTGGGGGAAGGGGGAGTAGATGGCGGGACGGGTGCCTAAATTGCACTCGAATTCGCTGGGGATTTTCTTGGAGGGGCATTTCTCGGAGCAGAGGCCGCAGCCGGTGCATTTGACGGAGTCGACGTAGCTGGCT
This sequence comes from Peptococcaceae bacterium, assembly GCA_009782825.1. Taxonomy (GTDB): domain Bacteria; phylum Bacillota; class Desulfitobacteriia; order Desulfitobacteriales; family Syntrophobotulaceae; genus WRJI01. Next base: position 47,751 of record WRII01000009.1, read on the forward strand.
TTGCGCCGGATGGTGACGTCGAAGTTGCCGACGTAGCCGTCGACTTTTTCGACTTCGCTGTAGGGGATGATGGTGATGTTGGGATGTTGGGAGGCGTCTACCATTTTGGGGGTTAGGATGCAGGCGGAGCAGTCCATGGTGGGGAAGGTTTTGTCGATTTGCGCCATTTTGCCGCCGATGGAGGGTTCTCGTTCTACCAGATCGACGTGGTACCCGGTGTCGGCGATGTCCAGGGCGGCTTGTATGCCGGCGATGCCGCCGCCGATGACGAGGGCGCGCTTATGGACGGGGATGAAGGAACTGGGAAGTTGTTCGTTTTTCAGGACTTTGGCTACGGCCATGTTGACGAGGTCGCCGGCTTTGGCGGTGGCTTTGTCTTTGTCGGAGTGGACCCATGAACATTGCTCGCGGATGTTGGCGATTTCGAGCATGTAGGGGTTGAGACCGCCGCTGTCGATGCATTTGCGGAAGGTGGTTTCATGCATGCGCGGCGAACAGGCGGCGACGACGACGCGGTCGAGGCCGTGTTCGGCGATGGCTTCTTTGATCATGGTTTGTCCGGGGTCGGAGCACATATATTTGTATTCTGTGCTGAAGGCCACGCCGGGCAGGGTTTTGGCGGCTTCGGCCAATTTTTCACAATGCACGGTTTGGGAGATGTTTGTGCCGCAGTGGCAGACAAATACGCCTACTTTTTTCATGCGGGACCTCCTTTCTTGTTGTCTGGGTTTGGAGTGGGGGTTTCGGTGGATTCTGAGGCTGGAACTGGGGTGTCGGCAGGCTTATTTTTAACTTTTTTGATTTTGATCCTTTTGAGAAGGTCTTTCTTGGAGAGAAGGGGTATGGGGCTGATAAAGTGTTTTTTAAGGCCAAGTTTCTTTGGGCGGAGGTTCAAGGCTAAGCCCATGAGTTGGGTGAAATAGAAGACGGGCAGGTTGAAGGGACGGCCGCGTTTTTTTCCTAAGGCTTTCTGGCGCATATCCAGGTTGCCAAGACACATGGGGCAGGCGCAGACGATACAGTCGGCGCCGCTTTTTTCGGCTTGTTCCAGGATGCGGTTGACCAGGGGACCGCCGACTTCGGGATAGGCTATGGGATGGGAGTTGCCGCAGCATTCGGTTTTGTGGGACCAGCTGACGGGTTCGGCGCCAAGGGCGGCGACGATGGTGTCGATGGTCTGAGGGTTTTCGGGATCGTCTACGTCCATGAAGTCTGTTGGCCGCGCTTGCAGGCAGCCGTAGTAGCTGGCGACTTTGAGGCCGGTCAGGGGCTTGATGATGTTCTCTTTTAAGGTGTCAAGGCCGGCGTCGATGAAGATTTCGAGAATGGACTTGACGGGATAGGTGGCTTGGTAGGGGCGGTCGATCAGGGATTCTATCTGGGCGCGCATGTCTTCGGAGGTCTTGACGGCGTGTTCGGCGGCTTTGGAGCGGGAAAGGCAGGCGGCGCAGGGGATGGCCAGTGACAGGCCTTGTTCTTCGCCAAGGGCTGCGTTGCGGGCGGGCAGGGCCAGGGCCAGGGTGTGGTCTTGGAGATGGGCTGAGGAGGCGCCGCAGCAGCTCCAGTCGGGGAGTTCGCACAACTCGATGCCGAGGAGGGGGGCGACGGCTTGGGTGGAGATATTGTACTCGAGTCCGGTGCCGCTTAGGGAGCATCCGGGATAATAGGCGTATTTCACGGGGTGTCACCTCCAGAGGTTTGATCGGGGTGGGGGGTGTTGCTCATGCGGTTGTAACGTTCATGGATTTTCCGTACTTCTTTACGGGCTTTGGATGTGGTATGGGGAAAGAGGGAGAGTTTTTTGTTGAGGATCATTTTTGGAGCGAAGCCGGCGTCTTTGAGGGGGCGTCCGACGCTCAGGTTGTATCCAAGCATGAGGGCCATTTCGTAGACGCGGCCGCGTTTTCCGACAAGTTTCATGAACTTTGTGTGAAAAATATCAAGGGGGCGGACTTTGACGCTGCCCTGGTTGCGGGCTTCGATGCGCAGGCCTTCCATGATTCGGGAAGGATGGACTTCGCGCGGGCACCGGGCTGAGCAGGTGTGGCATGTGGCGCAGAGCCATGTGGAGTGACACTCCATCATTTCGTCATACAGGCCGAGCTTGGCCAGTTGGATGACTTTGTGAGGGGGGGTGTCCATGGCGAAGGCTACGGGGCATCCTGCCGAGCATTTGCCGCATTGGTAGCATTTTCCGACGTCTGCGTCGTATTTTGTCTTCAGGTCCTGTCGAATGCGCTGGGCTTCGGCCAGTGTCGAAGTGATGTTTACTGTGTTCATCATCCACCTCCGTAGTTTTTGGGTGATTTTTAGGTATGTTTTTCTTCATCCTTAAACCTATGAAAAACCATTCATAGAACGATATCAGTTACACAAAATAAGCTCAACTTAAACTGAACGATATCAGCTAAATTGAAAGATATCGACTTGAGATGATTGTATCTCCTATTGTACTATTTTTCTCATGGTGAAATCAAATGTGTGGGGCCATAATGTGATAAAATATTTTTATATTACCATATGATTTTGTAATATTGTTGAGAATATGGGGGCGAAAATATATGAAAGTCAAAATCCCTTATTTTGCATAAAACAGACCTTCATGGGACAAAGGTATATGTGTTGGCGCCGCAATAACGGGGCTGGGAAAAAAGGGGATAAGGGCCACATATCCTGAAATATTTTCGGTCAGTTTCCGTCCCGCGTGGGATATTCGCTTGGGATATTGAGATGAATGACATAATGACATTGAAAGAATGGCAAGATTGGCCAGAATATGCTATAATGTCGTCAATAAAAACAAGAAAATCCAATACTGACCACTGACCACTGACCACTTGCGGGCGTAGCCCGCGAAAGCTTTTTATCCAGAAATGCAGAAGCGGGAGGTGCCATGGATATGAATCAATGGCGAAAATTTCAACAGGGGTTTGTTTTTGACACATCTTTAGGCATGGCGGTGGATTTCAGCCGTGCGGGGGTGGATCGGGACTTTTTAGAGGAGATGTCCGTGGCAATGGGGCGCTGTTATGATGAGTTGGCGGAGCTGGAGGCGGGGGCTATTGCGAATCCGGACGAGAATCGCCAGGTGGGGCATTATTGGCTCAGAGCGCCGGCTCTGGCGGCGAGTCCTGAGATGACACAGGAGATTGAGCAGACTCTTAAGGGTATGGAGGATTTTGTCCAGGCGGTGCATGCGGGACGTATCCAGGGCCAAAGAGGTCATTCCTTTAAATATGTGCTCTTGATCGGGATTGGAGGATCGAGCCTGGGACCCCAGTTTGTGGCGGATGCTTTGGGGTATCCGAATCAACCGTTGAAAGCTTATTTCATCAATAATACGGATCCGGACGGCATAGACCGGGTGCTGGATGAGGTCGCGGGATATTTGGATCAGACGCTGGTTGTGGTGATTTCGAAAAGCGGGGGAACAGTGGAAACGCGCAATGGTATGATCGAGGTCCGTGGGGCTTATGCGGAACGGGGATTGGATTTTGCCAAGCATGCGGTGGCGGTGACCCAAGTGGGCAGTATGTTGGATGAGGTGCGGAAGCAGGAGGCGTGGCTGGCGGCTTTTCCCATGTGGGATTGGGTGGGGGGACGGACGTCTCTGTTGTCGGCGGTGGGGCTGCTGCCTTTAGGGTTGCTGGGGGTGGATGTTCAGCAGTTGCTGGAGGGGGCGCGTCTGTGCGATGTCTGGACCCGGGAGAGGGTGACAGAGAATAACCCGTCGGCTTTGCTGGCCTTGTCTTGGTACAAGGCGACGGGGGGGCAGGGGGGCGGCCAGATGGTGGTGCTGCCATATAAGGATCGGTTGGAGTTGGTAGGAAAATACTTACAACAACTAGTGATGGAGTCTTTAGGCAAAGAGTTGGACCGGGATGGCCGGCGCGTACATCAGGGGCTGACGGTACTGGGCAACAAAGGGTCAACGGATCAGCATTCGTATGTTCAGCAGCTGTTGGATGGGCCAAATAATTTTGTGGCGGTTTTTATTGAGGTGCTGCTGGACCGGGCGGGCAGTTCGGCTGTGATGGCGGAGGAGAGCACAGCGGGGGATTATTTGCAGGCCTTTCGTCTGGGAACCCGGGAGGCTTTGAGTCAGCGGGGGCGTTCGTCTTTGACGATCCTGCTGGAAAAGGTGGATGCGCTGCGCGTGGGGGCTTTGATTGCACTGTTTGAGCGGGCGGTGACCTTCTATGCGTCTCTGGTGAATATCAATGCCTATCATCAACCGGCGGTGGAATTGGGCAAGAGGAGTGCGGGGGAGATTATTGGCCTGAAAAATGATGTGGTTCACTATCTGAAGGATCATGCCCATGAGGATTTTTCTGTGGAGGAGCTGGTCAAGGCCTTGGGCTGTGAGGGGGCGGAGGAGATGGTGTTCAGTCTGCTGTGGCGCTTGAGCTATAATGCTCAGAGTGGGATCTGTGTGGTGAAGGGAGCGGCCGTGTCAGGGGAAGAGGCGAGTGCGCAGGATGAGATTGCGCACAACACAGACGCGCCGGGGGATATATGGGCGCGCCGGTATAGATGTGTGAGGGAGTTATAATTTAGGCATTTATGCTTAGCTGCAGCCCTTTACTTACATACCTTCTCGCAATAAAACGGCGAGCGTTTAGCCAATTCACTGTTCACATAGGATTCACCGTATTTTTCCAGAACCGTGGGAACTCCGGAAAATAGGTCTACTCCCATGCCCAGCTGTCCTCCAGGGATTTCCACGCCCATGGCAGCCAAGGTTGTCGGGAACATATCCATGGGAGTGAATATGCGGTTGTACGTGTTGGCTTTTTCCAGGGAGCTGTTGAAAATAAGATTATAAGTGGTTCTCTGATACTCCTGATCCAGATCCTTGAAAAAAGTGGCGTCCATACTGTTGTGATCGCCATATAGAACGACCACTGTATCTTCATAAAAATCCTGTTCTTGCAGCCATTGCATAAAGGCGTGCAGCTGCCGGCTGGCACAGGAGATCACATTAGCGTATTGTTCGTCGTAGTCAGCAGAACACAGGTCGCAAACATATCCATCCATAGCGTGAGTATCCACAGTGAGCATGGTTAGGTTAAAGGGCTGATCTTCGGCGGCCAGAGCTGTAAGTTCTTGCTTGGCATAGTCATACAGCCTGGTGTCCTCAAATCCCCACCAAACGTGATAATCTTGGGGGATGATGCCGTCTTCCGCAGCTGTGGAATAGTCTTTGATGGTGTAATTACCGTGCTGGGTAAAATATTTTCCGCGCCCGGCAAAACTGGCATGGGATCCCACGAGATAGACCTGATTGTATTCCTCCTTATCCAGGGCTTCTCCTATGGTGTAAGCGCCAGGTAAAAGAACTTCATACTTGTCCATAGCATTCCATTGGGAATTATCAAGAGGCACAATAAAAGGCAGCCCGGAGGTTTGAGCCACAGTGGAGCCAAAGGTAAAGGTGCAGCTGTAAAGGGGGACGGCGCCCCCGAGAAGATTGCCGGTATTGGAAAAGCTTACACTATCCGGATCTTGGGCGAAAGCGGTCAGCTCAGGGATGAGATTTTCGCCCATCGCCCCCCCCAGATCCGGGGTGGCATAGGTGTTTTCGATGGACTCCAACATAATATAAATGAGATTTTTCTTTTGCTCAGGAAAAGTAAGGGGCACGGTACGAGGGTCGGTATAGTTATCTTCCACAAAAGAGGATGTGGAAAAAAGGTAGGTGAAAGTATTCGCAAATCCCAAGCTATTGAAAGAGATCGCGAACAAAACGATGGAAGCGGCACAGGAAACTAAAAGAGAGTGTTTCCTGAGGAAAGCTGTGGGAATAGGAAAGAAAGGCCGGCGTTTTGTTTTGCGCAAGAGAGTTTCTTGGGCGGCAATGGAATAGCTGTACAAGCTTCCTAAAAATGTGACAAAAAGGGCAAGCCAGACCAAAGCCGGAAGAACGGCGTCCTGTGCCAGCTGGGGGATGAAATTGGTATTCGCTCCCTCAAGGGGAACGCTCATCTGGAATATCAATTCACCCATCTGCAACGAACCAAACATGTCAATAATATTTTCAACAAGATAATACATAAACAAGCCTAGGAACAAAATGACGGAGGCAACAATGCATTTAACAATTTGGGCCTTTGTGCAGGCTGCAAAGAGTGAAGATTCGGCAAGAATACGCACTCTGTGCTGCGGTGTTAATGTCTTATAAAGAAGTATGATGACGAAGATTGTGAATAAGTACAGTAGTGTATATACGATGGTATCAGCTGCTATAAGAGTATCGCTTACTTCTGGAACGAGACTGCTTGGAGCAGCGGTCCCCGTCAACATACTGAAAAACATCAAAGTGACCAAAACCAGTGGCGCCAGGAGTAACGTATCTGGGGTACGTATCAGGTTTTTTCGGGTAGATAAGGTCAACGAGACAGTTACAGCGGCAGGAAACAAAAGACACACGAGCCCTGTCATAGAGCACCCCCCTTATTCTGACTTTTTTCTTGTGTGGTACGAGTACTATTTTATCATATATTATCATATTTTGTATACAGAGAATTTACGGAGAATTTACATAATTTACAGAAGCCTAATTTACAGATGGCAGAGAATGACAGTCGTACTCATAAAAATCCCGAGGGGCTGTTACAGAAAGGATAAAGATGCGAAAAATTCGCATCTTTATCCTTTCTGTACAAACGCTGTTCATCTTGAACAGCATAAAAGTTCGCGGGACAAATAACTGTGCAAGGCGAATACTTTTGCCTGCTTTTATGCAAAAGTATTCGCCTTGCAACAGAATCTAAATATAGCGAACTTCGATGCTGCCGAAGGAAACGCTGCCATTGAGCGTCAGCTGAGGAGCATTTTCTGTGGGTGTGGCTAAAGGATTGTCAGTTTCCACACCGCTTAGGGTGCAGCTTAGGTTGCTGACAAGATTCCAAGTTTTGGGAATGAAGAGGACTATGGAGCCAAAACTGCAATTCAAGATCGCTGTGGCGCCATCCGGTTTCAGCTGTGCCTGATCAAAGAAAACTTGAAGTTCGCCAAAGTTACAGTCCAGATGTACGGTTTCCAGACAAGCAGCGTGAAGGTAGCGACTGACAGATCCAAAATGTACGCTGACAGAAGGGTTATTGTCGTTGCCGCCATCTTCGATATGCGTCCGGGAATGATGGTGATGCTTGTGAAATTCGTTCCCTGAACTGTGTGAATAGGTGTGCCGGTTGACATGGGTGTGTTTGCGGGGAAGCAGGATTGCGAGGCCGATAGAGGCAAAAACGGCGGCTAAAACAAGAGCCCACCATTGCACGTTAGGCCAATTGAGCGGTCCCTGAAAAATGATGTACAGTACCGCGAGAGGAATGGGAAGCGGGGCGAAGGCCAGATGTGTAATACATTGAACGGCGAATGCCAGGGCCAACGCGGCGACGATGATGCTGCCAATGCCGATGTTCACAAAACCGTTGAATTGATTTGTTAAGACAAAGGCGGCGATAAGCAGCATGAAGGTACCCCATATCCAGTGGGAAAATCTTATAGAATAGAATTTAGATGACATTTTTTACACCCCGTTCTTAATGGATTTGGTTCTTTAATAGGTTTCGTTCTTGAAGAGGCTTCGTTCTTTAATGGAGATCGTTCTTTAATGGAGATCGCATTTTACTGATTCCGTTCGCTCATTTTTTCTTTGAGAGCTTTGTAATAGTGCCGTGAAACGTAAACCTGCTTGTGACTTCCGGCGAATCTGACTTGGCTGGACGACGTCAGATTGCGGCTAATGGCGTAAATACATGATGTATTGACGATAATGCCTTTGGCCGCGCGAACAAAAACATGAGGCAGCAGGGTTTCGAGTTCATATAATCGATGCTTGACCCTGAAAGCGTCGTTGACGGTGTGGGCATAGACGTGTTCGCTGTCGGTTTCAAAAAATAGGATTTCGTCTAACGGAAAATAGAATTCCTGCTGTTCTTTATAAAATATCAGCTTGGGGGCGGACAGACTTTGGATATAGGCTTGGAGTTTTTGCACGGTATTATCCACGCGGCCGCAGCGAATAATTACCTCGTTTTCCGGGAGTCCGTCAGAGATTTCGATACGCAGTTTCACACGCTGCTCACCTCCGTCAGGTATGCCGTTTCATGCAGGTATGCCGTTTCATGCAGGTATGCCGTTTCATGCAGGTATGCTGTTTCATGCAGGTATGCTGTTTCATGCGCTTCTGAATGCCTTCTTACGCTTCTGAATACCTTCTTACCCCCGTCAGACAATTGCATTATATCAAGAAGCCTGAGGGCTTACAATAACTGAAAGGCAACAGGGTGAATCGGGTCGGTAAGTGGTAGGGAAATGAGGGGTGAGAGGGATATGAAGATATATGAAGAGATCAACTAACTTGATATTTACTGAGAGATATGAAAAAATACATACATAACTTGAAGGCTCAACACTACGTGATCAACACTTATAGGATTAGGAGGAAAGATATAGTTATGAAGGTGCGTGTGCGTTTTGCGCCGAGCCCCACCGGGTTATTGCATATAGGGGGGGCGCGTTCGGCGTTATTTAATTATTTGTATGCGGCGGGGAGTGGGGGAGGCTTGGTTTTGCGCAGTGAGGATACGGATCGGGAACGATCCCGTGTTGAGTATGAGGAGAGCATTGCCGATGCTTTGGACTGGCTTGGTATCGCGTGGCAGGAGGGACTTCGCGTGGGCGGAGAGTGTGCGCCTTACCGCCAGAGTGAACGATTGGAGGTTTACCAACGCTATGTTGAAAAGATGGCGGCCCAGGGCTATGTGTATGAATGTTTTTGCTCGGAAGAGGAGCTGGAGGCTGAGCGGCAGGAATTGATGGCTCGGGGGGAGCTGCCTCGTTATCTGGGCCGGTGTGCTGGCTTGACGCCAGAGGAGAAACAGGATAAACGCGATCAGGGGATGATTCCGTCTTTGCGTTTTCAGGTGCGCCCGGGGGATCCTGTGGTGATTGAGGATCAGGTGCGGGGAGAAGTCGTGTTTGACAGGGAGGGTATAGGGGATTTTATTATTGTGAAGTCTGATGGCCTGCCGACTTATAATTTTGCTGTGGTGGTGGATGACCTGGAGATGAATATTACCCATGTTATCCGGGGGGAAGAGCATTTATCTAATACGCCGCGTCAGGTGCTTATTTTTGAGGCTTTAGATGAAACGCCGCCGCAATTTGCCCATATTTCTCTCATCCTCAATGATCACGGGAAGAAGATGACAAAACGTGATGGGGATACGGCGGTGGCTGACTATAGGGAGAAGGGGTATCTGCCTGAGGCTCTGATCAATTTTGTTGGCTTACTGGGCTGGTCGCCCCCGGGAGAAAAGGAAATCCTGACGATTGATGAACTGATAGAGCTGTTTTCCTTGGAGCGTGTGTCTAAAGCTCCGGCGGTTTTTGATAAGAATAAGCTTGATTTTTTCAATGCCCATTATATTAGAGAGTGTTCTGGCGAGCGTTTGGCGGAGCTGATTTTTCCGTTTATTCGGACAAAGTTGGCGGAACAGGAAGACTTGTCCCAAAAGGACTTCCTACAGGGTTCATTTTCTGGGGAGGGTGTTGCCGGCGGGCAGATCCCTTCTCCATGGCTCATCGCTTTCGCGGAGACGATTCAAGAAAAAATCAAGACTCTGGCTGAGGCTCGGGATTTTGTGGATGTGCTTTGCGGGCCCCATGTGGGGGACTTGGATGAAGAAGCCCGGGAGGTTTTGCGAGGATCTGCGGTGGGTGTGGTGCGGGAGGCTTTCCGGAGCCGGCTGGAAGGGGTGTCGGAACTCGATGGGGTTCGGGTGAAGTCGATTCTCAAACAGTTGGGGAAAGATCTGGGCCTGAAGGGTAAGGATATTTTTATGCCGCTGCGTGTCAGTGTCACGGGTCAGATGCATGGACCGGATCTGGATCGGGTGTTTGCGCTGCTGGGTGTGGAGAATATTTTGGCGCGGATGGGAGAGACGGAGAAGTATCTAAGCTAACCAGCGGAGACTAGGAGGAAATACAATGAGACTCTATAATACATTGACGCGGCAGAAGGAAGAATTCATCCCGCGCAAGGCTGGGGAAGTTTCTATGTATGGGTGTGGGCCGACAACATACAATTATTTTCATTTGGGCAATGCCCGCATGCTTGTGGTTTTTGATATGATCCGGCGCTATTTTTTGTATCGCGGGTATCAGGTGACATATGTGCAGAATTTTACGGATGTTGATGACAAAATTATTGCGCGGGCCGCGGAGGAAAATAGGTCGGCCCAGGCGGTAGCGGAGTTTTATATTCAAGAGTATTTTAAAGATGCTCAGGCATTGAATATTATGCCGGCCAGCATCCATCCCAAGGCTACTGAGCATGTTGATGATATGATTGAGATGATCCGGGTCTTGGAAGAGAAGGGCCTGGCTTATGCGGTGGGGGGCGACGTTTATTTTGCTGTAACCCGTTATGAGCCTTACGGCAGGCTGTCCGGGCGGTCTCTGGAAGATATGCGCGCGGGGGAACGTGTTGAGGTTGATGAACGCAAGGAAAATCCGATGGATTTTGCCCTGTGGAAAAAATCGGCGCCGGGAGAGCCGTCTTGGCAGAGTCCGTGGGGGATGGGCCGGCCGGGCTGGCATATTGAGTGTTCGGCAATGTCGCATAAGTATCTGGGGCCGGAATTTGATATTCATGGCGGGGGCGGGGATTTGGTGTTTCCGCACCATGAGAATGAAGTGGCCCAGTCGGAGGCTTTTATGGAGGGGCAGTACTGTGCGCGCTATTGGATGCATAATGCTTTTATTACGGTGAAGAGCAGTGATGAAGATGAGAAGGAAGAAAAAATGTCTAAGTCGCTGAAGAATTTTTTTCTGGTGCGGGATGTACTGCAAAAGTTTAGCGGAGAAGTGATCCGTTTTTATCTGTTGAGTACCCATTATCGGAGTCCGGCTCTCTTTGACCAGGAAAAACTGGAAATGGCGGCGAAGGGGCTGGAACGTCTCAAAACCAGTGTGCGCTTGGCAGATGAACGCTTGGCAGATGAGTGCTTGGCAGATGAGTGCTTGGCAGATGAGCGCTTGCCTAAAGGTCAAGCGGAGGGAGGCGGGATCGATGAAGGTTTGCCCCTTGTGCCCAGTGATGGCGATCTTCAGGAAGAGGCAAGTTTGGTGTGCCGCGTTCGTCAGCACTTCGAAGGGGCAATGGAGGATGACTTCAATTCGGCCCAGGCTTTTGGAGTGTTGTTTGACTTGGCCCGGGATATTAACTCGGCTGTGAGTCAGCCGGAGGCGATTGTGGGTTTAGCGGTCATGCGAGAGACTTTGGTGGATCTGGCAGATGTTCTGGGGTTCGATATTACGACGGCTCAGGATCAGAATGATGCCTCTGAGGCCTCAATAGATGGGGTTATGGATATTATTCTGGAGTTGTATGGGCGGGCTCAGAGCAATGGGGATGAGGAAATGGCACAGGTGATCCGGCAGAAATGTCTGGGCATGGGGGTAGATGTGGACGATGTGGACGCTGCGCAGACTATTCTGGTGTCGGCACAGGCTGCTGGTGTTAATAGGGCGCTTGTCATGGATGTTCTGCTGGAATTGCGCAGCCGGGCCCGGAGTGCCAAAAATTGGGCGGCGGCTGATCTGATTCGGGATCGCTGTAAGGCGGATGGGATTGTTATTGAAGATACGCGGGATGGGGTGCGGTGGTATGCTGTTGAGGGTTGTCTGTGAGGGTTGGGAAACTGGCTACTAAGAGACTGTGACTAATGCGGGCTAAGCCCGCAAGTGGTCAGTGATCAGTGGTTAGTGGTCAATATTGGATTTTCTTGTTTTTTATTGACGCTTCGCATCTGTAAGTTTACTAAGAGCGGGCTGCACCCGTTAGGGGTTAGCAGGGCCAGAACGACTTGTTTTTATTTGACATTACGAGTTCCTAACAGACCATAAGGAGATTATCATGCAGCAAGAGTTAATGAAACTATTTCATACAAAAGAATTCTGGCTGAGATATTTTTGGATTTTGGAAGACGACTTTTCGTATGAATTATTGGATGAACAGCCAATTAAGTTTTTCTTATCCAATGAATTTTGTTTATCTATTGATCCTGGACATGATTTCTCATATATTTCCTTTGTCCTTAAATATAATCAGGAAGAATTTGAGATTGCTTGGGATGATCAAGCACATCCGATTCCTTTTGTCTTTCGATATGACGAATTTAATATCCTCACAACAAGAATTTCCGAGATTAATCACCTGGATGAGTGGATCGCAAAATTGCTATTGATTAGATTTGTCGGGGCAGATAATTTATCTGAGTTTCAACAGATTATACAATTGCAATATGATTTGCTGAAGTCGTCTCAATTGTATTCTGAGCAAGAATTGGATTCGTGTAAACAAAGGCTGGATCAAGCTGCGGTTTACTGGCGGAATTATGGAAGAGATGCTCAATGGGTTGTAGATCCTACTAACGGCAAAGGTTGGCTTTACAAGGGTGAGGATGCCTATTCTCTAAGAAGTTTTGATAATACAGAGACTGATAATACAGAGACTGATAATACAGAGACTGATAATACAGAGACTGATAATACAGAGACTGATAATACAGAGACTGGGTTCCCATTTCCCTTGTGGAACAGATTAATCGAACAATGTAAGCTTAATGAGCCATTAATTGAGAACATTTGTGAACCTGATCAACAGGATTCCCTTCCTCGAGAAATGGATATTAACGTTTTCGATGGAGTCAAGAAATCAATATCAACAAATCATTGTGGAGAAGATCTTGTTCCGATATGCATAAGCGGGAAATGGGGTTACATTAATGGCAAAGGTGAAATGGTAATTCCGCCAAGGTTTCTGTGGGCGTGGGAATTTGCCACTAATGACTTGGCTACGGTTGAAGAAAAGGGGAAATGGGGTTACATTAATGTCAAGGGTGAGACAGTGATACCGCTGATGTTTGAGAGTGCAGGACCTTTTGCTGACAATAACCTGGCGGCAATCCAGGATAACAAAAAATGGGGCTACATTAATGCCAAAGGTGAGGTGGTAATTGCCCCAAGATTTGAACTTGCATGGCCTTTTTCCAATGGTTTGGCACCAGTCCGGGTAAATGGAAAATGGGGTTATATCAATGATGAAGGTGAGATGATGATTCCAGCGAAGTATCAGGTGGCCAAGTGCTTTGCTGGAAATGGACTGGCTGTTGTCAATGAAGACTGGCTTCATATAATAGAAGAATCTGATGAATTTCGTGTAACCAGTGTAAAAGAAAAATTCAGGTATATTGACACCAATGGCGAAACTGTGATTCCACCAAAGTTCGCATGCGCATGGGGATTTGCTTCCAATGGTCTGGCAAAGGTTGAGGTGGATCGTCAACATGGTTACATTAATGCTAAGGGCGAAATGGTGATTTCGCCAAGGTTTGAGTATGCATTGGATTTTGATGCTCATGGTTTAGCGGGGGTCTATGAAAACGGAAAATGGGGTTTCATTAATTCCGGAGGTGTGATGACCATTTCGCCAAGGTTTGAGTATGTTCTAAATTTTGCTGCTAATGGGTTGGCTGCTGTTAAGGAGAACGGAAAATATGGCTATATCAATACTAAGGGTGAAATGGTGGTTCCACCAAGATTTGAAGATGCAAAGGATTTTGCATCCAATGGTTTGGCAATGGTTTCGGAAGACTGGAAAGAGGGATACATTAATGAGAAAGGCCAAACGGTTGTTTTTATAGATAAAGCAGGGGGCAGCAAAGTCTTAAGGAACGGTGATGGTGAGATAGTGTGGCAGAAGGGAAAAGGATTAACCAAGAAGAACTCAAAAAAATTATATTGTAGGAGCTAGGCAGGTATTCTCTATGAACCCCACGCAAAAAGACATGACTTTGAACGAAAATCCCAGAGAGTTTCATGGAAAGCCCAGCGAGCTTCCGGTGTTGACGTTGGCTTATATTGGCGATGCCGTGTATGAGATTTGGGTGCGCACTTATTTGATCAAAAAGGGCTTGGTGCGTGCCGATGAGCTGCATCATGCTGCTGTCCGCCTGGTTCAGGCGAAGGGACAAGCGGCTCTGATGAAAAGATTGCTGCCTGATCTTGATGAGGATGAACAGGCTGTATTTCGCCGTGGGCGCAATGCCAAAGGACAGCACCCGCGCCATGCTGATGTTTTGGCCTATAGGCATGCGACGGGGTTGGAAGCGCTGATTGGGTATCTGCATATGTCGGATCAGCAGGAGCGGCTGGCGGCTGTTTTTGCTAAAATTAATCATATTATAGAAGTCAATGAGGAACCTGGTGTGGGAACCGATGGACAGCCTATTGGTAAAGATGAGGAAAAGGAGACAGAGGAAAGGGGGAGAGTTCTATGAGCAAGGCTGATGACCTTTTTATCATGATGTGCCGATCCGTTCTCAATGAGGGAAGCTCCTCGGAGGGCCAAAGGGTGCGGGCGCGCTGGGAAGATGGGTCGCCAGCCCATACAATGAAACAGTTCGGGATTATTAACCGCTATGATTTGGCCGAAGAGTTCCCTCTTTTGACTTTGCGCCCGACAAATCTGGCGGCGGCTGTGGATGAGCTGTTATGGATTTGGCAAAAAAAGTCCAATAATATTCGAGATTTAAGCAGTCATATCTGGGACAGCTGGGCCGATGAGTCCGGATCCATCGGCAAAGCTTATGGGTATCAGCTAGGATTGAGGCATACCTACCCTGAAGGGGAATTTGATCAGGTGGATCGTGTTCTGCATGATCTGGCCCATGCACCTTGGAGCCGCCGTATGGTGGTCAATATGTATAATCATGCGGACTTGCACGAGATGCATCTGTACCCTTGCGCCCATAGTGTTACCTTTAATGTGGTGGGGAAGAAGTTGAACGCGATTCTCAATCAGCGATCTCAGGATGTCCTGGTGGCCAACAATTGGAATGTGGCTCAATATGCTATTCTGATCCACATGCTGGCCCAGGTCAGTTCTTTGGAGGCGGGGGTGCTGCTTCATGTCATTGCTGATGCCCATATCTATGACCGGCATATTCCATTGGTTTGTGACCTGATCGCACGCGAGCCTTTTCCGGCGCCGCGCCTTTGGATTAATCCTGAGCGCCGTTGTTTCTATGATTTTGCGGTGGAGGATTTTCGGGTGGAAGGGTATCGCCATCATGAGCAGATTCGCAATATTCCGGTGGCGGTGTGAGGTGTCAATAACCTCTAAAAATGTCACCCCCTATCCGTGCTAATTATCTCTTGAAAATGTCACCCCCGCAGAGGATATCGATGTAAATAATTCCCATTTCTAACGAAGTGGCGCCTTGTTAAGTG
>WRII01000010.1 GCA_009782825.1 Peptococcaceae bacterium
CCTTCGCAAAGTCGCTGCTTATAAATGTTCGCCTGCTCTGTGTGGCCTTCATACGCGAGTCTAATAAGTTTATTCCATATATTGCTACAACAATTAATTGGTGCGCCCAGCGAATATGGAGAGCTTTGACATTTGGTTGCATAAATGCTTGCAAGTGAATAGAAATGGTTTATATTTATTTCTCAAGAAAAATCGTGACAGCTTTTCGGACAGCGAATGGGAGTCCTGCGTCCGCTTGCTTCCGCCACTTGATGAGAGAAGGTATGACATAAATGAATATCTTGTATAAAGAAAAGGCGGTCTATAGAGCCCTTGAAGAGCTGGATGAATGATGTTGTTCAGAGTACATTCAACTATGTGTTGTCGCCGGGTTGTACTGGGTTTCGGCAGGGATGTCCGACCTGATTATGGCCATCGCTGTCCTCCTATTGCTTGCTGTTTAAGAAATCTCCTATAATGTCATCCAAATTCGGAGTTCCTATTTCCTGCAGGTCGTACATGACCCTTGTATTGGGCTTATTGATTTTAATAATTCTGCCCAGATCAATTGGGGTGGCAATCACAACGGAATCGCAGGGCGTGTTGTCAATCGTGGCTGCCAGGTCGCGGATTTGTTGCTCTCCGTAACCCATGGCGGGCAGAACCCTCCCTATATTCGGATATATTTTAAACGTTTCGGACAAACGTCCCACAGCAAACTCGCGGGGATCAACGATTTCAGCCGCGCCAAATCTATTGGCAGCGACAATACCCGCCCCTATCTTCATTTCTCCGTGAGTCAGCGTCGGACCGTCTTCAATAACCAAAACCCGCTTGCCCTTAACAACATCCGGAGCATCGACCTTGATAGGTGATGCCGCATCCACCACCCGAGCTTTAGGATTCGCTTTCGCGATATTTTCCCTGACCGTTTGGATATTCGCGTAATCCGCGCTGTCAATTTTATTGATGACAACAACATCCGCAAGTCTAAGCGACACCTCTCCCGGATAATAGCACAATTCATGTCCCGGTCTGTGCGGGTCAACAACAGTAATTGTCAGATCAGACTTATAAAAAGGAAAATCATTGTTGCCGCCATCCCAAAGAATGATGTCACAACCCGCCGGATCATTCTCAGCCTGCCTCAAAATCGCTTCATAGTCGACACCCGCATAGATCACATTGCCCCTCGCAACATGAGGTTCATACTCTTCCATTTCCTCAATGGTGCAGTTATATTTTTTCAAATCGCCCAGCGAAGCGAAGCGTTGAACTTTTTGCGCGTTCAGATCTCCATATGGCATTGGATGGCGTATGGCGATAACCTTGAGCCCTCTTTTATTAAGACATTCGATGATTTTCCGCGATGTCTGGCTTTTGCCGCAGCCGGTTCTGACTGCTCCTACTGCGATTACTTTCTTTACGCTTTCCACCATCGTCTGTTTGGGACCCAAAAGTGTAAACGCCGCTCCAGCCGCGTTCACCTTTGCCCCAACCCCCATAACATCCTCATATTTTACATCGCTGTATGAGAAAACACATTCCTCCACATCGTATTCCTTAATCACTTTTTCAAGGTCAGCCTGCGGAACAATAGGAATACCGTCCGGATAACCGCTTCCGGCTAATTCTGCGGGATATCTGCGCCCATCAATATCGGGAATCTGCGCCGCTGTGAATGCCACGACCTTGTAGTCGGGATTGTTTCTATAACATGTGTTAAAGTTGTGGAAATCTCTCCCTGCCGCTCCGATAATAATAATTTTTTTCATAAAATCTCCTTTCATGCTGTGCGTGACTGAGTACCTCAGTCCCAACATTCCTGTGTTTCTGGGTATAGGGTCAGAAAAATCATTTGAAATTGAATTTTCGGTTTATTGTATCACAGAATAGTTGAAAACTGCAATAAATGCGTGCCCCGGCTATGGACATGAAGATGACATGCCATGCTTATGATGTTACAATAATAAGTGTTGCAAGTAAAGCTGAAGGATATCAGCTATGCTGAAGGATATCAGCTATGCTGAAGGATATCAGCTATGCTGAAGGATATCAGCTATTTGCTAAAAAAATAAAAACCCACATGAGGGAAAAGGAGTGTAACAGTATGCAGGGATACACTGTGAAACAATTGGAAATCGGTCAAAAGGCCAGCTTCAGCAAAACTGTCACAGAGACAGACGTTTACTTATTCGCGGGAGTTACAGGAGACATCAATCCCGCCCATGTCAACGAAGAATATGCCAAGAACACTATGTTTAAAGGGCGGATCGCTCACGGTATGCTGTCCGCAGGGTTCATCTCCGCGGTTTTGGCCATGAATCTCCCAGGACCTGGAACCATCTATATAGCCCAGACCCTGAAATTCCGAGCCCCTGTCCGGTTTGGGGACACCATTACCGCTACTGTGGAAGTCCTCGAAAAGAACGAGGAAAAAAACCGGGTCATCCTAAAAACAGTCTGCTCCAACCAAGACAACAAGGTCGTTCTGGAAGGCGAAGCCACCGTCATGCCGCCTACGGAGTAGAATTATTCTTTACCATAGATAAAAACTCTCTATTTCTATTACTTTTTTCTCTTCACAGAAAAAACTTCGTATTTTCTGTGATTTTTGTTTATACTATAGAGCAAGGAGAGTGATATATATGTTAGAGCGTCAGGAATACTTGAATCGGCTCATACGTTGGCGCGAGCGCCAGCTTATTAAGGTTGTCACAGGCGTAAGACGATGCGGGAAATCCACTTTGTTCTTATTGTATATTGATTATTTAAAAGAAACGGGCGTTGCTGAGGAACAGATTGTCTTCATCAATCTTGAAGATGTAGACAATGAACACTTGTTAGACTACAAAACCTTGCACACCTATGTTAAAGAAAGGCTATGCAAAAACAAATACACCTATGTTTTTATAGACGAGGTGCAGAAATGTCTCCACTATGAAAAGACAGTTGACAGCCTGTTCATAAAGGAGAATGTTGATGTCTATATAACCGGATCCAACGCTCATATGCTTTCAGGAGAGCTGGCCACCCTGCTTTCCGGAAGATATGTAGAAATCCGCATGCTGCCCTTATCATTCGCAGAATACCTTATGTTCATCGGAAATGAGAAAGGCAAATCAGGCTTGTGCGAAATAAGATCTCATTTCACCAATTATATCCAATATGGTTCCTTCCCGTATGTGGCGGCGCTCCAAAATGATAAAAGCATCATCAAGGACTATATTGATGGTATCTATAACACCATCTTGTTAAAGGATGTGGCAACCCGGGAGGGAATTACCGATGTTTCTGTACTGGAAAACATCGTAAAATTCTTGTGCAGCAGTATTGGCAGTCCCATATCGGCAAAGAAAATCAGCGATGTCATCAATGCAAGCGGCAGAAAGATTTCGGTTAATACGGTTGAGTGTTATCTGCGTGCGTTGGTCGACAGCTTTTTATTTTATAAAGCCAACCGTTTTGACATCAAGGGCAAGCAAAACTTAAAGACCCTGGGCAAATATTACATTGTCGATACAGGACTCAGAGATATACTTGTGAGTTCCAGCAGCATGAACCTAGGACATCTTCTTGAAAATATCGTCTACCTTGAACTCATCCGGCGAGGCTGCAAAGTCCATATCGGCAAGCTCGCAGAAAAAGAGATCGATTTTGTTGCGAGTAATGCCGGTGAAACGATTTATTATCAAGTATCCGCATCCACTCTTGATGACAACACATTAAAGCGCGAGCTTGAACCGCTGCAGAAAATCTCCGACAATCATCCAAAGTATTTATTGACACTGGATGAATATATGCCTAGCGCCAATTATGACGGAATAAGAAAAGTAAGTGTGCTTGATTGGTTGCTCAGGGACTGTAACTAAATTCCAGATTCTACAAAAAAGAAGGACAGACCCATTACGGTCCATCCTTACTCAAGTCCTGCCACGTAACAGCTACGGCATCTGACCTGATTGTCCCATATTTTAACCGACTTTGCGTGTTTTGCTCCCTCTAGCGTTCTTTCACCCACTTCGCAATCTTGGGCCCAATCTCCTTCTGCGCCTTGGAGCTGACGAACATGCCAATATGCCCCACAGGGAATTCCAGCAACGCCTTATCCTTACTGGGAATCGAATCTACGAACGGCCTCGTCGAAGCCGGCGGTACCAGATGATCCTTTTGAGCCAGCAGACACAGCACAGGCATCTTAATATTCTTCAGATTCACAATGCGCCCGCCCACTTCAAGCTCGTTTTTAATAAGCTTATTCTGTTGGTAGAGATCCTTAATAAATTTTTTCAACATCGGTCCGGCCTGATCCGGGCTGTCATAAATCCACGTCTCCATCCTCAGGAAGTCCAGCAGCGCCTCTTTGTCATCCAGCTGATCGATGAAGTTTAAATACTTGTCAAAGGAAAGTTGGAAAGGCTTCAGCATGTTAAACCCATAGTTCATGGAACTCCCGGCCAGGAGGCCATTCGCTGAGCCAACCATGCTGTCAATATCCATCCCAATACTCCACCTAAAGAGCAGGCCATCCGTCGTGTCAAAATCAAAGGGCATGACCAACGTCACCAGGTTTTTAACCTTTGCCGGATAGAGGGCCGCATAAATCGCGCTCAAGGTTCCCCCCTGGCAAATCCCGATCAAATTAACAGCGCCCAGCTTGTGTTTTTCCCGCACAAAATCCACCGCATTGTTCAAATAGCCGTCTACATAATCCTCCATGGTCAAAAACTTATCCACATGAGTCGGATAACCCCAATCGATCATATAAACATCCAAACCCTCAGCCAGCCACTTTTTCACAATACTTCTGTTTTCCTGAAGATCCAGCATATACTGCTTATTGACCAATGCATAACACACCAACACAGGAACACTGTGGGGTTTCGAAACCTCAGGAATGTAATGGTATATCTTCATCCTATCCTCGCTGTATACCAGCTCCTTCGGCGTCATTCCCACTTCCACTTCCTGGATTTCCATCATATTCTGCAACCCGCTCATGAGTTTGTTATTCATGGTCAGTGCATCCTGCATGGATTTTTGCATGTCAAAACTGTATCCATTCACTCGAAGACCACACTCCTTATTATAAGTCTTGAACTCTTCCTGAATTTTTAACTCTCCGCCTCACCCAAGACAGTTATGACGTCTTTTTAGCCTGAGCGCTCTGGGATCTCGGCGCACTTGGAGCCTTAGTCTCCTTGGCATCCTTTAAGTCCTTCAAGTCCTTCTCCAGCGCCTTGACGCGTTTGCGCAGCTCGTAAACTTCCTCTTCCACACTATCCAGCTCACGCCGATTCGGCAGCGGCAGGAACCCCAGCATATCCTGCATGAAATCATCATACAAGATCTTCAGCTTAGAACCCGCACTGACCGTTTCATTCATGATTTTGGTAAAAGCCTCTGTGACAAACAGATCCTGGAAAGCCTTCTCATTGAACGCCGACCACACCTTATAGAACTCCATAAACGTCTGGGGCAATTTACCTTGTCCCTGGAGTTCACCCAGATGGGCCAGAAGCTTCTCCATCGTCTCCGTCATCATTGTGGAAACAAGAACATTGTATTCGTTGAACCGAATCACAAAGGTCACATAATAATCCAGCAGCTTCATCATCTTTTCGACAGTCTCGCGGTTCGCGCCCACCGCCGGAGCGTTCAACACCTTAGCCAGGGAATTCTTATAGATCTCCGCCCAAGCTTTAAGGAATTCCATATACGCCTCTTTATCGCCCTGGAGCGCTTTGACCAAGTATCCCTGAATCTCCGAGGACTCTTCCAACCAAGGCTTGAAGAAATCTACAAAAGTCTTTTGCATAAGAGAGAAGCTTTCCATTGGCATTGAAAAAGCATTCTTTAAGGCTTCCGGCATAAACGGCTGCATAAAGGTTCCCGTCATGTTCTGATAGGCTTCCATGATCGGCTTGGCATAAGCATTCCAATCCGGAATATCCATAGGTATGTTTTTCAGGAAAGTATCCCAGTAGGACTGCAGGCCCGTGAACATCTGATAAGAATTCATGAACCGATCAAACCCCTCCTTGAGAGATTGGTTCGGGATAAACATGGACATGTTTTTCATCATATCCTGCCATTGCTGGTACATCTGATCCATGAAATTCTTCGGATTACTCTCATTGGCGGCATTCCCACTGAACATGGAAAGCATCGGATTCTGTGTGAAATTCTTCATCCACATCTCATAAAAAGCGCCCATCGGGTTGGCACTTTCTCCGCCTGATGCCGATGCCGGGGCATTCCCCGTTACCTGCGCCATCTGTGAAGCCCATGCATCATACATACTCTTGTTCATGTCCATCCACATCGAAAACGGATTCTGTGAATTCTCGCTCATACTCATTCTCCTTTCATTTGAGGCTGGTATGCCCAGCCAGGCGATATCTTTCAGCTGTCCGATTGTCCTTCGGCTTACTGACATAGTCCTCAGCAAGCTGATTATCTTTCAGCTTGATCAGGCGGGGAAAGTCGCCGCATGCTTTCATTAACCCCATACAGCTTATCATACCATTTTCTCTCCTCCTCTTTCAATGATTAATTCATACAAATTTCTCCCCTTTATCTATGCAACTTTAAAATCACATCATTTAAAAATATTATAGCCCTCGCCAGCCCCTTACAGCCCCTATCCAGCGGCCCCTGTCAAACTCATTTAGTTACAGCCCCTTAGCGGCAGAACTCCACCACCATAATCTCCAGCAAAAAATGAGCTTCGCCCCCTCCTGTCTTGATTTTGATCTCCGTGTCTAAACACATCTCCAAGAACCGCACCAAACGCTCCGACTCAAACCGGCCCGCCTGAGTCAAGATCTTTCCCGCCTCATAAGGGGATCGGATCCCTGCCGCCTCCATCAGGAAATCCCGGGCCGAACCCCCAGAACCCCCACTCCCTTGAGTACGGCTCACCATACATCCCGCCAGCAGCAGCCGGATATGCCGGACAATCATGGCATGTACCCGCATATAATACTCATGACGCAGCACATCACGCAAGCAGGAAAGCCCCTCCTGAACCCGGCGCCCAGCAATCGCATCCAGCAGCACAAAAATTGACGCCTCCACCCTCGGCACACACAAGCACTCAATATCTGCCCGCTTAATTTCCTGCCGATCCCCAATAAAAACGCCGCACTTTTGAATTTCCTGGCTCAGAATACCCACATGACGACCGCTCCATTCTACCAGGAATCCCGCCGCCGCAGGCGATATCTTTTTGCCCCAGCGCGCTGCCTCTTCCTGAACCCAGCCCTGCCAATCACGAAAATTCTGCGGAAAAGAAAAGTCAACAACCTGACCCTCCTTAGCTATAACCTTATACAGTTTCCGCGTACGGTTAACCTTCTCCGCCATGAGCACCAGACAATTTTGCGGATTCGGCTTCCGGCAATACTCAATCAGTTGGCCGAGACCCGCCTCATTGTTATCACCCTTGCTGCCGCCACTGCCGCCGCCACTGCTGCCGCCGCTGCTGCCCTCTCCAGCCTTCCCCAATACCAGGGAATCCACCACGACCAAACGCCCGGAAAAAAAGCTCGGAGTCTGCGCCGCCACCACAATTTCCTCAAATTTAAGAGCCCCCTTGCCGCTGAACACCTCAATAGAGCTGCCCGAAGGATCCGCCTCAAGAAACCTGTGTTTAAGCAGGCGCACCCCCTCCCTCATGGAATAGCGATCCTCACCGTACCACAGCTGCACCGGCGCGATCTCCCCCGCGGCAACTTTTTTTTGCAGAATTTGCAAGACGCTCATCCCTACACTCCCTTAAAATCCAGCGTCGCAAACAAATCCTCCAAAGTCTCCGCCCGCCGGATCATCTGAACACTGCCGTCCGGTTTGAGCAAAAGCTCTTTCGGTCGTAATTTCCCATTATAGTTGAATCCCATGGCTTGTCCATGAGCGCCTGTGTCATGGATCACCAGCAAATCCCCAACCTCAATGGGGGGCAGCATCCGGTCCGTGGCAAATTTATCATTATTCTCACACAGCCCTCCCGTGACATCATAACAGAAATCATGAGGCACCTCTTCTTTGCCCAAAACAGTGATATGATGATACGCCCCATAGAGACCGGGCCGCATAAGGTCGGCCATACTGGCATCCAAGCCCACGTAGTCCTTATAGATCGCCTTTTTATGCAAAACCCGGCTGACCAGATAGCCGTAAGGTCCTGTGATAACGCGCCCACATTCCGTGGCAAGGGTTGTCGGGTTCTTCATCCCCAAGGGCAAGAGGATTTTCTCGTAAAGCCGCTGTACAGACTCAGCCCATTTTTCCAGGTTAACCGGCTGCTGCTCCGGATGGTATGGAATGCCAACACCGCCCCCTAAATTGATGAACTCTAAGCAAATAGACAATTTGTGAGAGAGTTCCGCCGCCAAATCAAACATCACCTGGGCTGTCTGTACCAAATTTTCCATATCCAATTCATTAGACACCACCATGGTATGCATGCCAAAACGCTCGACACCTTTTTTTTGGGCCAGCGCATAGGCTTGAAAAATCTGATCCCGGGTCAACCCAAACTTAGCCTCTTCCGGCGCGCCAATGATGGTATTGCCTTTCCCTCTAATGCAGGATCCGGGGTTACAGCGAAAACTCAGCAGTTCCGGCAGCCCCGCCTCCCGGTCGAGGAAGTCGATATGGCTGATATCGTCCAGGTTGATCGTCACTCCCAGTTCCCGGGCTTTGCGGTATTCGTCGGCAGGAGTATTATTCGATGAAAACACAATTTCCGCACCGGTAAGACCCACCCTGTCCGCCAAAACCAGTTCAGCCATGGAACTGCAGTCCGCTCCTATGCCTTCTTCCTTGAGTATCTTCATAATATAGGGGTTCGGCGTAGCCTTGACCGCAAAATATTGCTTAAAAGGAATCCAGTCAAAAGCGCGCAAAAATCGCCGCGCGTTGTCTCGAATAGCCTGTTCATCATAAATATGGAAAGGCGTCTCAAAGGTTTGGGTCAACTTTTCGAGAGTTGACAAATCAAAGGGTAAAGTCTTGCTCACATCCATCTCCTCTTTCATTATAGGGTAGGCTACTCGTATATCGTACCATACTGCTCAATTCTGGGCAATATCCTCATTTTTCAACTTTTTTCAAGATCCTTCTTTTCAAGATCATGATGACACCCATGTTGAGCAAAAAATGGCACAGAATCACGACCCAAAGATTACCACTAACCAAGTAGACAAGCCCCAGACCACAGCCCAGCACAAGACTGACAGCCAGCAGCAGGACACGCTTTAAATAGCGTGTATGAATGAGAACAAAGAGCAAAGTCGCAATCCAGAACCCAAAGGTATTTTGCAGAACACCGCGAAACAAAAATTCTTCGCTGATGGCTCCTATCGCAAAAATTGCTGTGAGTTCAAAGAGATTGAATTTTTGGGCCAGCTGATTGTTAATTGGCTCAAACCAATAGTGGCGGGGTACATAACGCAATATCACCCATTCCAACCCCACCATTAAAACAGGAAAGGCGATAATAAGCACCGCATCCGGCGCCGTCGCCGGCAAAGCACTCAGCAGGTCTTTGATATAGACCCCAATAGAAATTTGACAAAAAAACAGAACGAGACACGCGGCCAAAACGGTCAATACGACTGTTATGGCCAAGCTCAAGAGAATTTGTTTCCGCGTCACTTGAACGTCTGGCAAAAAATCGCTCATGGACAGCTCCTCCTTGGGACCCCCTCTGCTGTTTGACAATATTCTGTCGATCGTCTTTTATTATACATCATTATCAACATTTACCTGAGTATTTTTATAGAGACAACAGATAATAAAGGCGTTACTATAATTATTACCGTAAAAGGAGGGAAACAACAATGGCTAATACACGTCAAAGCGCGTCTCCTGGCAGCACAGGCGCGTTGGATCAATTGAAGTATGAAGTGGCTAATGAACTGCATGCCAAACTCGGTCCCGAAATCACATCTCGTGAAAACGGATCTGTTGGCGGCGAAATGACAAAGCGTTTAGTCCGCTTTGCTGAAGATAGCCTGAAAAACGGACAGAAAATCTAACGAAACGATTAATATAGTTTATCGACTAAAGAGAGTGCCTGGCATCAGGCACTCTCTTTGTGTCTGATAACATACCCTCCTTCCTTGTAAAATGTGCTGTCGTCACCTAAAGTACAACCTGTCAGCGTCATTCCGTCATTCCTTTCTCACCCTAAAAGTCGGATAAACCTGTATTTAAAACGAAGCTCCTGAATAAGTTTTGGACATTATCCCATTGACAACAGACTGTGATATCCCTTAAAATTTCAGTAACAGGAGTAACCAGTGGTGAAAGAATCACCCCATCGCCTACTGATAGGTCGCCTGAACACGCCCGCACCCAGTCGGGAACGTCCGCCTTCTTGATGGTGTTGTTTTCGATCACCCACAGGCCGTAGTCATTGGTTGCCCATACCTTGTCCTCGTACCACACCAGGTCTTGCAAACGCAGGGTTGAGGGGTCTTTATCCGGCTCCTCGTTTTCAAGCCTTTCCCAGCGGTCGTCGCGGCCACGGAAGATTTTTCCTCTCCCTCCTGAAAGGTACACCTCGCCGTCGCCGCCGCAGCAGACGGCTGTGAAGTCGATGTTTGTGGGGATCGGAATCTGGTGCGCTTTCTTGCCGTCGAAGTGCCATACGTCGCCCTTCAGACCGGCAAGATAGATGTCTTGCTCATTGAAGCCGTCGAAGTCGGCGAAACCACAGTCGCTCGTAGTTCTTGGAAAGTGTTCGCTGAAACTTTGCCACTCGCCCTTGCCTAAGCGTTTGCCCAAGAGTTCTGGTATTCTTTTGGCGTAATGTGCATTTCTCTCCTCCTTATCCTTATGGAAAATCATTTAGTGCCGTGCTCACTGTTCTGTTGCAACAGCAATCGTGGCAAACTCGTGAATCCGGCAGCGCATCGGAGTGCGTTCTAATGACCCTTGTAGCTGTCACGTAACCCCACAAGACGGTTGAAAACAAGACCAGGTTCTTTCTCTTTACTATCCAAGCAAAAATACCCTTGGCGCAAAAACTGGAAACGGTCTGTCACCTTGGCTTCACGCAAGCTTTCCTCCACCCAGCCATACAAACGGGTTAGAGAGTGAGGATTGATTCCTGCGTATGTGCTCTGACCTTCTAATGTCTGATCGGGGTCAGCCAGGTACAAAGGCTCAAACAGACGAAATTCCGCGGGAAGCGCGTAATCGCCAGCCACCCAATGCAAAGTCCCTTTAACTTTGCGGCCACTTGTGGCGCCGCCGCTTTTGCTGTCAGGATCATAGGTACAGTGGACTTCAGTAACACCACCCTGCTCATCTTTAACCACATGGTCACAACGAATAATATAGGCGTGTTTAAGCCGGACTTCCCCACCTGGCTTGAGGCGGAAGAATTTTTTGGGCGGATCTTCCATGAAGTCGCTTTGCTCGATATACAGTTCACGGCCAAAGACAATCTCCCGGGTTCCCGCCAATGGATCTTCAGGGTTATTCTCCGCTGCCAGGGTTTCATGGTTTCCTTCCGGATAATTAGTAATCACAAGCTTGAGAGGCTCCAAGACCGCCATAACACGTTTGGCGGACATATTCAGCTCTTCCCGGGCACAATGTTCCAGAAATCCCATTTCCACCACACTGTTGGCCCGGGCCACGCCAATGCGTTCACAAAAGGCGCGGATGGCCGCCGCCGAATAGCCCCGGCGGCGCAGCCCAGACAAAGTAGGCATACGCGGATCGTCCCAGCCGTCAACCAAGTTATTTTCCACCAAATCACGCAGTTTACGCTTGCTCATAACAGTTTGAGTCATATCCAGCCGGGCAAATTCATACTGGCGCGGGCGTTTCCCCAAAGGAAACACCTTCTCCACAAGCCAATCATAAAGAGGACGGTGATCTTCAAATTCCAGCGTACAGAGAGAATGGGTCACGCCCTCCAAGGCATCGGATAAGGGATGAGCAAAATCATACATAGGGTACACTTTCCAATTTTCCCCTGTCCGGTGGTGGGATACATGCAGCACACGGTACAATACCGGATCCCGCATATTCAGATTCGGAGAGGCCATATCGATCCTGGCCCGCAGTACCTTGGTTCCGGCGGCAAACTCACCCGTCCTCATCCGCGCAAATAGATCGAGATTTTCGTCAATGGAACGGTTCCGGAAAGGGCTGTCCTGACCCGGAGTACTGAGAGTTCCCCGGGTTTGGCGGATCTCCTCCGGGGACAGGTCGCAGACAAAAGCGTCCCCCATTTCGATAAGGCGCACGGCCAAGGCATAAAGCTGCTCAAAATAATCTGAGGCAAAATATTCCCGCTCATCCCAGTCAAAACCCAGCCAACGCACATCTTCCTTGATGGATTCCACATATTCCTGATCCTCTTTGGCTGGATTCGTATCATCAAAACGCAGGTTGCACACTCCGCCAAATTCTTGAGCCAGCCCAAAATTCAAACAGATGGACTTGGCATGTCCAATATGAAGATATCCGTTGGGTTCGGGAGGAAAACGGGTTTGCAGACGCCCTTCATGGCAGCCCTCTTGCAGATCGTTTGAGATCTGGGTACGCAAAAAATTAGAAACAGGTTCAGTTGGATTTAAAATCGGTATGCCCTCCTTTGTGCAGGTTCCTCTTCATTTTCCTATTTAAGAGCAATCGCTTCAAATTCCACCAAAGCGTCCAAAGGCAATCCCGCCACCTGGACACAGGAACGCGCGGGAAACGGCTGCTGGAAATAGGTGGCGTACACCTCGTTCATTGCCTTAAAATCAGCCATGTCTTTTAAGTATACTGTGATTTTTACAACCTTATCCAGCCCCGAACCGGCCTCCTCCAGGACCGCCTTAATATTGTTCAACCCCTGCCTGGCAGCCTGGACAATATCTGTTGCCACATGACCGTTAGCAGGATCAATGGGAATCTGTCCCGATGTGAAAATTAAATCTCCCGTATCTATCCCTTGGGAATAAGGACCTATGGCGGCGGGAGCCTGAGAGGTTATAACAGAAGTTTTGTAAGTTTGTGGCATAAGGGATATCCTCCTTTTTTCCTACACTCATTATAGAGGGTTTTGGGGAATGTATCAATTATGTGAGCACACTCCATTCTACGGGATTGTGCGTTTTGCATGAAATTACCAGTAAAAAAAGATGATTTTCTCACACAATTCTCAGTTTCATATTGTATGATATATATATCCTCCTCTTTTCCAGAGATGAAAAGAGCCCTCGCCGTTCCTTAGGGAACGGCATTTTTTTTGCATAGAAAACGATTTGGATCCCTTCATTCCAACATCCCTAAGTCCTCATACTCCTGCTTCTTGCTGCGCGCCATCAGCTCCTGGACAACACTGTCAATCGGTTCGTTCTCATAAAGAACTTGATACGCTTTTTCTGTAATTGGCATTGAAATATTCAGCCGGCGGCTCAGGCCATAAGCCGCTCGGGTAGCCCGGACACCCTCCACAACCATGCCGATTTCGGCCTGCACCTGTTCCAAGGATTTCCCGCCGGCCAATGCCCTTCCCGCGCGCAGATTACGGCTGTGGGAGCTTGTGCAAGTCACCACTAAGTCGCCCAACCCCGTCAACCCGGAAAACGTAACCTCCCGTGCCCCCACAGCCACGCCCAGCCGCGTGATTTCTGTCAAACCACGGGTAATGAGAGCAGCCTTGGTGTTATCCCGGGATCCTTGACTTTGGCTGCCTTCCAGAACCCCCGAACACAAGGCGATCACATTTTTGAGCGCCCCCCCCAACTCAACGCCAATAACGTCTGAATTGACATAAACACGGAAAAAGGACGTCATAATGAGCTGCTGAACCGCCAGAGCCGCCCTCTCATCTGTAGACGCCGCCACCACAGCCGTGGCCTCTTCCCGGCCAACCTCCTCAGCGTGGCTGGGCCCCGAGAGAACCACCACAGGACACTCAGGCAGCACCTGTTTTATCACCTCCGAAAGACGCAGATGGCTGTCTTCCTCAAGACCTTTCGCCAAATTCACCACCAAAGTCCCCTTGGATACAAAAGGCTGGAGACACTGAGCCGCTTCTCGTACCACATGGGAAGGAACCCCCAGAAAAATAGCGTCATACCCCCCCGACCGGGACAATTCATCCACGGCATGAACCGTCTCCGGCAGGATCACTCCCGGCAGATAGCGGGCATTTTCTCTCCTCTGCCGTAAGCCCTCAAGAATATCAATGTCAGCGCTGCGTCCCGATAAATCCACCTCATTGCCCGCATGGGCCAAAGTATACGCGATGGCAGTTCCCCAGCTGCCACACCCCCACACAGCCACTCTTTTCATGTCAAGCTCCTTTCTCCCCGTCTCCTATAGCATACTATGTTTCATATATGTTTATTTTTTTTATTCACTTCTTTTTTACCCCATTCGATCCGAGTCTCCGTTCCGGCAAAAAGACGTTTCATATTCTCCTTGTGTCGAAGCAGAACAAACCCCACAGCTACCCCAATAAAAATCTTATAGGCCAGAGGCGTTGGGAAAACAAAAGTCATCCCCAAAGCCGAAAGGCCCGCGAAGATTGAAGCCAGAGACACATAGCGTGTTAACACAACCGTGGCCACGAAGGCGATGAGTCCGATTCCCATGGGTATCGGGATCACAAAAAGGGCGGTCCCCAAAGCACAGGCTACCCCCTTCCCCACAGGTCTAAATTTGAACCAAGGGTTCCAGTCATGCGTTACAAAGGCAATAATGCCGCCCACCACGGCGCCCCAGTCTCCAAGAACTGTGAATACAAGCCATGCCGCTGCGAAGCCCTTGACAACATCAATCCCCAGCACCAAAAACCCCCATCTTCTTCCCAGAACACGCATGGTATTGGTGGCTCCCATATTCCCGCTGCCATATTGGCGAATATCTATCCCTTGACATTTCCCGATCAGATAGGCACTGGGAATACTGCCCAAAAGGGCCGCGAGAAGAAGCATAAGGATAATCAAAAAATAATTCATTGTGATCACCTCAATATACTCAATTAATGATCCCTTTCCCGTTTCCGGACAAACAAACGAATCGGGGTTCCCTCAAAACCGAATGCCTGACGCAATTGATTGATCAAATAGCGTTTATAGGAAAAATGAAGCAATTCGGGATCATTGACAAAAAAAACAAACGTCGGGGGTTTCACCCCCTGCTGCGTTGCAAAAAGGATATTCAGAAAATGTCCGTTGTCTCCAGGCGGAGGATTCAAATGAAGCCATTCCCGCAATTGCTCATTGAGCAGAGCTGTGGTCACGCGGCGGCAATGCTGCTCCGCCACGAAATCCACCAAATCCATAATCTTGTTGACCCGCTGGCCGGAAGAGGCGGAAATGAATTGTGTCGGCGCATACGCCAAGAAGCTCATTTCCGACCTGATATCTTTTTCGAAGTGGTCAAGCGTTCTATGATCCTTGGAGATCAGATCCCATTTGTTCACCACGAGAATGATGCCCTTGCCCTTATCATGCGCATACCCAGCAATACGTTTATCCTGATCCGTCACCCCTTCCGTCGCATCCAACAGCATCAGGGCCACATCGCTGCGGTCAATGGCCCTGAGGGAGCGGATGACACTGAAATTTTCGGCCAGATCCACAATTTTCTTCTTGCGCCGAATACCAGCCGTGTCAATCAGCACATAATTCTTGCTGTCATACACAAAAGACGTATCAATGGCATCCCGGGTCGTGCCGGGAATATCGCTGACAAGCACCCGTTTTTCTCCCAGCAGACGGTTGACAAGAGAGGATTTACCTACATTAGGACGACC
Source organism: Peptococcaceae bacterium (assembly GCA_009782825.1). Classification (GTDB taxonomy): domain Bacteria; phylum Bacillota; class Desulfitobacteriia; order Desulfitobacteriales; family Syntrophobotulaceae; genus WRJI01. Next base: position 15,758 of record WRII01000010.1, read on the forward strand.
GATGACAGCAATTTTCACCGTTTCGGGACTGTAGTCTTCTTCGGCCTGATCGGACAAATGAGCTGTCACCTCATCCAGAAAATCTCCGATATTCAGCCCGTGAGCCGCTGAAACCGGTATAGGATCTCCCAACCCCAAAGTGTTATATTCGTAACTTTGAGCTTCGAACCCTGGGAAGTTTTCCACTTTATTAACCGAGAGCACGACAGTTTTTTTCGCGTGGCGCAAGGATTTGGCAATAGCCTCATCGTCGGAGGTCAGTCCAGCCCTTCCATCGACAACAAAAACCACAACGTCAGCTTCTTCGATCGCAACATCGACCTGCTGCTTCATCATAACCGACAGAGGGGTGGAATGATCCTTGAATTCGATGCCCCCTGTGTCGATCAAAGTGAAGGCCTTTCTTCCCCACTGCGCGTCAAAATACAGGCGATCCCGCGTGATCCCTGGGGTGTCTTCTACGATGGCAATGCGGCCGCCGGCAATTCTGTTGAAGAGTGTGGACTTGCCAACATTGGGTCTGCCGACAATGGCGACAAGGGGTTTGGCCATAGTTTCCTCCTTTCAGCAAGATAGATCTAACGCGGGCTTTGCCCGCAAGTGGTCAGTGATCAGTGGTTAGTGGTCAGTATTGGATTTTCTTGTTTTTTATTGACGCTTCGCGTCCATAAGTTACTATGCATCACCAGATTGTACCTCACAAGTTTTCTTCCAAAAGGTTATTCCATAAGACTGAACCCGTTTAATAGCGTTTCCCAAAAAAGCGTCCTGATATCTTTGTGTTTCAATTTGTGTCATAGCTTCCTGCGTCAGACGCGGAATATCTTTCGCTTCCTTAGCATGTTTAATTTCTATGATCAGCCCCAGGGAGCCATCAGTGGTCGTGAGAAGGAGGTCGCTTCTTCCATTGCCAGACTCGCGGTTGGATTTAATGGCCCAATCCGCTCCGCACCCGATCAAAAGCCCTGTGAGAAAGCCATGATAATAATACTCATAATTATCAAAGTAGCTAATGGTCACACGCAGCTGATTCTCTAGAATTTCTTTAATCGTATCACAGTCAGCCTGCAAAAAGGCGTGATACAACCGCTGGAGTTCCGACTTTGTTCTGGCATTAGTGAGCTGCCCGCGAAACCATTTCCGGATTTTTTCAATAAAGATTTCCCGCACTTCAAGGTTGGGGATAAGCAGTTTGACAGATTCTGATGGCAGACTCATTGGTTCCTTGGCTCTTGTCAGATATCCGGTAAGAAAAAGCACACTCCATACATGATCAATGTCTTCATCAAGTTCGGAATAAGTAAGATCTTCTCTAATGATCTTTGTCACAGCTCTTCCGGCAACAAGCTCTTCGATTTCGGTTCGGGTAACGGTATCGGCTTTATCAACAAAGTGTCTGACCAAATCATTGGAGCTGGTATTGTTCCAATAAGCTTTGGGCCGGACATCAGGATCCGCCACAAGTTCAGCCACATGGTTAATGATATCCCAAGGACAATACATACTCGTGTTCCCAAAACGGTAGCCGTTGTACCATTCTCGCAGATCATCATACGCAAAGGAGAGGCTATAGTCATCCAGTATCTTTCTGACCTCATTGTCTGTGAAACCAAAGTGCTCATGGTGGAGTTTATTTGTGATGGAGTTGATTTTAGGGTTGTTGATTCCGGTAAAAATGCTCTCTCGAGAAATACGGAGGCAGCCTGTTACAACAGCAAATTCCAAAGATGTGTTGGTCTTGAATGCTTCTCCCAAAAAAACACGCAAAAAATCAATCATATCATCATAGTAGCCGTTGTGGAAGGCTTTATCCAAGGGAACATCATACTCATCAACCAGAAGAAGGGCCTTTTGCCCATAGTGTTTTTGGAGTATCCGGCAGAGAAATTTTACACTGATCTCGAGTTGCTGTTGTGTGGCTGTTTGAGATTTTAAAGCCGCAAATGTCTTCTGGTCATCCCTGTCCAAGTGTCGGCTTTCCGCCAAAAAAGCCAGCCGGTCACATTCAAATGCCACCTGATAAGCAATTCGTCTCAAAGCATCCACAAAGGTTCTCCCCTGACAGCTTTTTAGACTCAGAAAAATTACAGGATACCGATTCATATAGCGCTCGCAGAGATCCTGTTCATTCATAATCTCCAGCCCGGCAAAGAGCCCTTTAGGATCTTGCCCGGCCCTGGTTGGCTCTGGGTGAATCCCAGCCGGCTCTGGGTCTATTTCAAAAAATGCCTGCAACATGCTCATTGTCAGCGTTTTTCCAAACCGGCGCGGCCGGGTAAAGAGATTAACTTCCCCTCTGGTTTGCAATAATACCCTTATAAATGATGTTTTATCCACATAATAGAAATTGTTTGTGCGTATTTTTTCAAAGCTGTCTGTCCCCACAGGTAAGATTTGATTCATATCCTGATCACTCCCTCATCGCCCATAACCCTAATGTACTGTCAGTATAGCACAGGGTGGCCTACGGCCACAACCAAGCCTGGATCAGGCCTGGATCAGGGAATCAGGATCCAATAGCCTCCAAAAATCCCCGGGCGCTGCTATCAACAATCCTAGCTCGTCCGCCCAGTTTCTCCTCAAGCCACTTGACCGAATGCCCGTCGAGAAAAATATCCTCATCTGCTTTCAACATAACACGAGGAATCACGAATTCCTCTCCTCCAAGATCCCCCACCTGTTCGGCAATATCTGTGGCAGTTACCAAACCAGCCACTGTGATTTCCGGCCCAAAAAAAGTGTTGCGAATGGGATGAATATGGATCTCCTCCGCTAGGCCCGCATAGGAAGGAGAGTTCTCTCTTGTCCAAGCCAAACATTTTTGTAAGAACGGCGCCCCTAGCATTCCCGTAATAAGATGGCGCACTTGTAACTTGGCAGCCGTTTGCAACACTCTATGTGCATGGCTCCAGCCGCCCTCCTCAAGCAGCACCTGCAACTCTTCCCGAAAAGAGCTCAACATGCCAACCCCGTTTTCTATCTGCTCAAACCCATCGTACTCCCCCGGAGGTGGTATGTCGCGCCCGCATGCCAAATAGAACTCATCGGCAAAATAAACAAGGTTTTTGCCGAACCGCTCTCTCAAGTCCTCTTGCCATCTGTTCCCTTCATCAAGAATACCCGCACATTCCTGCGGCGTCAAGCCCCGCAGAGGATTCAAGTGATCGCGGAAGCGCGTCAGTCCTACCGGAACCACCCCAATGGTAGATACCCGAGGATAGAGAGACGCCAATCGATGCACTGTATGATTCAGAACATCTCCATCATTGTATCCTGGCACCAGGACGATCTGTGTATGCATGTCAATCCCCTTTTGGGCTAAGCGAACCAGCTGTTTAGGCAGGTTGGCCGCTGCAGGGGTTCCCATCATGCGCACGCGAATTTCCGGATCCCAGGCATGGACCGAGATATGCAGGGGACTCACCCCCAGGGTCAGAATGCGCGCAAACTCTTCTTCCCCCACATTGGTCAGCGTAATATAATTCCCCCGGCTCACAGACATGCGGTAGTCATCGTCAAATTCATAGAGAGAGGCTCTAAGGCCCGGCGGCATTTGCTGAACGAAACAAAACACGCAATTATTATGGCATACCTTGAGCCCGTCCAGGGCCACATCAGCAAAGGTGATACCCAGATGCTCTTCTGGATGACACTCAATATCCAGCTCCCACAGTTCATCCTGGTCTCCTTTAGCAATAGTCAGGGTATAGGCTTCCTCGCTGGTTCCATATTGGAAATCCAGGATGTCTGTTATCCTTTGACCATCTACCGAAATCACTCTATCTCCAGGTTCAATGCCAAGCTCAGCCGCAATGCCCTGAGGATCCACATGAGAAATGAGGAGTCCTGGCTGTTTCAGCTGTGTCGGCTGTGTCGGCGGATTGGGAGAAGCTTGTACTGTTTGTTTCATGTATTTCTGTATTTGTATTGAAAGTAATGGCTCTTTCTTTCAAATCCAAAATCCTGATACAGCAAAGCCCCCATGTCAGAAGCTGTTACCTGAACTATACCACACCCATGTTCTTTTGCCTCATGGACGATTAAACCTAATAATTTCTTCGCAACTCCTTTTCTCCTATACGGCTTTAATGTATACATACTGGACACTATGCCAATTCGCCCTGTCTCATTTCCGTAATACGGGGGCTTTTCCACAAGTGATACCCCGCTTGTCGCTATAATTGTCTCGTTATCAATCCCTAACCAAGATATAAATGTATTATCATTGAAATGCCTGACATAGTAATCATGGAGCGGGCCCGCCAGCTCTGTTATTGCTTCTGCCCCTTCTTCCTGAAGTTGTTGTTTCCTTAATTCAATAAGTCGAATGACATCCGTTAATCCTGATTTTCTATAAATAATTTCGTCCATTCAAACACCCTCCTCAAATAGTCTCTGTCCCGCTGCCTTGAATGCTTGGGGGAGATCCTTGTTCATCGTTCGGAGTGGCGTTTTTGTCTGAGACTCCGCTCTTAGAAATTCGAGACGCCCTCACCTTAACCTCCTTGGTCATTCCCCGGGAAATATTGAGCAGAATACCCACCTCAAACAAGGAAATCAGCAGCGACGTCCCCCCATAAGATACCAAAGGCAGCGTTACCCCTGTTATCGGCATCACGCCAATAGCAGCGCAAATATTGATACCACTCTGAATAGCGATCAAGCTGGACACTCCAAATCCCAGCAATCGGCCAAAGTGATCCTGACAACGATAGGAAACATAATAACAGCGCATGATAAACAAGGCCAATCCCAACAAAAACACCACAGCTCCAAAAAACCCCAGTTCCTGCCCAATCACTGAGAAAATCATATCATTATAACTTTCCGGTAGTGCCCTAGCCCCCGCATTGCCGCCCATGCCAATGCCAAACAGTCCACCCATAGCTAAAACATATTGAGACAAAGCTGTTTGATGACCAATATCAGTAAAATTGTTCCATGGATCCAACCATCCTTGTATTCTCGGGTGAGTGGAAATATACATCCATCCCAGGCACAAGGCTGTGGGAATGCCGACGACGAAATAGCGCAACGACAGCCCTGTCTGAAACAACATAGCCGTAAGAGTCGCCAGCATAATCACTCCAGAACCCAAATCCTCCGTCAAAACCAGCACAGTAATCCCCAGCACCAGCAGACACGGCCACCATGCATCCCGAAACCTCCTTACCGGGTATTGGTCAAAATTATGAGCCAGGAAAATGACAATAGCCAGTTTCGCCAATTCGGAGGGCTGCAGCTGAAGGCCAAAAATATTAACCCAGCGCGCCGCGTCATTGCTCTGAACACCAATACCGGGAACATGAGCCAAGATAAGCAATCCGCCAACAGCAACAAGAGCCACGCCGCATATCCTGCGCCACTTGTTGAAAGGAATCATAAAAGCTAATAAAGCCGCAGCCAAACCAAAGAAAGCCCACATGAGCTGCAACAAGAAAAGGTGGTAAACCGTGTTTCCCTGCTGGTAAGAAAACCTCGCTCCCGCGCTGAGAACCATAACAAGCCCAAAAGCAAGAATAATAAAAGCCAACGCAGCCAATAAAAGATCGGGTTTTTGGAATTTCCGTTTTCTTTTCCCTTTCTCTTTTGCCATGATCCCCCTCGGAATGGATTTATATCTTGATTTTACCATAAAGCTTCAACATAGAGAACCCCCGGAAAGAGAGAATCTCTTTCCGGGGGTTCAAGGATTCAGTATATCAGGAACTTCCGGACTCCTCAGTCGAATCCCTTTCCTCAGAAAGATCATTTTTTTCCTCAGAAAGATCATCCTCCACAGAATCAGGCACTTCCTGCTCAGGCTGCCCTTTCTCGCCAATATCCGTGTCACCCTCAATATCCGTGTCACCCTCCGTACCCGTGTCACCCTCCGTACCCACGTCAGCCTCAGTATCCGCGTCAATCTCAGTGTCCGCGTCACCCTCAGTACCCGCGTCAATCTTAGTAACTGCGCCAATCTCAGTATCCGCGTCACCCTCAGTGGCCGCGTCAACCGGGGTACCCGCATCCACCGAAGTGGCCGCGTCACCCTTATTGGCCGCATCAGCCATAAACAACTCAGGGTTCTGCTCCAACAGATATTCGCGTATACTAAGGCTCATGCGCCTCTCTTCCGGTTTGCATTCAATGACCTTAGCCGAAATCGCATCGCCCACATGAACCACATCTTCAACCTTAGGGATACGATGAGGAGCGATCTGAGAAATATGCACCAAGGCATCCACTCCATCCTCAAGCTGAACAAAAGCCCCAAAGGTCGCAATGCGTACCACCGTCCCTTGGACAGTGGCCCCAACAGTATACCTGTCCGCCACACCCTCCCAAGGATTCGCCTTCAACTGCTTCAACCCCAAAGACACCTTGCCCGAGGTCGGATCAACAGACAGGATTTTAACTCGAATCGCAGAGTTAACACTGAGCACTTCCGAAGGATGCTGGATTCTGGAAAAAGCTATATCGGAAATATGCAGCAGCCCATCAATCCCTCCAATATCAATAAAAGCTCCAAATTTAGTCAGCCGTTGAACAACACCTTCAATCACATCTCCCACCTTTAAGGTGGCCAAAACCTCAGTGCGTCTCGATTCCTGCTCCTCATTCAAAATAACCTTCTGAGACAGCACCAGCTTTTTCTTGGATTCGTCATACTCCAAGACCCTGAGACGCAGCTCTTGTCCCACAAAAACAGACAAGTCCTCAACAAACCCCTGCTGAATTTGAGACGCCGGCACAAACCCCCGCATGCCCAAATCCACAAGAAGACCCCCCTTGACACACTCCATCACCCTGGCGCGAATCTCTTCTTTGGTTTCAAAAGCCTTAGCCAGCTGTTCCCGGGCCTCAATCTCAGCCGCCCTGCGTTTAGAGAGCACCGGATGTCCCTCTTCATTTTCCACCCGCAGCACCACAGCCGTAACAACATCCCCCAACTGAACAACATCTTCAGCCCGAGCCACCTTCGTCGAAGCCAGTTCCGCCAGAGGAATAACCCCTTCAGATTTCCAAGAGATATCAATAAAAACTTCATCATTGGAGATCTTGACAACCGCGCCGGAAACCAGCGCCCCTTTGTAGAGCTGGGGAAGAGACCCCGTATACTCTTCCATAGTATCGGGAAACTCATCCTCTGCCAAGCTTGCTCCCGGGGACGATTCAGCCCCGGAATCCGCTGGCACTGCCGTTTCGGGATCCGCTGCCGTTTCGGGATCCGCCGGCACTGCCGTTTCGGGATCCGGCGCCACATGCTCCGGTGCTAAATTGTCCTGAGTGATAAATTCTTCTGACATTTTTGTGTAGACCTCCTCAATAATCCAATCTGGTGTCGACGCCCCGGCTGTCAACCCGGCACTCCGACAATCGCGAAACCAGATCGGTTGAATTTCACCTGCTGTATCAATCAGGTAAGTTCGCGTTTTCTTTTCGCAAATATCCGCGAGTTGGCGTGTGTTAGAACTTGTTTGACTGCCGACCACAATCATCACATCAGACTCTTCGGCCAACTCCGCCGCCGCCTCTTGACGTTCATGGGTCGCCAAGCAAATTGTATCATAAACGATCAATTGATCGGTATGCCGCCTCAGCTCTTCAACAATACCATTAAATTGGCTTCGAGACAAGGTTGTTTGAGCAATAACGGATAAATTCGGATAATGCCCCATACTCTGCGCCTCATCCAGGGACGAGACAACAGCCGCATTCCGGCCTGCCCACCCCAGCAACCCTTGAACCTCTGGATGGGCACGATCCCCCACAATCACCACAAACCCCGATTGAGACGCTTCCAGCGCGCGCATCTGAGCCTTCTTCACAAAAGGGCATGTGGCATCCACAACTTGAATCCCCCGGCGTTCACTCTCCGCAAAAACCTGTGGCGGCGCTCCGTGAGAGCGAATGACCAATTTTTGATTCGATTCAACCTCATCCAAGACACGAACAACCCTGACCCCCTTATCCGCCAAGGCATTAACCACTTGAGCGTTATGGATCAGCGGACCCCATGAACAAATAGGCCCTTGGGCGCTTTCCTGCTCCGCAAGTTCGATGGCCCGTTTGACGCCAAAGCAAAACCCCGCTTTCCGCGCCTGCACAACCCTCAATTTTCGGTTGCCCCCCTTTTATTTTATTCTAGTTCGCTAATCGTCACAAAATCCCTTCTTTCTTACATTTTTTGCGATAATAATCGCCTCTTATCATCCTCCCAACATAGAAATGCTCTCCATAATCGCCGCCGCGATATATGTGCGGCGCTCCCGTTTATTCTCCGGCATATCCATAGCCTCCAGATACAAAGGATCTCCAATCATAATCCGGGTTCTGCCGCGAAATCCCTTCTTCCGGCCTCTCACCTTCATGATGCGAACCGGGATGACAGGCGCTTTCGATTTTTCCGCAATGAGCCCTACCCCATCAAAGGCCTTGTTCAGTTCGCCCGTTCCGGAACGCGTTCCTTCCGGAAAAATCGCCAACACCTTTCCCTCCCTAAGAAGGGACACCGAATACCGGATGGCGCTGACATCGCCCTCGCCCCGGCTCACAGGAAAACCGCCGCACTTGGCAAACAACCACCCCAAAACAGGAATGTCAAACAGAGATTGTTTCCCCATGAAGTGTAAGACCCGCCCCGGCATAGCACACGCCAAAAACACAGGATCGCAGACAGTAACATGGTTCGACGCGACAATACAAGACCCCTCAGCCGGAACATTGTGAGCCCCCTCCACACGGCACCCAACACTCTTCACCAAGACACGGGCTATAGGAAGCAGGATTTTGTATAGAGTCACGGCCTCACCCCCCTCACCAATTCAAGCACCCTTTCAACCACTTCGTCAAAAGCCATATAAGATGTGTCAATCAACACAGCATCCTCCGCCTGCACCATGGGGGCCGCCGCCCTCTGGGCATCCTGGCGGTCCCGGGCCTCCATATCCTCCATGACGCGCTCAATATCCACATCCCGGCCCTGTTCGCGCAAATCTTTCTGACGTCTCCGAGCACGCTCCCGCAAATCCGCCGTCAAAAAAATCTTCACCGGGGCATTAGGCAGCACACAACTGCCAATATCCCGGCCATCCAGCACTATCGAATTCTCCAAAGCCTTACGTCGCTGAAGTTCAGTGAGATATGTGCGAACACCGGGAACAACCGCCACAGCTGAAGCCCCCGCCGACACTTGCGGTGTGCGGATCGCCTCCGTAACATCAGTCTCATCACAGAAGATTCGGTAATGCTCAACATCGAAATCCAGCGTCGTTTCACGAACCACGCCCGCCAAAGCATCAGCATCGGCCAGGTCGATAGCCTGCTCCAGCGCCTTCCACGCGAAAGCCCGATACATGGCTCCTGTATCCAGATACAAGATACCCAGCCTCCGGGCCACCTCACGGGCAACAGAGCTTTTCCCCGCACCGGCCGGACCATCAATAGCGACATGCAAAAGATTGTTTTTAGTCATAAATTCTTACACCCTAATCTCATGATAGCTTCAGGATAGCTGAAATATCAGCAACCCGAAAAATACCGACGGCCAAGCTGATCATAAATCAACTTGATATTCGCGGCCCCTTAGGAAAAATTATAGCATATTAATTGATTTTTTTGAATTCCCTGAGTCCCCTATTCTCGTAATCGTTCAAAAATGTAAACGTGTTTCCCTCATCACTAATTTCAAAGGGAAGTTCATAGTCCGCATACTCAGGCCAATATTCCTTGATTTCCCCCCCTATATTTTGCCGGCTGTACACTTTCATATCAGAAAATCTGATTGTATTCGTCTTGTTTACACTATAGCTTCCGTATATGATTGTCAAATATTTCTTTACAACACCGTCATCAGAAAGAATCTCTCCGGATCTATACTCCAAGTATTGGTCGTTGTCTTTGAAGTAGAGCCCCCATCCCGCTTCACCGGTAGGATCCTTCAGAGTGACGGGCATTGCGTCACTGTCCCAGAAGTCAAATATGTAACTTCCCCTTGCCCATTTGCCCAGAATTGAGTTCTTGCTCTCTACCGTTGGAGTATTGCTCTCCGAAACCGTCTTCTTGTTCTTGTCTGACATCCTATAAAAAATCTTACTTGCCCGTTTCTCCTCGTCAAACTCAATAGTCATCGTTGCTTTTTCAAATTCATATGCCGCAAACAAAAAACCCTGCAAACTCCATCCAGAATAGCTGGGTTCGCCAAACATAGCCCGGAATTTTATCATTGTGTCCACACCTATTTCGATCCCAAAGAAGTCCCCTTTTCCACAGCCCAGGGCATTGAACGTATTGCCTTCTCCCGAAAAGAACAGATGCAGATCATCATTGGCGCGATCTTTCAGGAGAAAAATTTCTTCCTTATACAGATAGACCTCTCCCCCTTGGCCTTTTTTCCCAGTGTTTTCTACCTTGTCGTCCGCTTTATTGCCAAAATCATACCCCACCAAAGATTTCGTATTTCCCTCCTTGAGGTCTTTCGCATAGTCCTGTTCATTTTTAGGAGGTTCCACACTTTCGAGGTCTTGTGCCGGCCCCTGATCATTGAACAGGCCGCTCAGTACAAAAATGAGTACAATCACTCCTACAATAGCCAATATCCCAGAACCCAGAACAGCAATACGCCACCCTTTGTTTTTTCTGCCTTTGCGGCTATCAGATAGCGAAGGCGGCATATTCCCCTGTTGACTCACAGGAATATGCTTGACATTAGCTGTTATGCGAACGGTTTCACTTGCTTTCTTGTTCGCTGCCACAGCTTCCAAGGCCTCACGCATTTCGGTTGGACTTTCAAACCGCTCATGACGGTTAAACGCACAGGCTTTGGCCACAATCGCGTTCAGTTCCTGGCTGGTACCTTTAAGGTCAGGCACACGCTCGCCCCTCATGCGTCTCTGCATCGCTTCATCCCGGTGACTGGGCATGATAGCTTGAGGATGATCCGGCAGGAACGGGGTTCGGTTCTGATTCAGAAACCGGTACAGAACAATCCCCAGAGAATAGGTATCCACACTGGCTCCATACTCTTCTCCCCGGAAAACCTCCGGCGCCATGTAGGTGTGCGTACCTTTTTTAGAAAGTCCGGACATGGTGCGTTCAAGCTGCCGGGCAATCCCGAAATCCCCCAGCTTGTATTCGTCATGAAGAGAGATAAAGATGTTGTCCGGCTTGATATCGCGATGGAGGGTGTTTTGCCGGGCACACAGCTCCAAAGCCCGGCACATATGGATCCCCATCTTGACAACATCATCCTCAGCAAGAGGTGTTTGCATAACATGGTCGGAAAGGCTGGTCAGCAGCTCCATGCGAATCAGAATGTCCCAACCTATATCATCCTCTTTTTCAATAATCTGGTGATCCTCCAGACTGACAATATGGCTGGCGCCGCGAAACCGCCTCATCAGATCAATTTCAGAAATGATGTCCGTGACAAAAGCATACCAAAATTGGTGCATGGAAGCATCGTCAAATCCTTCGCTTTTCATCTGCCGTACTTCGCCCTCATCATGGGGGATGGAGATGATTTTCACTGCAGAATAATAGGTTCTGCCATACTCCTCCCGGCGAACTTTATAAACTTTTCCAAACCCTCCCTCTCCCAGTAAGGACTCAACATACCATGTGCCCCATAGCGGCTCATATGTCTTGATATCAGTCATTTTTCTCTCCCATGAGAAAGCATTCACTCTATGTTGCTAACTTAAGCCCTGCTCTGCTCTGCTGCTTCAGCTCCCACCTCATCGCCCTGTTCCATCGCATCCCTGTACACAGATTCCACCCGTTTAGCAAAGGTTCGAGCTGAAAAATCGCTTACCACAGCATCCGCCCCCTTGAGAATCCTTTCCCGCCAGGCATCATCATACAGCATCTTCTCCAACTGCTCCGGCAGCTCACTCATGTCCTCGAAAGTCACACCACTTGCGCCGTTCACAATAACATTATCCAGACACCTATCCGCCCGGGCTAATACAGGAATCCCCGCCGCCATAGCCTCCAGGTAGGTCAGACCTTGAGTTTCCGTCCTGGACGCGTTGATAAACACATCCCCCAAATGATAATATGTTCCTATGGTGCGGTACGGCTGTTCCCCCGCAAAAGTGACCCATTGCGCAATCCCTTTGGCGTTCACCAGCTCCTCAATAATCCCCCGCCAAGGTCCATCCCCCACCAGCAAAAACCTGACATGAGCATGATCCCTCATAAACTCCGGCATCACCTCGACAATATCCTCCAGCTGCTTTTCCTTGGCAATGCGGCCCACAAAAAGAATCACCTTATCCTCAGGCCCAATACCGTAGTGCTGCCTCAGGCGCGCCAGCTCATCCTGATCACAGTTCTCCATCCGGAACCGTTCCAGAGGCAAACCTGTTGGAATTGTCACAATAGGTGTATGGACATTATAGCTCGTTAACAGATCCCGTGTTTTCTCTGTGGGAACAATAAGCTTATCGCAGCCATTACAGAATATGCGGCTCAAGACACGCGCCGCCTTCTTTGATGTTTTGTCAAATTTCCCTCGGGTTATATAGTGCATATAATCTTCATAAATCGTATGATACGTATGCACCAAAGGTTTTTTCGCCAAGCGGGCCATGGCCTTGCCAAAAGTTCCCATAGAAAATTCCGTATGAGTATGAAAAATATCCAGCTTCAAACTGCGCACCTTATTAATCGCCATAGGATGGTAAGGCATCCCCATACGTTTGCTGGGCAGCCCAAAGAACGGCATACTCATCGATCTATGAACATTCACTTCCTGCCGGTCTATATGGGGGTTCGTCGTCGTAAACACATGAACCCCATGGCCCAATGCCTCCAACTCATCCCTAAGCATTTCAACAGAATTAGACACCCCATCAACCATGGGATAATAAGGATCTGTAAAAAGCCCAATGTTCATGACCGCCTCCTTCTTGCCGCATCCCGCGCATGAGCGCGGCCACGCAGAAGCGCATGCGTAAAGATACCGCAACTCAGACCTAACGAGATACCTACCACGCAGCCAAGAACAGTCTCCCCTATACCATGGCCCAAAAGATACCCTAAAAAAGACCCTACTGTAATGCCCAAAAGCAGAAACCCACTATAAAACAACCCTATCAGTTCACCATGATGAACCCGCATGTTATCCCACATCAAATATTCCTGGGCCCAGAACCCATCAAACACCAGTACAAAACTGTCAAAATCCGGCTCCTTCACTGCCGCCCTCTCCACCCTGCTCCAGACAACCCGGAAAGCCTCATCTTCCGACTTCCCCTCATTCATCAGCGTCTGCACAGTGTAACGGAAATACGCCTTTATATCCTCAACAAAAGGCGTTTCACGCGGTCTCAAGCTCACTTTATGATCCATCTTCCCGATCTTTTTCCTCAGCCGCTCCCTTTGCAGAAGAAGCGTGTTCTCCAGATATTCCTTATGTCCCCCTGCCATATTATCCAAATACCCTGCTTTGCGCGCCACTTTCTCCACCAAAGCCTCCAGAGAGTCTTCCCACCCCTTCTGGAAAAATTCCAACATCTCCTCAGAACTCGCCAACACCTCCCCAGTAATTTCCGCAATCTCCTCGGGACTTGCCAACACTTCCTGAGCCTCTTTCATAATCTCCTCAGACCCCTCTTCACTCTCCTCAGACCCTTCCATAATCTCCCCGAAATCTTGCTCACCATCCTCCGTCTCCTGCCAAACAACCTCGCTAAGGTCTTTGGGGATCTCCTGGAATCCCTTCACAGTCTCCTTAATGCTGTCCCCTTCCCCGGCGCCAGCCAAAACCTCCCCGGCATCTTGATTTTCCTGAAAGACCGCTTCCTTGTTTAGATTCTTTTCTGCCATGACATCAGCACCTTTCTTTAGGGACTGCCCCTTAATATAATCGCGCACACGCTACCGCCCTCTGCCACCCCTCCAGCAGACTCTTCCTCTTATCTTCATTGATACCGGCCACAAAAGCCTGAGTCCCTTGGCGCGCCACGACATCACTCATATTTTCCCATATTCCCGACCCCAGAGCGGCGGCGCATGCCGCCCCCCAAGCCGTCACCTCCGCAGAAGCCGGCCGCTCAATACGTATATCCATAATATCAGCTTGAAATTGCATCAGAAAGTCATTCTGCGCCACCCCGCCATCCACACTCATAACCCGGGCCGAGAAACCCCCATCCTGACACACAGCCTCCAGCAAGGCCGCATTTTGGAACGCCACAGCTTCCAAGGCAGCCCGCACAATATGGGCCTTCCGCGTCCCCTGCGTCACCCCCAGAAGCGTTCCCCTCACCTGAGCATCCCAGTAAGGAGATCCTAAGCCCGTAAACGCAGGCACGAACATCACCCCATCTGTATCCGGAACTGATAAAGCCATGCTCTGAGTCTCTCCCGCCGTCGCAACAAATCCCATCTGTTTCAACCATTGTATCACAGATCCCGCCGCAAAAACGCTGCCTTCCAAAGCATAACACGTCTGATCCGCCCCACTCCAGGCCACCGTTGTCAGAAGACCATGCTCAGAGAGACACGCCTCCGCTCCCATATTCGCCAGCAAAAAACAGCCCGTTCCATAAGTATTCTTAATCATGCCCGGTCCTATGCACCCATGCCCCAACAACGCCGCCTGTTGATCGCCCATCACCCCTGTGATCGGAACAGGATGCCCCAAAAAATCAGCACAGGTCTCCCCAAAAGAATCTGTCGAATGCCGGATTTGAGGCAGCGCTCCCTGGGGAACCCCCAGCTTCTCCAACAGGAAATCATCCCATGCCAAGTCATGGATATTGAAAAGCAGTGTTCTCGAGGCGTTCGTGGTATCTGTGTCATGCCCCCCCCGGGTCATATTCCACAGAAGCCACGTATCAATCGTCCCCACCAGGATGTCACCTTTTTCCATTCGAGCCCGCCACCCGGACATCTCCGGCCGGCGCAAAAGCCAGGAGATTTTCGTTCCCGAAAAATAGGGGTCCGCCACGAGACCCGTCCTTCTCCGCATTTCCTCAGTCCATGCCACATCCTCACGCAGCTCCTCACAGAGCTCGGCACTGCGCCGGCATTGCCAGACAATAGCCGGATAGAGAGGACGGCCCGTACAGGCATCCCACAGCACAATCGTTTCCCTCTGATTCGCAATCCCCAGGCCCCTGAGATCCAACCCGCTGAGACGGGACTCCCGCAAAGCCTCCCGGGCCACATGGCGCTGAGTCTCCCAAATCTCCGCCGCATCCTGCTCCACCCAGCCCGGCCGGGGATAAGACTGAGAAATCTCCTGCTGTGCCGTGCCCAAAACCGCTCCGTTTTCCATATTGAAAACCAAAGCGCGAGATGATGTGGTTCCCTGATCCAAAACCAGAATATAGGGCGAAGAGTGGGACATCTTGAACTCAGCTCCAATCGTTTACAGCACCTTTACATCTTATCCTTAATCTGTTCTGCCATATATTTTCCTATCTCCTTGTATCCTTCAACATTAGGATACTTTCCATTATCCGTATACTCCTTTTTAATCCCTTGCTGCTCACAGAGCAAATCTTGAAAATCAATCAGCTGCACAGAACTGGATTGCGCATAAGTCTTAAGCCATTCCCGATACTGATCAATCAAGGTTTGCTTATCTTTCTCCGGATACGAAAAAGGCATCACCAAAACAGGCGTAATACCCTTGTCTTCCGCTTTCTGGATCATCTTCGGAATGTTTTCCTTAAACATGTCTAACGAAACATCATGCACCGCGTCTCCCATCCCCGCAAAAATGATAACCATGGTAGGCTTCTGCCCTGAACGACCTGCCACAGCCTCATCAAACCTCTCCAGTAAATCCCCCGACCTCTGCACCATTCTGCCTTCGTTGATAACATCAACCTCATCCCCAAGATCTTTTTTAAGATCTTCTTCCATATATTTGGGCCATGACGCATCCTCTGTCTCCCTGACAGGATATCCATATGTATAGGAATCCCCCAGGCAAACAATAACAGGAATAGGCGACTCAAGGGGCACAGACTCATCAGCCGTTTCCTGCGTTGTATCAGGTGTATCAGGGGTGTCCTGAGAGTTACCTGAAAAGAAATTCAAATTGCCCCCAAACACAAAAATGTACACAGCAGCAGCCCCTGCCAAAACAGTTGCAACTATTGAAATCACACCAAGAACAACCCCTACTCTAGCCTTACCACCAGGATACCCTTCTTTTTGCGCCTTTTTTCCCAATATTATGGCCGTAATAGAAAGAGGCAAGTTGAGAATGAAACCAAGAATACCGCAAACAAGAGCTCCTGTGGCAGCGCCATTCCCAGGGTAATCCCCAAGATGATTCTCAGAGTACTCCTCAGAGCCATTCTCAGGATACCTGTCAGAATATTGGTCAGAGTATTGGTCAGAGTACTTGTTGGAGTATTGGTCAGAGTACTTGTCAGAGTGTTGGTCGGAGTATGGGTCAGAGTACTTGTCAGAGTGTTGGTCAGAGTACTTGTCAGAGTGTTTGCCGGAGTATTGGTCAGAGTACTTGTCAGAGTGTTTGCCGGAGTATTGGTCAGAGTACTTGTCAGAGTGCTGGTCAGGGTACTTGTCAGGGTACTTGTCAGAGTGTTGGTCAGGATAATCCTGAGAATTGTCATTAGGGGACGGATAATGTGACCGCGAGCTCGTCTCTGGCTGGTTGTGCGGATATTGCGACCATGGGCTTGCTTCTGGCTGGTTGTGCGGATATTGCGACCACGGGCTTGCTTCTGGCTGGCTGCGCGGATATTGCGGCCGAGGGGCCGTCTCCGGCTGGTTGTGCAACGAATATTGCGACTGCGGATCTGTTTCTGCCTGGTTGTGCGGCGGATATTGCGGCCATGGACTTCTTTCCAAATCCTCCCCACAATTTAAGCAGTATGGTGATGGGCCATCATTTGGGGTGCGACAGTTTGGACAAATCATAACAAAATCCTTCCTTTCTGTAATCTTTCCCGGATAATTACCCTTCGGTGATCGCCTCTTCCATCCCTTTATATAAATAATACCATAAATACTTTAAAATAGCTCAGAAACAACAGGAAACCAAAATATTCTCAATCCAAATAAGACATTACTTCATGCGTTATGTATATAGCCGCTTATTCAGATCTTTCTTCATAAGACTGCATTTCCTCCATGGCTGTTATCGTTTCCGTATTAGGGATATCCCTTGCAATTTCAAAAGGTATTCTTTGTCGCCTGACAACAGTTCTTGCAAAAACAGTAAACGCTGTAGTCATTGTCAACCCTAAATCTTGGCAAATACTATCAAACTCTCGTTTCAGATTCTCGTCTATACGAATATTTACATTGGTTTGCGCCATGACAAACACTTCCTTTCATGTTCCAGCACAATTATTATACTGTAAATTTATTTACAATGTCAATAAATTTATAAGCTATCCGAGTCTTTACTCTTTATTTCGATTGTATAGCGTCCGTGTTAAAGAAGCAGTTCTACAGAAAAAACAGTATCCGTGTGGGTGATATCTACACAACCCTTATATTTTTCTACAGATTTCCTAATGTTTTTCAGCCCGCAGCCGTGCCGGTCACCGTCTTTACGTGTCGCTATGCATTTTCCCTCTCCAGATTTATGATCATCCGTGTACTTAACCTCACCGTCAAAGGTGTTTTCCATCTTAATGAAAAGCTTCCCTTCGTTGAAGTTAATATTCAGCTTTATTACCTTTTCCTCCACCTTTGCTACCGCGTCCAGCGCATTGTCTAAGAGGCTGCCGATTATGGTTACAATATCGGCGACTTCGATATTCAGTTCCGAAGGGACACATATGGCTATCTCCGGTTTGATATTATCCGCTTTAGCATTTTTTAGCTTGAAATTGATGATGCTGTCAAAGGCTATGTTCCCGGTGTCGCTGTAGACCTCGCTTTCCTCTATATTCCCAAGTAAGCTGTCCAGATACTCTGCAGCTCTTTTGTTGCCTTCAGCATAGTTCTTGATCGTAGTCAAATATGTCTTCATATCATGCCTGGAAGATTTCATCTTCTCCAGGGATTCCTGCATGAGTTGGCATTGGGATAAATAATACTCTTTCTCTTGGGAGTGCAGTACGGATTTTAGTTTGTTTTCGTATGTTGCCGAAAGGATATTATACAGGAAAAATACTAGGAAATTTGCTCCAATTATAAAAAAGCAGAAGGAAATCATGGCCATAACTTGGAAATCTAGTACGGAAAAAATGAATATGGATACTGTTAAGCACGGCACAGCAAGAGCAAAAACCCAGAACCACGGCATTGGGAGATCTCTTTTTCTAATATTCTTGAAGCGCCTCAATAAATGCGCCACTAAATAGAATACCAGACTTGCGGCCATATCTATGAGATTATCTTTCGCATAAACAGGAAGAGAAGCAAAAAGCGAATCATTAAAAGAAAACGTAAAGCCAACTATCAGCATAAACAAAACAAAATAATATACTGTTGCAACAAGCCTCTTTCGTACAGAGGACTCGTAATTTAATGAAACTATATAGAACATCAGAGGAATAAGCAAAATCAATTCACCTGGTATGGTCATATGATCTGGCAAGATATCAGGCAGTGAATTCAAGAAACTAAACAAAACGAAATAGAGCAAATACGAAAACGCCATGACCAGGAATGAGGTTCTTCTTTTCTCAAAAAAAACGCTCATAAATCTTTCTGTGGCAAGCATAATGATAAAACTGGATACAAAGTACAATATCACAACAATAGAGGGACTCATAACCTCACACCACCCTCTTGTCAGTGTAAAGAAGCAGCCCCACAGAAAAAATAGTATCCGTGTGGTCAATATCTACACAACCATTATATTTTTCTACGGATTTTCTGATGTTTTTTAGACCATAACCGTGATCATTATCATCTTTTAATGTTGATATAGACTTTTCCACCCCAGCTTTGTCTTCCGTGTATTTAACCCTGCCATCAAAGGTGTTGTCCATCTTAATGAAAAGATTCCCTTTGCTGAATTTAATAGTCAGCTTAATTATCTTTTCCTCCACCCTTGTCACAGCATCCAGCGCATTATCTAAGAGGTTGCCGATTATGGTTACAATATCGACTATTTCAATATCAAGTATCGAAGGGACAAACACCTCTACCTCTGGTTTAATATTATCTTCTTTAGCGCTTTTAAGTTTGAAATTAATGATGCTGTCAAAGGCTATGTTTCCGGTGTCGCTGTAGATATCACTTTCTCCTATATCCCCAAGTAAGCCATTCAGATACTCCACAGCTCTTTTGTTCTCCACAATATAGTCCTTTATCGCAGCCAAATGTATCTTCATATCATGCCTGGAAGATTTCATCTTCTCCAGGGATTCTTGCATGAGCTGGCATTGGGATAAATAATACTCCTTCTCTCGGGAGTGCAATGCGGAGTTAATTTTATCTTCATATGCGGCCGAAAGGGTGTCATATATATATATTACTAGAAAATTTGCTCCAATTATAAAAACCATGAAAGAAAGTTCGAAAATAAGCTCAAGTTCTGGTGCGCTAGAAATCGCTATAGTAGAAATCGCCATAGCCAGTGTTGATCCCGGCACGATAAGAGCAGAAACCCAGAACAAGGGTATTGGAATATCTCTTTTTCTAATATCTTTGAAGTGTCTGAAAAAATGCACTATTAGATAGACTAACAAACTTGCGAGCATATATGGCCCGATGACATGCTCATTCACATAAACAAGGAGAGAATCAGGGAGTAAGTTAACAAAAAAGTAACAAAGATAAAGTATTATAGTAAACACAACAAAATAAGATACTGTTGCAACAACCTTCTTTAGCACAGAGGATTCATAATTTAATGAAATTATAAAGAGCGTTAAAAGACGCATGAGCACCGGAAGAAATATCATATGATCTAGCCAGTCAAAAGACGGCAATCTGATGACAGTCGCCACAGCTAAATAGAACACATACGAAAACGCCATGACCAGGAACGGCGTTCTCCTTTTCTCAAAAAAAACACCCATAAATTTTGCAATACCAAACATCAAGATAACGTCAGATATAAAGAACAATATAACAATAAGAGGACTCATGACCTCACATCATTCTCCTTTTCATGATCTCATAATATCGTGTCCTTACCTCATTTCTCCTGTGTTTGCTGATAGGTAAGGCTGTTCCGCTATCAGCCAAAAGCATGTGATCAAATTTCAACGCGGTGATATAATCATAGTTGACAACATAGGAATTGTGAATAAAAAGACAATCGAATCTCTTAAGCTGTTCTTGGTATACCTCTTTTATCGACCCGTAAAATTCTTCCTTCCTGCCATCGGCAAGATGAAGCATCAATTTCCTGTCATAACTTTCAAGATAGATGATATCCTTTATCTGCACCTTGAAAGTGTCATGACCTTTTTTGTATGTGAACTCTCCGGACCATAATCCGGCGATCTTCATGTACATCCTTACGACTTCCTTTATTTTTTCACATTCCAAAGGCTTGATCAGGAAATTAAGGGGTTGTATGTCAAACAACTGCAAGGCGTAATTCTTTTCCCATGAAATATAGACGATTGAAGCCATATAGTTTTGATGGGCATCACGGATAAGCCGCCCCACTTCCACACCATTCATTTCATTTTTTGAAAACTCAATATCCAAGAAAATTAAATCGTAGTGTGCCTTGGTTTCCAGCTTCCGGCAGAGTTCTTCCCCTGAAAAGAAAACGTCAATTTCATGCGTGATATTGAGTTCATCAAATATGGTTATCAAGATTCGTTCCAATTCCGCGCCTATTTTTACTTCATCATCACATATAGCAACGATTACCATAAAAGGACTCGCCTCCTGCTTCGTTGTTTCATGGCTTCACATGATTTCATGCGCTTTATTTTATCATTCATACGACTCAAAAACAATTCTCCCGCCCAATTACCGCAAAAACTCGCCCAGTTACTGCAAGTTCTCGCAGGGGAGAAATACCCTGGTAGGATTATGGCATGACAGAGGATACCGCATTGCAAATATTGCAATAGTTCAAGTATTCAAGCGTTTTTCACAACTTGGGTGCACACAATGAGTGGAAAATGTATGAATAAAGAATAAATATGTTGAAATTAATCATTATGAGGAGGTTTTTGGGTTATGAATACTGCGCGGGGACAAAAATTACTATCAAGTTCGGGAGTTTTACTCGTTGTATTCGGATTGATTACTGTCGCAATACTAGTTTGGGCATTAATCAAAACCGGTTCGGATTCAGAATGGGGCGTTGTTGATGTTATAGGAGTTGTTCTATGGATCCTGTCTGGCGGACTCGCTATCGTTACGGGGGTTTTAGGGATCAGGAATTGCAAGCTGCCGGAGAAGGCACAGCAATGCTTAATTATGGGCAGCGGTCTTATAGTATCCATGCTTGCTCTAAGTAGTCTTGCCCTAGTGTTTGCCCGTGAAGATCTAGGAGCACTTGAAGATACTGTAGGATTTGCCGTGTTCTCTCTTGTGGCATTAATCGTCCCTGTGCTGTACCTGATTGGAGCCATACAGAATAAGAAGTCATTGGATCAAGGATAAAACAGCACATCATCATCACGGGAATCTATTTCAAAAATGGCTGCACCCTTCTATTGTTAAGGGTTGCAGCCATTTATTTCTGTTATTTTCTGTTATTTTCTATTATTTTCCATTATCTTTCACTATCTCTTATGATAGACTGTCTTTCCAAGCACAAATATGATACACTATCCCTGACGTATGGTTTTTATCTAGTAAGAGAGGGAGCGAGATTCTTGTCAGAGCAAGCCCTGCAAAAAGAGAAAATTCAAGATCAATGGAAATACACAACCCATCCCCAGTCCGAATCCAAAACCCAGCTCTATATCCCAGATCCAGACGGCGATGTTGGGAACAGCCCTGCTATCTCCCAATACGAACTCTACAAAAGCGTAGAACTCATCAATAAAATCCAAGTCTACTACAAAGAAAGGATCGTCGGCCAAGAAAGACTTTCCCAATCCCTGCTCACCGCCTGTATGTCCAATGGCCATATCCTGCTCGAATCCGTTCCCGGACTGGCAAAAACGCGGGCAGCCAGAGTCCTCACAGAATGCGTATCCGGCACATTTTCCCGGATCCAATGCACACCAGACCTCCTGCCCAGCGATATTATCGGCACGCAAATCTTCAACTACGCCAACAATACCTTTGAAACCAGGCAAGGCCCCGTACACGCCAACTTCGTCCTGCTCGACGAAATCAACCGCTCCAGTGCCAAGACCCAAAGCGCCATGCTGGAAGCCATGCAAGAACATCAGACCAGCATAGGCGGCGTACCTTATAAAATGCCGAATATCTTCATCGTCATCGCCACACAAAACCCCATTGAACAAGAAGGAACCTACCCCCTCGCCGAAGCCCAGCTCGACCGCTTCCTCCTCAAAGAAAAACTCGATTACCCCAACATACACGAAGAACTCGAAATCCTTAACCGCATAGAACAAGACGCCTTCGCCAAAGCCTCTCCCGTCCTGAGCCTCAGCGACATGAGTTTCCTTCAGCACATCACCAAAAAAGTATACGTCGATGACGCCATCAAACACTACATTGTCAATATCATCCAAGCCACCCGGCACCCCCAGTCCTGGCCGCATAAAGAACTCTCCCAATATGTGACCTTAGGGTCAAGCCCCCGAGGCGCTATCGCGCTGATGGAAGCCGCCAAAGCCATGGCCCTCATCATGGGCAGAACCTATGCCACCCCCGACGACGTCAAGCACATGCGCCACAGCGTCTTGCGACATAGAATCGCCCTCAATTACGCCGCCATTGCTGACGGCGTCAGTGTCGAAACCATCATAGACGCCCTATTTGGCGCCATCCTTGCGCCATGATGATAAAAAACTACATCACACACATCAGAGCCAATATATCCCTCTACGCCAGCCACAAAACCGCCAATATCCTCGACGGCACATACAAATCCATCTACCAAGGCAGAAACATGGATTTTGATGACCTAAGAGAGTACATTGCAGGCGACGACATCAAAGACATTGACTGGAAATCCTCCGCCCGCAGCGGCGCCATCCTCATTAAAAAAAGCCATATAGAAAAAAAACACAATATCCTGCTTGTGCTGGACACCGGCCCAAAAATGCTGGCTGATACCCAGGCCGGCCAGTCCAAAGCAGACATCGCCCTGATGACCGCCGGCACCTTCGCCTATTTCGCCCACAAAAATGGAGACTATGTAGGCGCCATCTACAGCCAAGACACCCATTCCCTGATTCTGCACCCCCTGAAGAACACCCTTTATAACCTGGAACACATCCTCCACACCTACGCCACAGACCTTGGCCGTCCCCCCTCCCGCTCCCTGGACATGATCCTTGACCATATCAGCGCCACCATGACCCGAAAAATGATCCTTTTCATCCTCACCGACCTCGCCAGCCTAGAGAGCGTCCAAGACCGCACCTTAAAAAAAATATCCCTCCGCCACGATACCCTCATCGTCACCCTCATCGATGGAGATATGAGCGGAGACACCCCCTACAACATGGATCATAACCACTATATCCCGCCCCTCTTTTCACAAAACCCCCAGCTGCACGCCCTCGACCACCACATCAAATCCCAGATATACGCCGCCTGCGTGAAAAAATTGATCCCCTATAAGATCTCCACTGTCACCATAAATACCCGCCAGGAAATTCCCCGGAGACTCATCGATTTACTGGAAAGGCACAGACATGCACACATCCGTTGACCTTCAAGATCCCTTTTCCTACTCCCTCTACCCCCTGATAGGCGTAGCCCTGCTCCTCCTGCTGCTCACCCTTTATTTCCTCCTCCGCGCCCTCAAGAAACGACGCAAACAGCACGCCATCCCCGACACCATTCCTCCGACTCCGCTCCAGACCCTCGCCGCCCTCCAAGACAAATACCTCAGCCAACTCGACGCCATCGCCGCAAAACTGAGCCAGGAAAAACCCTCCGCAAGAAAAGCTTACCAGGATCTAAGCCTGACCATACGCTTTTTTGTCGATGAAGTTACCCATATCAAAGTTCAGTATTGCACACTCCAGGATATTGAGAAATTGAACATGCCCATTCTGCACGAATTGATGCAGGACTATTACGCCCCCGAGTTTTCCGAACACACCTTGGGAAATATCCACGCCTCCCTAGAAAAAACCAGAGAGGTTATAAAAAAATGGCACTGATCTATCCCCTCATCCTCGCCATAGGCGCGCCTTTCCTGATCCTGCTGCTTATCTTTTTATCCCTGCGCAAAAAAAGAACCCCCGTTCCCTATACAGAAGGTAAAAAAGTAGCCAATACACACTATATCACCAATACGCCTCACTATAGACGTCTTATGACAAGATACAAAATCCTCTCCCTTTGCATGTTAGGACTATGTGCCCTCAGCATCCTCCTCTGCCTTTGGCTGTCAGCCAGACCCGCCCAGAAAGAACTCGTGACCTCCCCCATCCACAATCGAGATATCTTTTTGTGCATGGACGTCTCCAGCTCCCTGGATGACGTCAACAGCAAACTGGTAGAACGGCTCAAAGAATTGGTAAAAAGCCTGCAAGGCGAACGCTTCGGTATTGCCGTCTTTAACACCACCTCTATCCTGCTGGTTCCCTTAACCGATGACTATGAGTATGTCCTCGAAACCTTAGATACCATCTCCAATGGCCTGAAGTACCCTTTCTCCGGTTCCCAACGAAAATTGGATTGGGCATATGTTCATGAAGGCGTCATCACAGGCAACGAGGAAAGAGGAAGCTCCTTGATCGGTGACGGACTCGCGTCCTGCGTCTCTTACTTTTCCGGCCCGGAAGACGACAGAACACGCATCATCATCTTTTCCACAGACAACATTCTGGAAGGCACACCCATCGTCACCTTGCCCCAGGCCGCCGAAATCGCGAAGAGACATCATGTCACCGTTTACGGCATAGCCCCTCATGACCTGGGGAAAGAACGCCCAGAGTGCGCCCCGGAATTGAAAAAAGCCGTCGAAGCCACCGGCGGAACCCTATACATCGAAAACACATCCTCAAGAATCTCCAATATTATTAACTCCATAGAACAGACGCAAAAAACCCTGCTGGAAGGTCCCCAAGAAACAAGAATCGTGGATAAGCCCCTCCTCCCCCTGGTCGCCCTCACCCTCTCCTTACTCGCCCTGTTCCTGCTGATCAGAAAGGCAGGCGTATGATGTCAGATCTCATCATCACTCCTCTCCTCCCCTTGTGGCTCATGAGTTCTCTCTGTCTGATTTTGCTTGCACTGTTAACAGTGTCCTTCCGCAAAACACTCTCTCTCAAAAAAACCACCCCCTTCAGCCTCCTGCGACGCATCCTCATGATCGTTCTCCTCTTTGTCATCAACCTGAAAATCATGGTCCCCGCTCCAGCCGCCGGAGTTGAGGTATACATCACAGAAAACAACTTAGACGTCCTGTTTGTCATAGATACCACCCTCAGCATGCTCGCCGAAGACTCCCGGCAAACATCGCAAATGGATGAACAGACCACAGCACCCGCCACAGTACCCGAACCCGTTCCCCGGCTTACCGCGGCCAAAAAAGACTGCCTCTCCATCATAGATCACCTGCAGGGAGCCAATTTTTCTGTGATCACCTTCAACAATAGGGCTCAACGCCTCACCCCCTACACAAAAGATATCAGCTCAATTAAATCAGCCATCAATTCTCTGCAAATTATGGACGAATTCTACGCCAGAGGAAGCTCCTTAAACGTACCCCTGGACGAGATCCTGAATTCCTTAGAAGCCTCCTCTCGCAAGGCAGAAAGAGTCAGAATCATCTTCTTTATCAGTGATGGAGAAATCACCAATGGCGATACACTGCTCTCTTTTGCCAAGACCCAAGCATATATTGATAGCGGCGCCGTTTTGGGCTATGGAACATCTCAAGGCGGCAAGATGAAAGTCAAAAGCAAATATGCCGAAAATGCTGAGGATGCCGACGCAGAGCCCTACCTGCAAGACCAATCTCAGCGTCCGTACACTGACGCCATATCTCACATGGATGAAACCACCCTCAAAAGCATCGCCCAAGACATGGGAATTGCCTATATCCACATGGACACACCCGCCAACATTGATTACAAAATCCAGGAAATCAAACAACAGATTGTAAACACACCTGTAAGCCGGCTCAGCCATTCCCATAGAGATATCTATTATGTATTCGCTCTGCCCCTGGCCTTGCTGCTCATCTATGAACTCATCTTCTTAAGAAGGAGACTGTTCCTATGAAAAGAATTCTCTCTCATCCCCGTCTCATTCGTATCGCGCTTATCATATTGACTCTGCTGCTTTTTCTGACGTTCGGCAAGCTCCTGATCACCTTTGTCCTCAATGAAAACTTTATTGCCAAATATCATCAGGGCCATTTCGACCCCAACGCTGCCAAAGGTCTTTTTTTCGAGCCGGTATCCTTTAACGAGCCAGTGTCCTTCAATAAGTTGATATCATCGATCTTGAACTGGCCGGAATCCTATATTGCCCCTTACAATTATGGCAATGTCTTGTATCATCATAATGATTTTGACGGAGCCATCGACGCCTATCGGCAAGCTTTAGCGCTCCATCCTCCAGATGATAAAGAGTGTGCGATCCGTATTAATCTGGCTTTGGCTATGTTGAAAAAAATCAAGGAAGATGATATAAAAAATATAAAAGACATAGATGAAGCCCTATCAATTTTACACGACGCCAAAGAAGAACTATTCCAGCATCAAGACGGCTGTGCCCATCGGGAAGATAACAACGGCCACAGCCCGACCGCAGAACAGTTAAAGGCTGACATAGAGAAAAAAGAAGAGGAATTGCGCGAGAAAAAGAAACAACTGCAAGAGCAGCAACAAAATGATCCTTCTGAATCAGAAGAAGAAACACCGGAAGAACGAGAAAAACGAGAACGGGAACAGCGTGAAAGAGAAGAGCAGGAAAAATATAATGACTTGGAAAAAGAGCTCCAAGAGATACAAGAAGGCGCCAATGAAGAAAGACAAGAGGATCTTGAACGTTCTAGAAACATCTATGGAGGCAGATCCGGCTCTTATGGAGGGAAGAAATGGTGACAATCCGCTTATAGATACTTGATCAATAGCCAACCTGATCGGCACAGGCGGCTTCCGACTTTCGGAGCCGCCGTTTCCTTTGCTTTGCTGTAAACGTCGCAAGAGGTGTAGGGGTGTGTGTAGGGGTGTGTGGGTGTGTGTAGGGGTGTATATTATTATTGCATAATTTATGATACAATTGGGATGAGACCACAGGGCGCGAAGGGGCAAGGGACAATGGTGTGCAGATGCTTCCTCAGAAACGGTTGAAAATTACTGTTGGATCTCTGTTGACATATTGGCATCCCATGGCCTCCGCTGAGAAGTTGCATGTACTGATGCAGAGTGAGCGAAAATTGTCTTGTAAGTGAACAATCGGAGTAGTACAATAAAGATATCAAAAAGACTTGTTAAGATAGAAAGGAAACCATGCACATGACAAAGCTGAAACAACAAGCTGTTGAAATGATTCAGGATGTTCCTGATGATAAAATGTCTTATGTGATAGATATGTTAAAATGGATAAATAACCTTCTTAATGACAGAAACCCTGTTGCCCCAGGAAATGTTGCTGATGTATTTGATGCATGGGAAGGATTTAAGAAATATAAAGGAATTGTTCATTTTGATATAGATGAAAAGCTTGAGTTGGCAAAGGCAAGGGATGAAAAACATGCGAATTTTGATTGACACAAACGTGATAATGGATTTTATTGTAAAACGAGGTTCTTTTTCAGATGATGCTGAAACAATTTTTAATTTATGTATGGAGAAACGCGAACAGGTTTGTATTGGCGCACACACAATCACAAACCTGTTTTATATTCTGCGAAATTATCTGACAATAGAAGAAAGAAGAGATGTTTTATTGAGGCTGTGCAGAATGTTCACAGTAGTTGGAATCGATATGGATAAGTTGGAATCAGCGTTACAAAATACCGATTTCAAAGATTTTGAAGATTGCTTACAGGTTGAGTGTGGCAAAGATTTTGAAGCGGATTTTATTATCACACGCAATAAAAAAGACTTTACCGGCTCAGTGATACCTATCCTGGAACCAGGAGAGCTGATAGAGAGGTGGCAATAAAAAGACAGAGTAGATGATTACCAATACTTAATCCCAAGCTCTTTAAGCGTGTTTGCCGCCGCAAAGATATATTCGTGTAACACTTGCGTCCTTACCTGGTTGTGCCTAAACTCCCAAATAATGGCTAAATGATCTCCTTCCTTGTCTCCATTATATTTATCAAAGTAATATTTTGAAGGGTCTCCGATTACATAAGCCATGACTTCAATTGCTGTAGCAATCGGGTTCATCTTTTTCAATCATGGACATTCTCTCGGTGTCTCTCGGTGCATATTATTATTGCATAATTTATGATACAATTGGGATGAGACCACAGGGCGCGGGCAATTGCTTGGGGCGGCGATAATTCACGGGGCATATGGATTTGGACATCTGGCATCATTTTAACTTTTGGTATTGAAGAATTCTATGTCTTTGAATATACTGGAGACAAGGGGGTGCTATGTTAGCAATGGTGTGATACCACATAAATATCGAACAGACGGATTGCATATTGCTATTGCAACTGTGAATAATCTGGATATGATTATCAGTATGAATTTTCAGCATATTGTTAAGCGTAAAACTATCAAAATGACATCCGCGATTAATACGATCAACGGTTATAAAGCAATAGAGATTTATTCGCCAATGGAGGTGATCGAAAATGATGAAATTTAATACGATTGAGCAGGAAATTAACCGCATTCGTCTGGAAATCCATGAAGAGACAAAAGATATGACTCCACAGCAAATTACTGAATACTATCGTGCAAGCGGCGAAGCTGCTGCCAAAAAGTACGGTTTTAAGAGAATTACAAGTATTAATCATCAAGAAAAGCACAAACAGAAAACCTTATAAGAAGCAGCTTACCGATTTCTCTATCTTGGGTTAATTGACAAGGCTTGTATGGATAGGGCAGAAGAGTGTATTAGGAAACTTTTCTCCAGCTACCCCAAATGGGCAGGGGATCAATATCGAGTATGAGGCTGAGAAAGAACCAAGTTTCCTGAGGGCGCGAGGGGATTGCGGCGCATTTGTTGTGTATGAGCTTGCTTTACAGGCCACCGACTTAGACATTTCAATTCTATCACTGAGGATGAAATTGACAGTTGCTACCTTGTATAGATGTCTGGAGCTTGGTATAGTATCAGAAGGAGAACTCACTGATTCAGGTAAAAAGGAGTGCAGCCATATGCAAAACATAAGCCTTTCAATACCCGATGATATTGTTTTTGAAGTAAAATCTCTTCTTAATACAGGTGCAACAATAAACACTAAGTTGCAACTAAGCCTTGCTATAGGGATGTTTGTTTCTCAAGAAATAAGCTTGGCAAAAGCAGCTCAGCTGGCCGGAAAAAACCTTGCTGATTTTATGAGTATCTTGAGGGAACTGAGCATCCCTGCGTTTTCTTATACAAAAGATATGCTTGAGGATGATTTGACTTTTCTGGAAAGAAAGTGAGCCTATCATGGAGATCGTGATTAATTAATGCAAGCCCTCTAATCCTGCTCAATAAAATTGATCGGTTATTTGTGCTTAACAAACTTTTTGATAAAATCTATATACCATGTGCGGTTCTTCAAGAAATTACCGAGATTGATAAGCCGGAGATGAAGATTGACCTTTCAGGACTATCTTTTATCCCATTAGATATTGCAAACAAAATGATGGTTGGTGGATTATTGGGAAGGCTTCATATAGGAGAAGCCGAGGTCATGATCGGAGCGATTGAAAAAGGCATAGGGTTAGTTGTGTTAGACGAGAATCTTGCCCGCAATAAAGCAAAACAGTTTGGCTTAGAGGTTACAGGAACATTGGGCATATTATTGAAAGCAAGAAAACATGGCCTGATTGAAGAAATAAGCGAAGAAATTAGTAAGCTAGAAAATGCAGGTATGTATTTGTCTGAAGAACTTATTAAACAAGTACTAGGAATTGACGCCTCTTGAAACAAGGGATATTGAACGAATCGATAATATCGCAGGGGCGGCAAAGAAAGAAGGCGCAAGGGGGTATGTGGGGCGCGGCAATTCCTTAGGGGGCCGTGGGCGGCGCAATTTCCTCAGAGCACAGGGGTGTTGGATGTTTGGGTTCTCTCGGTGGTGTATATTATTATTGCATAATTTATGATACAATTGGGATGAGAACACAGGGGTGCGGGGGATATCAATGAACCCATTATCTTTATTAGAATTTTTAAAGGGAGGATTCATATTGTGAAAAGGCCGGCATGGGATGAAGTCATATTGTGTCGGAATTGGCGACGCAATTAGCAGCGAAATACGGACGCAGTTTTGAGGTTCGCAACCTGCGCCGCATGATGCAGTTTGCGGAACAATTTCCGGATTTTGAAATTGTGTCGGCAGTGACGGCACAATTAAGCTGGACACATTTTGTTGAAATTTTGCCAATAAAATCACAGGAAGCAAAACTGTTTTATCTGAATGAAGCGGCACGTGGGCTTATCAGCACCAGACAATTGCGGAAAATGATTAGCCGTAAAGCATATGAGCGCAAAGAGATTGCCGACACGCAAATATCATCGGCCTCGACAATCCCGGCAGGCGCTTTCAAAGATCCTTACCTCTTTGACATACTCGGGTTGAAAGATGAATACTTAGAAGCCGATTTGGAAGAAGCAATTCTGCGGTAACTTGAAAAATTCATTCTGGAATTTGGTAAAGGCTTTGCTTTCGTGGAACGCCAAAAACGGATGATAATTGATGGCAACGACCATAGGCTTGATCTTTTATTTTATAACAGATATTTAAAACGCTTGGTGGCGGTGGAATTGAAGCATGGGCGCTTTGAAGCCGCTTATAACGGGCAGATGAAGCTGTACTTAGGCTGGCTTGATAAATATGAACGACAGGAAGGAGAAAATGCTCCTGTCGGATTGATACTCTGCTCCAAGAGCGGCCGGGAGGAAATCGAGCTTTTGAAATTAGACCGCGACGGTATTTTGGTCGCGGAGTATTGGACGGCGCTTCCGCCAAAAGCTGAGTTTGAACAAAAAATCCACTCAATACTTATAGAAACCCGAGAAAGACTGGCGCGGCGCAAATTATTGCCGCTGGAGAGTGAAGCCGCCAAAAAGACAAGGAATAATGTCAAAGTTATTTAGTTACAGTCCCTTAGTCTTGAGTTTTTTAACAGCCTCCGGAAAGGCGGTTTACTTATATTGTGGAACTCGACAAAATAGTTTATACTAAGCGTGTTAGACGATCATGGCAGGTCGGTATTTTCTATCTAAAAATGCCATGCCGCAAGAAGAAGACGGGGGTTTCGACGCGTACCAACCATCTAGCGAAACATGATGAATGACCACGCATTGAGAAAGAGCCGAAAGAATCACGGAGTTTCAAGAAGACACCATCTGGAGACTGGGCATCCATATTTGCCGAGCTTTAAAGGCGTGTTCACAGGAAAGGGACAGCGATGGCTGATATCAAAACATATGAACCTTTATGGGGTACATGGTATGTTGAAACCTTGCTTGGAGAGGGAGGGTTCGGCAAAGTTTATAAAGTCCGTCAGGAGGAATTTGGCAAAACCTATTATTCTGCAGTAAAGATCATCTCTATCCCCCGTGATGAGGACGAAATACGGCAGATGAGGTACGAAGGGTTTGATGATGCCTCTATGTACCAATTTTTGCACGCCTTTGTTCTAAACATCATCTCTGAGATCGATCTGATGAGACAGTTCCGCGGCACCAGCCATATTGTCAGCTTGGAGGATCATAAGATTATCAAGAAAAAAGACAGCCTTGGCTGGGATATCCTGATTCGTATGGAGTTGCTGACGAACCTCTTCCATCACGTTATGAAGAAACCCCCTTCCGAAGCCGACGTTATCAAGCTGGGCATCCATATCTGCCGGGCTTTGGAACTGTGTGTACGGAAAAACACCATCCATCGCGACATTAAGCCGGACAACATCTTCATTTCTCCCCACGGGG
The DNA here is from genome assembly GCA_009782825.1 of Peptococcaceae bacterium. GTDB lineage: Bacteria > Bacillota > Desulfitobacteriia > Desulfitobacteriales > Syntrophobotulaceae > WRJI01. Next base: position 47,822 of record WRII01000010.1, read on the forward strand.
AATATAAGCTGGGAGACTTTGGGATTGCCCGGCAGCTTGAAAACACCATGTCCGGCCTTTCTAAAAAAGGCACATACACTTACATGGCGCCAGAGGTTTTTCGGGGAGAACAGTACGGGTCCAGTGTAGATATCTATTCCTTGGGCATTGTTCTGTATCGTTTTCTGAATCAGAACCGAATCCCGTTCATGCCAGACTTCCCTCACCCCATTGTGCCTGATCACAGGGATGCAGCCTTGCAAAAACGCATGGGCGGCGAACGTTTGCCTGATCTTAAAGGAGTCAGGCACGAGCTAAACGCGATTGTACAGAAGGCCTGTGCTTTTAACCGACAGGAACGGTTTGAAAGCCCTACGGAAATGCGAGAAGCCCTGGAAGCTGTGGCAGCCCTGGCGGCCCAGGCAGGGAACGCAATAACAGTGGAATCTGCACCTACAGAGGAATTCTCGTCCACAAATCTACCCTCCACTATGGAGGGATGCCCACCTACAAAGGAATCGCCTACAAAGAGGCTCTTGCCCATAACGCCTATATCGGAGGAAACCGTACTTATGGAGGCCTCGCCCATAGTGGAGGAAACCTCGCCTATACCGGAGGAAACCATACTCACGGAGATCGCGCCCATAGTGGAGGAAACCTCGCCTATATCGGAGGAGACCATACTCACGGAGATCGCGCCCATAGTGGAGGAAACCTCGCCTATATCGGAGGAGACCATCCTCACGGAGATCGCGCCCATAGTGGAGGAAACCTTGCCTATATCGGAGGAGACCATACTCACAGAGATCGCGCCCATAGTGGAGGAAACCTTGCCTATATCGGAGGAGACCATACTCACGGAGATCGCGCCCATAGTGGAGGAAATCTCGCCTATATCGGAAGAGACCATCATACTCACAGAGATCGCGCCCATAGCGGAGGAAACCTCGCCTATATCGGAAGAGACCTTGCCCATGAAGGCCTCACCTGCAGCGGAGAGACCCTCGCCCATAGAGTTCCCTCCCGCAAAGAAACCTTTGCTTATAGAGAAACCTTTACCCACAAAGAAACCCATACCCACAAAGAAACCCATACCCACAGAGAAACCCTTACCTGTAAAGAAGCCTTTACCCATGGAAAAACCTTTACCGCTCCAAGAACATACACTCCCTATGTTCAAGCTGCCAAGAAAGAATAAAAAAATATGGCTTATTGTTCTTATTGCTGGAACATTGGCTATTGTAGGAACGATTGTATTCATCTTTGGATTTGGCCTGGATGGATTTAACCTAAATGGTAATCAAGAATCAGACTCAAAAGTAATTTCTGATGATCAGGGGCAAATTGAGGAAAAAGAAAAACAGGAATATGTAAAGCAGGAATATGTGAAAGGAACTTTGACGGAGACGGGGTGGGAAAGTGAATACCTAAACCTCAGGTTTACAGTTCCTGAAGGATATACCATGGAAACAGAGAAAGAGTCAACATCGTCTAGCGTAGAAATGATATCATCTGAACCAGGCAAAACCAATCTGATTCTTGGTGTGAACGACCCTTCCTTGAGCAAAATATCAGAAAAAAAATATCTGGAGAACATGAAACTAAAACGCTTACAGGATGCAAATAGAAACTATTCAGTTAACGATGAAATTACAACTGTTAAAATAGCAGGGAAGAACTACAAACACCTTTCTTTTACAGTCAAGGCACAGGGTCGGGAAGTGTTTCAAGATTTCTTGGTTTGTAAAGTGGATGATAGATTAGTCTATATGATAATTTCATATAATGATAAGGCGGACAGGGAGAACCTCCTGAAGGCATTCACACCATTCTAACACAGGCTTTGCCCGTTTTTTATGATTTGCGTTTTCGTCTGTAAAGGGACTGGCGAGGAATCATCGTTCAAAAAAAGCCGCAAAGACTAGCATCTTACGGCTTCCTAACGAGTATTTGTGCTTTTTTCCTTAGTAATATAAGCTATATGAGAAATTTAGACTCCTGCTATAGGTATCAAGGGCACTCCAGTCTTCTTAGCCTGAGCTGCTGCGGGAGAAGGAGTTATAGTGTCAATGCCTTTTTCAGCTTCCTTGTCACCATCTTCGGTTTCGCCGCCATCACCGCCATCACCGCCATCACCGCCGTCGCCGCCATCGCCGCCGTCGCCACCATCACCGCCGTCGCCGCCGTCGCCACCATCACCGCCGTCGCCGCCGTCGCCGCCATCACCACCGTCGCCGCCGCCGTCATCGTCATCATCACCTTCTGCAAATGCCATAGCAGGAAACAGGCTCAAGATAAACACCATAATAAACATTACCACAATAACTTTTCTTATGTTCCTACTGTTATTCATTTTCTCCTCCTTGTTGTTTTTTTAATTTCTGAACATTGTAAATGACCCTATATTCCTTCCTCTTCTACAGGAAAAGCTTATCACCCCTCTTTCTGTTTCGCCCCCATTCGATTCTGTTTCTCTTCATTCAACAATTTCTAACATATTCTAATTTTAATATGAAAGATATTAAGAAGTCAACTCATTTTGATGTTATTTTTGACGTTATTTTCAGGAAGTAACTTCCTATTGAATTCACCATAAGAAATCACACCAGCAGATCGCGCACCACCTCACCCGCCATCAGCAACCCTACCACCGCCGGTACAAACGAAACACTGCCCACAGGCCCTTGCTCCTTCTGTCCCCTCCGCTCCCCCTGCTTCGGATCCCTCTGTTCTTGTCCTGTCTCTATTTTCCCCGCCTCCTCCCTCACCTGAGACAAGGGCGGATCTGGCGACACCACCACCTTAATCCCCTCCGTAATACCCTGCCCGCGTAATAACCGGCGATACCGGCGCGCCAGAGGATCGCCGCTGGACCGGCTCACATCACAGACACGAAACGCCCCCGCCTCCAAACGCCTCCCCGCCCCCATAGCAGCGATTAAAGGCGTCCGGGCTTTCAAACACGCCGACGCCAAAACCACCTTCGCCCCTATATCATCAATAGCATCCACAACATAATCCCACCCGGAAAAATCCCGCGGACTCTCCGCAGCATAACGCATCTTCTCGCAGCGTACAACAGCCCCGGGATTGATATCCGCAACCCTGTCCCGCGCCGCCTCCACCTTGGCACACCCAAGAGTCGACCGCAACGCCAGCAATTGGCGGTTCAGATTACTCAATTCAATATCATCCCCGTCAATCAGCCAGAACTCTCCTACCCCAGCCCGGGCCAACGCCTCCAAAGCATAGGATCCCACACCGCCCAAACCCAACACAACCACACGCGCCCTTTGCAGGCGCTTGATACCCCCCATTCCAATCAAGAGTCGTGTGCGCTCCCGATAATCCTCATTTTCTAATATTTCGTCCATTATCTATGCATTCACACCCTTTTTCTGTAACGCGCGTTTCTCTCGTGTTCTGGACTGGAAGGGTCAATGTTTTGACCATTGACGTTAAATGTGGTGGAACTCATGTTTATCCCATTGGAAGCAGAAGACCCAAACATCCTGTCGTCAAAGCTTGCTGTTGATCTGTTGGAACGGGCCTGCCGGCTATCATTCATCTGCGCCGCTCTTTGCTGAGCCAACTGTGTCGCCGTGTCCCCGCAGTCTGCCACCTGCTTCCAGAGAATCTTGTAACGCCTTGGATCGACCACATCGACTATGACCGGCAATATCTCGCCGTCACTCGGCCATTTGCTCAATTGGCAAACCCCTTGATACTCAACCTCATGTGCAGCAATCCCCGGGGCAGACAGGACACCGATAATTTTGATGTTGCTGTACATGGTCTGTCCTTGTGTAGGCGGATGGTTGACTCCAATCACTTGGAGCGATCCTGCGACCCCGTTGCTGATTCTCCTCATCTTTCTGAAGAGGGATGGACCGAAGCTGGGTAGCATGACACCTGTCATGATTAGCCCCATAGCAATGGAGAAAAGCAAAATGGTCAAATACTCGTCGGGGCTTTCTTCGTTATATACACCTATCATAACATATACAAGAGCTGCAACCATGAACGATATTCCAACAGTCAAAAAAGTTCTGCTAAGCATCTTTATTGTCTTCATGACGATCTCCCTTCTAAGCAGCCTTTTTGGGGTTTGTTCTTGTAGCCATAATAACGTTATTACACTTATTGTAGCTGAAACATGGGGCTTTGTATATGGTTTGGGGCAAAGACAATAGATTTGCGGAAAACGCCAACTGAGTTCGCATTATAAGAAAAAGTTTTGCTGTTTTCGGGGTTTTCGGCAAAACTTTTTAGGAAATGGCCTTGTGACTTTGGTTGATTTCCATTTATTTCGATGTTCCACATAAAGGTATTATAAACCTATAGAAGAACGGCCACTCTTGCGCAGGCCATATTGCCCAGCAATCACACCCCCAGACACCAACCCCCAGACACCTCCCGCCCACACTATGATCCTCACCACCATATCAAAAAAGAGATCCCCCTGCATCATCTGAATCAAAATATCCTCCCGGGGATCCAGCAGCCACAGGTCATTGGTAAACACCATCTCATGCAAAGCCGTCCAAAATCCCGAAAAATCCAGAGCGGCATAACACACCAAAACCCCCAAGACCCCAAGCCCCAGACCACTCCCGATCCAAAACCCGCGCAGCACCCACCTGAGTCCCCTTTTATACCCGCCATCCCTGCCTCGCCGCCACAGATAAAAAATCAAAAAGCACACTACCCCAGCCAAAACCCCGGCAAAGATCCGGCAGAGCACACTCCCCCGCTGATAGAGATCCCTGACATCCGCCATATGGGTCATTTCCTTCTCATTAAAAACCTGCCGCGATACTCCATGTACCACCGCATTCACATTCAGGATGCCCAACGCCTTGTCCGCATCCGCTTCCCTCATATACTCAAGCAAAGCTTCCGTCGCCCGCCCCAGATCCTCTTCAGACATCCCCACATACTCATATGTACCCAATCGCTCATATTCCCACGCGTAAAAACCCCTATCCTGAGCCACCCCATAAATAGACCCCAACAGCACAAGCCAAAAAGCCGCCAGAGCCCCCAAAGCCCCCAGCGCCGCCAGGATTCCATAGACCCATTTCTTCTCAGGCATCATAAGTACGTCCATCACTCCGTTCTTTTTATTTAGAGACTGTAACTAACTAACTGTCCAACTTATTTCCTTACAGCCCCTTTACACCCTATACCCCGTCACAGTTTCCCGCGCAAACCCTTCCCCCATAAACATCTTCCCCACCTGCCAGAACAACTCCGCATCCCCACTGACATAAAATTTACGAGCCTTCCCATTATACCCTGGACACTGCGCTTGATCTCCTCCAGCCGGACATTCGTACAGCGCAGCAACCCGTTCCGCCACCTCTTCCGCCGGATCCAACAGCGCCACATCAGGCCCCAAACTCCGCCGCAGCCCCCCCCGCAGAAAAGGATAATGCGTACACCCCAGAATGACCGCCTCAGCCCGCGCCCGCACAATTCCCTCCCCATAAACCCGAGCCGCCGCCCAGGCCTCCCGGGAATCAGCCAGCCCCGCCTCCACTAACGGCACAAAATCAGGACACGCCTGAGAAGCCACCCATATCAACCTCTCCCCCTCAGGCCGGTCCTCATTCCACACCGCCGCCGCCCGTTCAAAAGCCCCACTGGCCACCGTCGCCTCCGTCGCCATAAGTCCAACCCTTTTTCCCGGCGCCAGCCGTCCCGCCATGACAATCGCCGCCTCCACCATCCCAATCATCGGCACCGGACACATCGCCCGCAGCTCCTCCAGCACCTGGGCCGAACTGGTATTGCAGGCCACCACAATAACATCCACCTCATGGCTCAATAAGAACGCCACAATCTCCCGCCCAAAACCATACAGTTCCTCCTTGCTGCGACATCCATAAGGCGCCCGCGCCGTATCCCCATAATAAATAAGAGAAGACTGTGGCATTCGCTCCTGAACAGCGCATGCCACAGTCAATCCGCCCACACCTGAATCAAACATCCCAATCTTAGGCCCCATCCTAATCTCCCTCATTGAAAAATATTGATGCTGCTCGGCGACAAGCTCCCATCATCACTCGTCCCCGTATCGCTCTCCACCCGGATCCCGTCACCCGCCGACGACACCAAATCCTCTCTCCATTGAAGTTTTGTCGTTAAAATACCATGATACGACTCCAAAGGCTTGCCGTCAACATGCAAGACGACTTCATTCACCGTAGAAAACTGACAGATTGTATTCACCAGACTATACAGAGCCGTCTGAGCCTGAACCCCATCAGCCACCTCCAAAAACCCTCCGCTAAGATCGATCGTCGCCACCCCGTCACTGATATTGATATCCCTCAGCGTTGTTGACGCACTCACTGTCCGGCGCAGCCCGCTCTTCTCCCCAGGCCCCAACAGCCACTGCTGCACCGTTTCGCGCCCCACACTCAACGTATGCGGCATTTCACGGGCCTCACGAAAAAGACTTGTCCCCTGTGCATCCGTAAAATAGAGCGTAGCCGTTTGTTTTCGTCCATCCGCCGGATTCTCAGCCCCCTGAGTGGACACCGGCTCACTCTGAGTCAGCGTACTCACCAATTGGCCCAATCCCGACGCAGCCGAGTCCTTCCCTACCAACTCCTCTAGAATACCACATCCTGCCGTCATCAGCATCATTAAAATCACCAACAGCACACAGAAACCTTTAGTTTTTATTCTTCTCATATTCTACCCCTTTCTTACAAAGGGACAGTTACAAAATAACAGCCCCCCATTAAAGACAACCTCTGTTAGAAAGTATGCAGGGACAAGTTATTTAGTACAAGGTATCAACTCAAAATTTGAGCATTTCGGGTAGTACGAACGCCCGTTAATCACTAAAACAGCATATCTACTGTAACCAGCTTAACCCGGTCGCTTTCCATTTTCCTGGCAGCCTTGCTAAAGGGAACTTTGGAAAATAGATAATAATACTGGTCCTGATACTCAGGCATTAAATGGCCTTTGGATAGAAGATTTTGGATTTCCGCCACATCATTAAGAGTGTTTTTCCATGTGCATCATCGGTTCATTATACAGATAACCGGACATGTCGAAATAGAGGCGCTTTATATTTTCCGCAAAGGTTTCGCGCCCCTTAATTTGGGCCAGATAGTGGGGAGTTCCGCCAACGCAGGCATAAAAGCGGATTTTATCCTCATGGCTAAAGCTGCCCAGCATTTTTCCGGCGTCATAATAATCAAACCCCTCAAGCTTAATCTGGGCAGTCCGCCGGCCAAACAGAGGGCTTTTGTACCCCAAAACCTCCCCCTCCATAAACCCCATATGGCTGCCGCACAGGATTAAGAATACCTGTGTATTTTTGAATTCGTGATCAATCGCTGTTTGCAGTATGGATTTTAAGGCGCGGTTAGCTGACGCGGCATAAGGGAATTCGTCAAAGGCCAGAACGAATCTGCGTTCCTGAGCTTTAACTGCAAGAAAACTCAAGGCGCAAAATTTTTGAAGTAGTAAATAAGGGACTGGCGAGGACTTGTTTAATGCTTTGCCAAGGAATGTCAAGGAAAAAATAGGCTTGACATTGATCCTCTCTTTGTGTTAAATTCTGTATAGTTAGAGGACAAAATTATATCTTCGACATATTCTGACATATTTCGTGTCTTGTATTAAGCGGTGCGGTTGGGTG